>NZ_JBHSHY010000036.1:0-47081 GCF_042653205.1 Paenibacillus sp. GCM10023250 | reverse complement strand
GCCACGGCCCGCTGCGGCCGGTCCGCCTCCGCCGGGCGCCACGGCTCGTCCCGCTGCCGCGCCTCCGCCTCGCGCCGGCGCGCCTCCGCGGCCGCCGCGCGCCGCTGCTCGTCCCGCAGGCGCTCCCGCTCCGCATCCGCTGCGGCGACCGGGACGAGCATCATGAGCGGCTGGCCCCCTAGCTTGCGGCGCCGATCCGCGAGCAGCCGCTGGCGCAGGCTGCTCCGCGACGCCCATATACCGCGGCCCTCCGCCGCATGGTCTTCGCCCGGGCTCGTCTTGGCCCGGCCTTCGTCCTTCAGGCCGCTTCGATTGTTCCCGTCCTCCGCCGTCATGCCGCTTCGATTGTTCCCCTCCTCCGCCGTCATACCGTCTCTATTCAAGAATGCTTGACGCATCCATGTCGTCATCTTCTTCATCGCCATTTCAGCTCACCGTCCTTGGACGCTCGACCTTGGTCATGCCAGGCCAGCGGAATGTCGCCCACTCGGGCTGATGCTTGTCCACTCTCGCGACGACGACCGTCATGTCGTCGACAATGTCTCCCTTATGGTACCGAACGACCGTATCGAGAAGCGCGTCGGCGATCTCCTGCGGGTGCTCCGTCTTAATCTCCTGGATCACCCGCTTCATCCACATTTCCTTGTTCACGGCGTGCCCCGGGGCGTCGTAGATGCCATCGGTCATCATGATGAGCGTATCGCCCGGCTGCAGCTGCACGCGAATCAAATCTATATCAATGTCCTGCAAAATCCCTACCGGCAAATTGTTGGCCGAGATCGGTATCACTTCGTTCCCCCGCTTGATGAAGCTAGGCGTTGATCCGATTTTCATGAACGTCGTCTTGGCCGAATACATGTCGATTAACGCCACGTCGACCGTCGCAAACACCTCGTCCGAGGACCGAAGCAGCAAGACCGAATTCACGGACTTGATCGCCAGCTTCTCGTCCATGCCGGACTGCAGCAGCTGCTGCAAAATCGTGAGCGCCGTGCTGCTCTCCTGCTTCGCGCGCTCCCCGTTGCCCATGCCGTCGCTAATCGCCACGGCGAACTTGCCATTGCCCAGCTCGACCGTGCTGAAGCTGTCGCCCGACAGCAAATCCCCGCCTTTCGCGAGACCGGCCACGCCGGTATCCACCTCGAACGCCTTCGCCGTGCCGAACGTCACGAGCGCGGCGCCGCCTTCCTTGTCCGGCGGCTGCTCCGACATGACCGCGATCGGCTCGCCGATGATGTCGGACAGCAGCGGCGCGATGATTTTGCGGCATTCGTCGTAGCCTTGTCCGAACGTGTGGTAGACTTCGACCTCGACGTTCCCCTCCTCCAGGTTGATGACTTCGATGCCCTGTATCGATAAACCGAGCCCTTCCAGCGCTTCTCGGATCTGTTCCTCCTGCAAATGGAGCTGCTGCCCCTCCCGTTGAATTTCCCTCGCCAGGTCTTCCATGACCTGCGAGACGCCGGACAGCTGCTCCGCCACGAGCTGGCGCGATTCGCTCAGCTGCTTCCGCCACTTGAGATCATGCTGATACAGTTCGTACTGCTGCTGCATCACCGACAGCACCTGCTGCGGCTTGACGCAGTGCACGCTCCACTCCTTCGGCACCTCCTTCGGCCCGAGCCGTCGTCCTTCCTCTACCGACGTCATCATGTTCGTCATCATCCGGTACGTGTCATAAAATTTTCCCTCCCAACACAGATCTTTGCGGTGGCACGAGCTGCAGGTCCGCTCCGCGGCCGCGTTCATGAAGTGGCCGACGGTATCTTCCCGCTTGTTGTCCGGCTCGTCCGCCGCGCCGCCGAACTGCCCGAAGCTGCGTGACAGCTGGCGGAACACCTCGGAGAATTGCGCAACCCGCTGTGCCGTCACGTCCCGCACGCGCTTCGCGTACTCGTGCTGGGATTTGACGTGTTCGTGCGTGCCTGGCACGTATTTGGAAATAATGCGAGTAATCGATTTGGGCGTGGCCATCAGCAGGGCGGCCGCAATAACGGACTCCCACGTGGACGCCATGACGTCCGACTGGTTGCCGATGTAGATGGCGAGAATGGACGAGCCTAGGAGCATCCCGAAGGCGACGGCCATCTTGCCCCCTTCCCGGAGCAGTCCGGCCAGCAAGCCGGCGAAGGCGAGCAGGCTCATCTGCACGATCGCGTTGGCGTCGGCGAGACTCAGAATGAGGCCGGCTACGACGCCGACGGACGCGCCGAGCGGGGCGCCGCCGACCAAGGCGAAGAGCAGGAGCATGTAGCGCGACATGATATGTTCCAGGGATAAGCCTTCCACGGTCCAGCCGACGGTTCCCGTCATGATGGAGGCCAGCATGATCATGAGGCAGATGATTTCTTCGTTCCTGAGCGCCGACGTCTTCTTCGTGAACGTCAGCACCGGGATGGCTTGGACAAACACCAGCGTCAGGACGAAGCCGAGTGAAGCTTCCACGCCGACCATCATCAGCTCGTACCAGCCGAGCGTGCTCTCGATGACGACCCCGAACAGCCGCACGAGCAAGGTCGCGACGAACACGAGCAGCGGCGCGTAAGAGAGCTCCGCCCGCTCGTACGCTTCCAGCCCCCGGAGCAGCAGGTACATGACCGCCAGCTCCATCGCGATCCACATCGGATCCGGGGCGACGGCGAACCAGCTGCCGGCGATGATCGCCGCGGCGACCGGCAGGGACAGATCCCTGCGCAGGAAGTAGATGACCGTGAAGTACGCGACCGCGAACGGGGTGAGCGATTCGAGGATGACGGCTCGTCCGAGCAGGAAGCCGACGGCCATAAGAATGAACATCCACTTGCGCGATGCGAGCATTCCGGCGAGCCGGAGGACGCCGGTGCGGGCCAGCCCTCTCTGAAGCGCCGAGTGGACGAAGCTGGTTTTGCGCACGCCGGGGAACATGACGACCTTGGGTTTGACTGCCATGGAGAAAGCACCACCCTTTTCCAAAATAGTGTATCGCCATTATAGAATCGGTCCCTCGCGAAAGTTTGTCAGATAGCGTTGTCAACGCCGAAGTTTTTTCCGACAAGTCCGCCTCCCGTGGGCGGCAGGCTTGTCGCCGCGGCGCGATCCTGCGCCTCACCTGGGATTCCGCCGTGGGCGGGATGCTTCGAGGACGCCTCGGGACGGCTCCGCGCGGGCGCAGCCTTTACGATTTCAACAAATTGCGTGGCGGGTTTTCGCGCCGCGCGCGTCGGTTCGCCGTCCGAACCTGTCGGGATACCGTGAGAAGGCGGGAAAACTTTTTTGCGTGGGCGGGTATATTTAAGCAGCGGACTGCATAAGCCGTCCCTCGAAGGGGGAGCGAACGCAAAAAAGGCAGTGCCGGGAGTGGCACTGCCTTTAAAACGCTATGGGGTTAAACGCGCTTGGCGCCGCGGCCGCCGCGTTTGGATTCCGTGTTCTTCTTCAGGGAGGACATGCGTTCTTCGCTGTCTTTCAGGAAGCGCGACATTTTATCCTCGAAAGAAGGCTTGCCGTAGGAGGGCTTGCCGCCGCCGGCTTTGTTGAATGGGCGTCCGCCGCCTCCGCCGCCTGGGCGATTGAAGCCTCCGCCTCCGCCGCCGCCTGGACGATTGAAGCCGCCTGGGCGATCTCCGGTGCGCTCACGCTGAGGAGGTACGGAACCTTCTGGCCGGTCGATTGCTTGTTTGATGGAAAGTCCGATTTTCCCGTCTTTGTCAACGTTAATGACCTTCACCGTCACGATGTCTTCCAGCTTCAAATGGTCCTTAACGTCCTTGACGTAGTTATCGGCAATCTCAGAGATGTGAACTAGCCCTGTGACACCTCCCGACAAATCGACGAATGCCCCGAAATGCGTAATGCCTGTCACCTTGCCTTCTAACTTGGCGCCCACTTCAATTGCCATAGGTAAAAATGTTCCTCCCTAACCGTTATGCGAAGCATTCGCTTCGAGGTCCGCAGCCGTGAACCGCGGGTAAAAATGAGGTAAGCCGAAAAATGCGGTTACTTAAGCTGATTATACCCGAACGGTTGATGCAAGGCAACAGACGGAAGCCCGTTTAGCCGCCCGGTTACGGCTTCGGAAGGACGTCGATCTGTTTCTCGCCCTGCTTGACCATGCCGAATTCCTGCGTCGCTTTCAGCCCGATGTATTCCGGATCGTTCAGCCGCTTCAGCTCGAGCTTCAGGTCCTCGGTCTGCTTGGTCGCCTCGTCGAGCTTCTGCTTCGCGGCGGCCAGCTTGTCTTCGGCTTGCCCCTGACGGCTCATCTGCGCAATGCCTGTATAAATCGCCCAGCCCATGAAAAGCACGACGAAAAATAGCCATAACTTCAATCTGCGTTTCGTTCCGGCTTGATTCGGAGCCGGATTGGAGCTTGCCGTTGCCATTCATGGACCTCCCGGCGTTGTGGATTAGTCGTCGTTCTTCTTCGCATCCTTGCGGTTCTTCCAGCGCTGCCAGAGCCCTTGCACGGCGCTCTTGGCCTGCCGGAACCTCTCCGGGATCCGCCACTTCGCGATAAGGGGATTTACCCGGTTGCCCCACCAGCGAAACGCCGGCTTCCACGCCGGCTTGGTCATCCAGGAGAGCAGAAGCCAGAACGGACGAACCAATTGTACCACAATTCTGAAGAGGAACATAGTAAGCGCCAGGAAAAACGCCAACAGCAGCTTGGCCAGCCGGAACAGCAGCACGAGCGGCTTCACGATCAGCAGCCGGAAACATTTGACCGCGAAGCGCGTCAGGGCGCGGACGGTCTCGATCAGCAGCCGTACCAGCCGAACGGTGATTTTGCTGAACAGCCAGTAGTAGCAGCCGATGCCGAGCAGCAGCCCCAGAAACACATAGAACCGGACTTCCCCGTGATTGCTCGACGACAGCACCTGAAATACCGTGAGCGTGGCGGCGATCCAATAGAGCAGGTCGAAGACCGGCACCCAGATGCGGCTGATCCGCAGCTCGTCCGACACGACGCGGTAACCATCGAAAACGATGCCCATCCCGATCCCAGAGAGCAGCATCGTCATCATGGTCCACCATTGCACGTCAAGGCTGACGGTCACTTGAAGATCTTCCCGAACAGGCCTTTGGATTTCGCGGCCGTATTGCCGTCCAAGTACGTAAGCGAGTGGACAAGCCCTTCGATGGCGACGAGCCCCTGCTCCAGGCTCAAATGCTTCATATGCAGATTCTGGCCGCGAATCGCCAGGAAGCCGAGCTCGGTCTCCAACAGAAACTCCTCCACATCGAAGCTTTCCACGTTCATGACGCCGGTAATCTCAAGGATCTTGCGGTTAAGCATTTTGATTTCCTGGCGCTTCTGCGTCTTGCCGCCCTGCTCTATCATTGCCCCGTCCCCTCCTACGAGCGTACTGGTAACTGAGACTAGCCTATGAGAGAGGGAACGGTTTTAGAACCGGGCCGCCGGGGGCGGTTGTGGCACGCGAAGGGGCGAACGATGATGAACCTGATCGTGCCTTCAGGCAGCCGCAAAACGCAAAAAAGACGGCCGCGCCGGCAACATCCGGGGCGGCCGTCTTCCGTTATGGCTGCCAGTCGAGCTTCCCCTCGGGCTGGCGCGATTCTTCCTTCAACAAAGTATACATGCCGCTCGCCTCGTCCTTCTTGGTCGTCTCCGCGATCCGCTCGACGCGGACGGTCACGATCTTCTGGCCGTATTGAATCTTGAGCTCGTCGCCGGCTTTGACGTCGCTGCTCGCCTTGGCTTCGCGGCCGTTGATCCAGACGCGACCTTGGTCGGAGACGTCCTTCGCGACGGTTCGCCGCTTGATCAGACGGGATACTTTGAGGAATTTGTCCAGACGCATGCTTACTTGATGGCGTCTTTCAGTTTGTTGCCGGCTTTGAACGCTGGGACTTTGGATTCCGCGATCGTGATCGGGCTGCCCGTTTGCGGGTTGCGGCCCGTGCGGCCGGAGCGCTTGCGCGTCTCGAACGTGCCGAAGCCGATCAGCTGCACTTTGTCTCCGCCTGCCAGCGCGTCCGTGACTTCACCGAGGAAGCTATTCAATACCGCTTCGACGTCGCGCTTCGTCAAGCCGCTCTTCGCTGCAATGTTGTTGATCAAATCCGTTTTGTTCATCTTAAAATCCTCCTAATAATTCAAATATGGTTGTAGGCGGATTAGCCGCCGATAGCCTCATTTCCTCAAAACGTACTATTCTGCCCGTTAGCAAAAAAATCCTGCCTGACCCTAAAAATATTTTGTGTTTTATGAGGAAATTAGCCGAAATTTGACGAATCGCTCTTGGACGTTTCCGAACGTTACGGAAGCTTTTTGGCTTCCTCCCAATAGCGGTCCATCTCTAGTAAATCAGTTTGGTCAAAGGATCGCCCGCTTATACGAAGCTGCTCCTCAATATATGAAAATCGTTTCTTGAATTTGCGGTTGGTCCGCGAGAGCGCCTCTTCCGGGTCGGCGCCGATGAACCGCGCGGCGTTGACCGTCGCGAACAGCAGGTCCCCGAGCTCGCCGGCCTGCTCCTCCTGGTCCTGGGACGCGATCGCCTCCCGCAGCTCGTCGAGCTCCTCCTGGACCTTGTCGAGCACCGGGCCGATCTCGTCCCAATCGAAGCCGACCTTGGACGCTTTCTTCTGCAGCTGATAGGCTTTCATCAGCGCGGGCAGCTCCGGCGGAATGCCGTCCAGCTGCGAGGCGGCGGCGGGATCGATGCCTTTGCGCCGCTTCTCCTCGGCCTTCATCTGCTCCCAATTCTGCAGCGCCTCCCTCGCGTCGCCCGCGGCGGAATCGCCGAATACGTGCGGATGGCGGAACAACAGCTTCTCGTTCAGCGACTGGATGACGTCGTAGACCGTGAACGTCCCCGTCTCTTCCTCCATCTGGCTGTGCAGCATGACCTGGAGAATGACGTCGCCGAATTCCTCGCGCATGCCATCGGGATCGTCGTTGTCGATCGCCTCGATCGCCTCGTAAGTCTCTTCGATGAAGTTTTTGCGGATGGACTGGTGCGTCTGCTCCTTGTCCCACGGGCAGCCTTCGGGACTGCGCAGAATGCCGACGATCTCGTGCAGCCGCTCAAAGGTGCGGTTGCGCAGCCGGTCGTCCTCGGACCGCGGCAGCCAGATCAGCGACAGATTGCCGAAGCCCGGCGTCCGGTCCAGCTCGTACAGCGGCACGGTCACGATCCGCTCCTCGCCGGCGACGCCCAGCGCATGGCCGATCGTCACGGGATAGTCGTCCGGCAGCGTCTCCATCAGGGTCAGCTTCACGTCGGACGCCGTAAATTCGTCATATACCTGGCCGATGACGGTGTGCAGCTCCGGACGGATCAGGGACGGCTTCAGCCCGCCGGCGTCGAGCAGCTGGAAGCCTTCGATCGGATCGAAGCCGAGCCGCGTGAACGCCTGGTCAAGGAAGCTCTCGCCGCCGAGCACGGTCAGCCCGACGCCCGCCTCCGGGCAGCGCTCGTGCAGCAGCTGTACCGTGCGTTCGGCGACCATGGGGTGGCCGGGCACCGCGTAGAGCAGCGATCCCCGCTCCAGGGATTGCCGGATAAGCTCGCTTGCGATCGCATCGTAGACGTCCGGGAACGAGTCCAGCCGTTCGTACAGCGAATCGAAGGATTCGTACGCCAGCCCGTGCTCGCGGAACAGCGCCATCATCGGGTGCTGCTCCGTCCGGACGTAGCGGCTGGGCGCCTCCTGAAGCCGGCGCCAGACGCCGAGCGTCAATTGGTCGGCGTCGCCGGAGCCGAGTCCGACGACGGTAATGATCGGTTGCATCGTTTCGATTTCCTCCTGGTCGGCACAAAATGTTCGTGCGTGATCGCGCTATGGCTAAGTGTATCATTTCGGCGGGAACGATCCAAATTCCCGGCGGATCGCAGGCCCTGGCGGCGTTGGGTGCATGCGCGTGGAGTGCGCGTGGAGTTTGCGTGCGGGGAGCGCGAAAAGACCGCCCGGAAAGAGGCGGTCTGTGAGGGGCGGCAAGCCGGGCCGTCCGGGCGCGAGACGCGGCCGGGCTTGAGGCGCGGCCCGCAGCGGCGCTCGGGCGATGGCCCGGCGGGAGGCCCGGCCGGAGCGGCGCTTGGCGCGAGACGCCAAAGCTTTTCGCGGCTACAGGGGCTAAGGCTTCGCCAGAAACTCCGTCATGAACGCCTTGGTCACGTCCTGCTTCGCCTTCAGGCCGCCGATCGTCATCAGCTGATCCTGCAGCTCGTTCCACCGGTCGGCGGTCATCGTGCCGATGCCGTTCGCTTTCGCCTCGTCCGTCAGGATGAATTCCTTCTCGTGCTCGGCCTCGTAGTCCATCGCGTCCAGCGTCGCCTCCTGGTTGTACGTCTTGATGAACGGGTTGACGGTCTTGTAGTTGTCGAGGTAGTAGCTCCAGCCCTTCTGGCTCGCCTCGACGACAGCTTTCACGACGTCCGGATGCTGCGCGAGGTAATCCTCGGTCGTGAACAGCACGTCGGCGTAGTTGGCATACCCGGAGTCGGCGATCTTGAGCAGCGACACGTCGACGCCCTGCTTGCCGAGCGCGTACGGCTCGTTCGTGATGTAGCCTTGGTTGAGCGACTTCTTATCCTTGATGAAATTAACGAGCTGGCCCGTGTACGCCATCGGCTTCGCGTTCGTCAGGCTGAATTTGTGCTTGATGTATTCCCAATAGAGCGTGCCGGGCGTGACGTAAACCGTCCGGTCGCCGATGTCGGCGAAGCTCTCGATCTTGTCGTCGGCATGGTGGATCAGCACCTGCGGGGAATATTGGAATCCGGCCAGGACGCCTACGACCGGAATGCCCTGCTCCCGCGCGAGCAGAATGTCGTCGGCGTAGGAAATGCCGAAGTCCGCCTTGCCCGAGGCGACCAGCGTCATCGCGGAAATTTGCGGTCCGCCGGGCGTGATCGTCATGTTGATGCCGGCATCTTTATAATAATTTTGCTGCAGCGCGGCAAAATAACCGCCGTCCTCGCCCTTCGCGTACCATCCCTCGATCAGGGTGACGTCCGCCGGCTTGCCGGACGCGGCAGGCGCGTTTGCCGCCTCCGTCTGCGCCGAACCCGCGTTCGCGGCCGTTGCCGCATCCGCCGCGGCGCTGCTTTGCGCATCGCCTTGTGCTTCGCCCGCGGCCGCGTTTCCGCCGGTGGTTCCGTTTCCGTTCGACCCGCAGCCCGCGATCAGCACCGCGCTCAGTACCATTGCCATCCAAACGCCTTTCGCCCGTCTTGCCATGGTTTCCCCTCCCAAGCCGGCTCAGGCCGGCGATATGCGATGCATTTCTGTATGTATCGTCGATTCGCTTCGATCGTACCGCCGGGCAGGAGATTATGTAAAGTTCCTTCACACAGAATTGGCGAAATGACGAATGGAAACGGCATCTTTTGGGCGAAATGCCAAGGTCGGACGAGAAAAAGCCGAACGTTCGGGTTCGGCGAATTGACGAGGAAGTAACATCTACGGGAAGTGTGATGCGAAAGGAAACAAAGCAGGAATGTGCCGGACCTGCGCAGGCTAGGCTTGGGGAAACGGTACGATGCGGGAAGCGTGATGCGGCAAGCGTGATGCGGACAAGCGTGACGGGCCAGCGTGATGCGGGAAGCGTGATGCGGACAAGCGTGATGCGGCAAGCGCGTTGCGGGCCAGCGTGATGCGGAACAAGCACGTTACGGGTAAGCGCGAACGAAAAAAGCCCGTTCGCCGATTGCTGATCGGGAACGGGCCGGAACGGCGGTGCGCACGGCATGAGGGCGGCGGCCCGGCGCCTAGCCTTCGTCGCGCAGCAGACGCAGGCGGATCAGCCGGGCGGCGATCGCCTCGCCGCCCGGCAGCGCGCGCAGCTCGCGCGCGGTCACGCCGCCGAAGCGCAGCGCGACGGCGAAGAAGAGCGCGCCGCCGAGGGCGGTGCAGCCGAGCGCGAGCGCGGCCGCCGCCGCCCTCGGCGGCAGCACGAGGCCGAGCAGCGGGGCGCCGCCGCGCTCGGCCAGGACAAGCGCCGCGGCCATGACCGCGAGCGCGAGGACCACGCCCGCGGCACGGCGCGCGGGCACGGCCGCGCCAGTGGCGCGGCGGACGGCGGCCGAGCCCAACAAGGCCGCCGCGGTGAGCGCCGCGATGCCGGAGCAGGCGGCGCCAGCTGTGCCGTAGGCCGGCACCAGGGCGGCGTTGAACGCCGCCTTGAGCGCGGCCGCGGTCAGCATGAGCAGCGCGGGCGTCCGCGCCGTGCCCAGCCCTTGCAGCACGGCGGCAGCCAGCGCGCTCACGGTGCCGGCGAGCGCCGTGCACCCGACCAGCGCGAACGTGCGCGAGCCGGCCGCGTCCGCGTACAGCATGACGTTCATGGGCTCGGCCAGCAGCGCGAGCCCCACGGCCGCGGCGGCGCCGACGCTCCAGGCGGCGCGCAGCACGAGCGCCGCCTGCCGCCGGATCCCGTCCGCGTCGCCGCTCGCGCGGGCGCCCGCCAGCGCGGGCACGAACGCCCCGCCCATCGCGCCGGCGACCATCACGACCAGCTGCACGAGCGGCTGGCCGCGGCTGTACAGTCCGAACAGCGACATCGCCTCGGGCTGGGCGAGGCCGTCCCCCTGCAGCAGCCGGGGCACGGTGAACGCATCCACGACGTTCAGCACCGGCAGCGCGAGCGCGCCCAGCGTCACGGGCACCGCCAGCAGCGCGAGCCGCTTCATCAGCGCGGGCAGGCTCGTCCCGGCGGCGGCCGCATCGCCGCCTGCCCGGGCGTCAGCCGCAGCAGCGGTCTCCGGGCGGGCCCGCTCCTCCAGGCCGGACCGCGAGGCCGCCTCATCCGGGCGCTGTTCGGCGGATGGCCGCGCGCCTGCTGCCCGAACATGCGCGCCCGGCCCGCCGGCCAGGCCGTCGCGGCTCCGCCCATGGCCGCGCGCCCGCTTCGGCGCCCGCGCATCCTCGCGGTCCGCCGCGCGTTCCTTCGCCGCGCCGTCCCCGTTACCGCCCGCCGCCGCGCGCCGCTTCTCCCACGCCCAGTACGCGGCGATCGCCGCGAGGCCGGCCGTGCCGCCGATCGCGGAGCCCGCCGTCGCGCCGGCCGCGAGCCGGGCGTCGGGCCAGCCGAGCTGCCAGCCGGCGAGCAAGAGCGCCAGCATGCCGGCGACGCGCACCGCCTGCTCGGCCAGCTGCGACGCCGCCGACGGCAGCATGTGGCCGCGGCCTTGATAGTAGCCGCGGAATGCCGCCATGACCGGCGCGACCCAGAACGCGAGCGACGAGGCACGGACCGCCTGCGCCGCGGCATCGTCGCCGAGCCAGTCCGCGATCTGGCGCGCGCCCGTCCACAGCAGCAGGAAGCCAGCGACGCCGCATGCCGCCAGCAGCCGGACGCTCGCCGCCAGCACGCGTTCCGAGCCGTGCTTGTCCCCGGCCGCTTCGCGCTCGGCGACGAGCAGCGAGATCGCGACGGGAAACCCCGCCGTCACCAGGACGAGCAGCAGCTGGTACAAAGGATAGACCGCGTTATAGATGCCGAAGACGCGGTCGCCCGCGATATTTTGCATCGGAATCTTCTGCAGCGTGCCGAGCGCCTTGCTGACCAGCATCGCGCCGCCCATCAAGGCGGCGCCCTTCATGAATCGCGGCCCCGTCCCGCCGCTGCCGCCGCGCCGGTCCGCGCCGTCTCCCCGCGAAGGCGGCCGGCCTTCCCCATGCCGGCCATCCTGTCCGCCCGGGACGCGCGCGTGCCGTCCCGCGCTCCCGGCGCCTTCCGCCAAACTCCCCGCTTGCTTTTGCTTCACGCTTCCGCACCTGCCTGTCTCTTCTCCTGCCCCCCATTATACCCTAACAGCCGGAAGAGCGCGCAAAAAAAGCCCTCCCGAAGGCGAACCTTCAAGAGAGCTTGTCGCGGTCATTGTTCCATCTGTTTGGCGAGGAACCCGGCTGCGGTTTCCGCCATTTTCGTTTCCATCTGCGACATCTTCGTCGCCTCGTCCTTGCTTAGCAGCACGACCGTACCGATCGGATCGCCGCCCGCGACGATCGGCGCCGCCACGAACGAGCTGAACGTTTCGCCGACGTCCTTCACGACCTCGAACGACCCGCCGGCGGATTCCACCACCGTCTTGCGGCTTTCCATGCAGCCCTCCAGCATCGAGCCGATCGGCTTCTCCAGGTACTCCTTCTTCGGCGCGCCCGCCACGGCGATGATGTTGTCGCGGTCCGTGATCAGCGTGATATGATTCGTGCTTTCGGAGAGGGATTCCGCGTACTCCTTGGCAAAATCGCCGAGCTCGCCGATCGGGGAGTACTTCTTCAAAATAACCTCGCCGTCGCGGTCGACGAAAATTTCCAGCGGGTCGCCCTCGCGTATACGCAGCGTACGGCGGATTTCCTTAGGGATGACGACCCGGCCGAGATCGTCGATGCGACGGACAATTCCAGTTGCTTTCATGTTCTAGTTGCCCCACTTTCCTTGGAAGGTTTTGAATTCGACTGGACTGGTGATGCCGGCAGAGCTTTATTATTCAAGAGGAGAGAATCCTTGAAAGAGGTGTTTAGCGAACTGACCATAGTATTCATCCCCTCCCATTTTCTTATGCATTGGTCAACACGCTCCGTTGCGGTCTCCGCGGGGCCTCGGCAGCGCCCGGGGAACGGCCCGCGGAACGCAAAAAAAACCGCCGCTCACAGCCGAGCGGCGGGATGACGGAAAAACATCAGCGTCACGATGAAACCGAAGACGGTCAATATTCGCCCTCGCGGGCCGGCCTTGCCAATACGTTCCATGGTCGATCGCTCCCCGTTTGGTCATGGCGACCCGATGCTTCACGCATCTGTCAATATTTGGGTTAGGTTCGATTACACAAACCCGGTTCGCCCGCGCATCATACCGTCAAGTAGTGCCGGATCACTTCGTCGTTCACGTCCGCCAGTCCGCCCTCCCAGGCCACCGTGCCTTTCTCGAGGATGTAGAAGTAATCGCCGACGCTCTTCACGAACTCGAGGCTTTGCTCCGCAAGCAAGATCGCGGTCTTCCCGTCCGCCTTAATGGACCGGATGACGTCGCGGATATCCTCGACGATGGACGGCTGAATGCCTTCGCACGGCTCGTCGAGCAGCAGCAGGTCCGGCTCCGACGCCAGCGCCCGGGCAAACGCGAGCTGCTGCTGCTGCCCGCCGCTCAGGTCGCCGCCCCGGCGATCGTACATGGCTGGCAGCGCCGGAAATTTCGCGATCGCCGACGCCGGGATCGCCCGTCCCTTCGCTTCCGACGCTTCCATGCCGAGCAGCACGTTCTCGAACACGGTCAGCTGCGGAAACACCTCGCGGCCCTGCGGCACGTAGCCGATCCCCTGCTTCGCCCGCTGCCCCGGCGGCCGCTTGGTGAGATCGGTCCCCTTATAGGAGACCGACCCTTTGCGCGCCTTCAGGACGCCCATGATGCTCTTCATCAGCGTCGTCTTGCCGACGCCGTTGCGCCCGAGCAGGCAGACCACCTGCCCCGGCCTCACCTGCAGCGTTACCCCGCGCAGGATCACGCTTTCCCCGTACCCCGCTTCAAGCTGTTGAACGGCCAGCATCGGCATCCCGCCTTTTCCCCAGATACACTTCCGCTACCCGGTCGTCGCGCTGCACCTCGTCCATCGCGCCTTCCGTCAGCAGCCTGCCTTCATGCATCACGGTCACCTTGCTCGCGAAATTGCGCACGAACTCTATGTCATGCTCGACCACGATGACGGAGCGCGTCTTGCGGATCTCCCGCAGCAGCTCGCCGGTCTTCGCCGTCTCGTCGTCGGTCATGCCCGCCACGGGCTCGTCGAGCAGCAGAATCTCCGGCTCCTGCAGCAGCATCATGCCGATCTCGAGCCACTGCTTCTCGCCGTGCGACAGCCCGCCGGCGCGCAGCCGCGCCTTGTCCGCGAGGCCAACCATCTCCAGCTGCGCCGCGATGCGGCCGCGCTCCGCCGGACGCAGCTTCGCGCGCATGGCGGCGAAGACGCCGCGGTCCTGCTTCATCGCGAGCTCCACGTTCTCGTAGACCGTCAGCGACGCGAAGATCGACGGCGTCTGGAATTTGCGTCCGATGCCGAGCTCCGCGATCCGGTGCTCCTTCTTGCGCGTGATGTCGATCTCGGCCGCGGCGCCGAAGAGCACCCGGCCGGAGGCCGGCTTCGTCTTGCCGCAGATGACGTCGAGCATCGTCGTCTTCCCGGCGCCGTTCGGCCCGATCAGGAATCGCAGCTCCCCGCGCGCGAGCGCCAGGTTCATTCCCCGCACCGCCTTGAACCCGTCGAAATCGACGGTCACGTCCTCACACCGCAGGATAACGGACTCCGTCGGCTCCTTCATCGGCAGCCCTCCTCCTTCCGAAGCCTTTCGCCAGCAGGCCGAACGCCCCCGCCGCGCCTTTCGGCAAGAACACGACGACCGCGACGAACAGCGCGCCCATGAGCATGATCCACATGTCCGGGTACGATTCGCTGAACGCGCTCTTGGCGTAATTGAGCAGCACCGCGCCGAGCACGGCCCCGATCAGCGTGCCGCGGCCCCCGATCGCGACCCACAGCACCATCTCGATCGACGGCACGATGCCCATCATCGACGGCGAGATGATGCCGACGTGCAGCACGAACAACATGCCCGCGAGCCCGGCCAGCCCGGCCGAGAAGGCAAACGCGACCGTCTGGTAGACCGCCGGGTCGTAACCGAGGAACCGGACGCGGTTCTCGCCGTCCCGGATCGCCCGCAGCACTTTGCCGAACCGGCTCTTGACGAGGAACCGGCACAGCAGGAACGCACCGATCAAGACCGCCACGGTCGCGAAGTACAGCCACCGCTTCGTCTCCGGCGCTCCGAGCGAATGGCCGAGCAGCTTGCCGTAGCCGGTCAGGCCGTTGGTGCCGCCCGTGTACGCCTGCTGGCCGACGAACAGCGTCGTCGCGATGATGACGAGCGCTTGGGTCAGGATCGTGAAGTAGACCCCGCGGATCCGGTTGCGGAACGTGAAGAAGCCGAGGAACAGCGCGAGCAGCACCGGCAGCAGGATGCCCGCCGCGAGCGCGAAGCCGAGCGATTCGAACGGCTTCCAGAACCACGGCAGCTTCGTCAGCCCGCTCCAGTCCATGAAGTCCGGCAGCCGGCCGCCGCTCGCCTCCAGCTTCAGGTACATCGCCATCGCGTAGCCGCCGAGCCCGAAGAACACCCCGTGACCCAGGCTGAGGATGCCGGTATAGCCCCAGATCAGGTCGAGCCCCAGCGCCACGATGGCGTAGGCCAGAAACTTCGCGAGCAGGTTGAGGCGAAAATCGCTCAGCGCGAGCGGCGCGCAGAACAGCGCCGCCGCTGCCGCCGCGTACGCCGCCAGCAGCCACAGCCGCCGTGCCGGCAGGTTGCGTATTAGCATGACGTTCTCCACCTTTCACGGGCGCCTCCGCCCGGGCCGTATCAGTTGTCGAGCGAGCGCGAACGCAGCGCGACGAAGCCGCTCGGCCGCCACTGCAGAAACGCGACGATGCACAGAAACACGAGCATCTTGCCGAGCGAAGCCGTCGTCCAATATTCGAACAGCGTATTGGACAAGCCGATGCCGAGCGCTCCGAGCACGGTGCCGACCAGCTTGCCGACGCCGCCGAGCACGACGACCATGAACGCGTCGACGATGTAATACGTGCCGATCGACGGCCCGATCGGCCCGATCAGCGTCAGCGCGCAGCCCGCGATGCCTGCGATGCCGGAGCCGATCGCGAACGTGGCGGCGTCGACCCGGCGCGTCGAGATGCCGAGGCAGGCGGCCATTTCGCGGTTCTGCATGACGGCCCGCATGCGGCGGCCGGCATGGCTCCGGTAGATGTACAGGTACATCGCGAGCAGGCAGGCGATGACGAGCCCGATGATGAACAGCCGCTTGTACGGCAGCACGATGTCGGCCCCGAGACGAAGCCCGCCGTCCAGCCAGGCCGGGCTCTTCACGCCGACGTTGGGCGCGCCGAAGACGCTGCGCGCGAGCTGCTGAAGCATCAGGCCGACGCCCCAGGTGGCCAGCAGACTGTCGAGCGGCCGCCCGTACAGGAAGCGGATGAGCCCCGCTTCGAGCGCCAGGCCGAAGACGAACGCCGTCAGGAAGCTGACCGGAATAGCCAGCGCGAAATACCAGCCGAACAGCGATGCAGGCAAATAGTCGGCGAACAGGTTCTGCACGACGTAGGCCGTGTACGCGCCGATCATGATCAGCTCGCCATGCGCCATGTTAATGACCTTCATCAGCCCGAAGGTGACGGATAGCCCGAGCGCGATGAGCAGCAGGATCGAGCTGACGCTGACGCCGTTGAACAGCTGAAGAATCGTGACGTCCATGCTTTCCCTCCCCATGGAGAACGGATTGGATGACGAGCGGACCGCCGGCCGCGCGAGCCGGCTTGCCGCGTCCGTACGAACCGGCGGCAGGGGAAGCCGGTGGCGCCCCCGCCCCCTGGCCCCGTCAACCGCCCGCGCTCAAGCTCTTCGCCCAGTCGTAGCCTTTCAGGTACGGATCCGGTTTGACCGGCGATCCCGAGTTCCACACTTCCTTGAACTGGCCGTCCGGCTGCACCTCGCCGATCCGCACCGTCTTATACAGATGCTGCGTCTCGCCGTCGATCTTGACCTTGCCCTCCGGCGCGTCCCACTCCAGTTCCTTGGCCGCCTCCTTCACCTTGCCGACGTCCGTAGAGCCGGCCTTCTCGACCGCAGCCGCCCACAGGTACACCGCGTCGTAGCCCGCTTCGATCGGATCCGCCGTGACGCGGTCCCCGCCGTACTTCTTCTTGTAGTTCGCGACGAACGTCTTGTTCGCCGGCGTATCCGTCGTCTCATAGTAGTTCCAGGCCGCGAAGGTCCCGGCCAGCACATCGGCGCCGATGCCGCGGATCTCTTCCTCCGCCACGGAGACCGACAGCGTCGTCAGGTCGGACGAGGAGATCCCCGCGTCCTTCAGCTGCTTGAAGAACGCCACGTTGCTGTCGCCGTTCAGCGTATTGAACACGACGTCCGGCTTCGCTTCCTTGATCTTGGCGATGACCGTCGCGTAATCGGTATGGCCAAGCGGCGTGTACTCTTCGCCGGCCAGCTCCCCGCCCTCGACCTTCAGCTGCTCCTTGATGATCTTGTTCGCCGTGCGCGGGAAGACGTAGTCGGATCCGAGCAGGAAAAATGTCTTGCCTTTGTTCTCGAGCAGCCACGACACCGCCGGCACGATCTGCTGGTTCGTCGTAGCCCCGGTGTACATGATGTTCGGCGACTGCTCGAGCCCCTCGTACTGGACCGGGTACCAGAGCAGGCCGTTCAGTTCTTCGAAGACCGGCAGCATCGCCTTTCGGCTCGAAGAGGTCCATCCGCCGAAGACGGTCGCTACTTTATCCTCGGAGAGGAGTTTTCGCGCTTTCTCCGCAAACGTCGGCCAGTCGGAAGCGCCGTCCTCGACGACCGGCACGAGCGTTTTCCCCATGACGCCGCCATTTGCGTTGATTTCGTCGATCGCCATCATTTCGGAGTCTTTGACCGACACTTCGCTGATCGCCATCGTCCCGCTGAGAGAATGAAGAATGCCGACCCTGATTTCGCCGCCGTCGTTCGTCTTGGTGCCGTCCGTATTTGCCGTCGTCGCCGCCGCGTTCTCGTTCTTCCCGCAGCCTGCCAGCGCGAGCGTCAGCGCCAGCAATGCAAATCCACCGCTTCTCCAAAACTTCCCCCTCATTCGCCCACTCCCCATCCGTTCCTCGTCTCTAATCCGAACGATCGACTGGGTATCGTTCCCATCGTTCGTGGGATCATTATAAAAGTGCGTTCGCTTGTATGTCAATAAAGTTTACATAAATGGTATAAATTTCACTTTTTTCGTAAGGTACCCGACTTCAATCGCGCAGTTTCGACTCGCTGCGTTAGGTCTGTGTTGCTTGTTCAGCTTCCCGGTTTCGAATATCCCCCTTATACCTGACATCAGTTGTTTTCGACGATGACGCGAACAAAAAAACCGTCCTCCGTAGGAGAACGGTTTAACGGTTGTTCATCATGCGTTTCAGACAGTGCGGGAATCCGGCGTCCATTCGTCGTTTTCCGCAAGCGGGTTAGCCGTCCTTATCATCGCCCGGCGCTAGACGAACGCGATGCATACCGGCTTGATCGTTGCGAACGATTCGCCGGTCGGCTGCAGCCGCCCGGTCCCCGCGTCGATGCGGAACACCGCGATGTTGTCGCTGTCCTGGTTCGCCACGAGCATCAGCCGTCCGCCCGGCGCGATCGCGAAGTTGCGCGGCGTCCGGCCGCCGCACGGCACGATCTCGATCGGCTCGAGCCGTCCGTCGCCGCCGACGCGGAAGGCCGCGATGCTGTCATGCCCGCGGTTCGAGGCGTACAGATAGCGCCCGTCCTCCGTCACGTGGATGTCGGCGCAGGTGCTGGCGCCTGCAAATTCCGGCGGCAAGGTCGATACGGTCTGCATCGGCGTGAGCACGGAATCTTCGCCGGAGTAACGGTACGCGCACACCGTGTTGTCCAGCTCGTTGACGACGTAGAACACGTCCCCCGCGGGATGGAACGCCATATGGCGCGGTCCGGCGCCGGGCGCCGTCTTCGTCGCGCCGTGGCGGATGAGCTTGCCCGCTCCGTAATCGACCCGGTAATGGACGATTTCGTCCGTGCCCAGGTCGGCGATGAGCGCGTAGCGGTTGGCGGGATCGAAGACCGCGGAATGCGGATGCGGCCCTTCCTGGCGGTCGTCCCGCGGCCCGCGCCCTTCGTGGGCGACGTTGTCCGTCAGCGTCAGCGCGCCGTCCGCCCCGATGGCATAGACGCTTACGGTGCCGCCGGTATAATTGGTCGCGATGAGCAGCCGCTCCTCGGCGTCCAGCGCGAGATGGCACGGCGAGCCGCCGAGCGTCGACGCGTCATTGATCGGCGTCAGCGCGCCGCTGCCGGCTTCAATGGCATAGGCGTAGACGGTGCCCGGCTCCGCCCCCGTCTCGCTGACGGCGTACAGCCGCATTCCCGCTGCGTTGCTCCGCACGAACGACGGATGATGAATGCCCGCCCGGCCGGACCGCCGCTCCAGGCGGCCTTCCTCCCCGCGCAGCTGCCAAGCCGCCAAGCCCTCCTGCTCCCGCTTCGCGTACGATCCCGTATACAAGCGCAATTCCTGTCCCATGATTCCGCGCCTCCTTCGTATTCGCTTATTGGATGAACCTAACAGGCCCGGCCCTCATCCGGGCCGGGCCTGTCGCTTAAGAAAAGCCGCGCTTATTCCCCGATTGCCGCCGCTTGCTTACTTGCCGCCGGTCTTAGCATTGTTCGTGGTCGCATCGTCTTTCTTATCCGTATTCGTGCTGCCGTTCTTGCCCGAGTCCGTGTTCGTCCCCGTACCCGAGTTGGTGCCTGCATTCGTGCCGGAGTCAGCCGGCGTCTCTGCTTTCGGCAGGTCGATGTTCGTGATGAGCTTCGGCAGCTCCGTCGTCATGAACGCGTTCAGCTTGGCGGACGCCGCCTCCTGCTTGATCGATGCCTTATCCGCGTCGGAGAGCTTGTCGAACGTTGTCTCCGTGCGCTTCTCGACCTTCATGACGTGGTAGCCGAACTGCGATTTGACCGGATCGCCGACTTTGCCGATCGGCTGCTTGTTCGCCGCGTCCTTGAACTCCTGCACCCAGCCCTTGGCTTGCTGGTCCGCGTACAGGCCGCCGTTGTCCTTGGAGCCGGTATCGTCGGAGTACTTCTTCGCGAGCGCCGTCCAGTCGCCGCCGGCATCCAGCTGCTTCTTGACGTCCTTGGCGATTTTGAGCGCTTCTTCGTCCGTGCGCTTCTCGGCGCCCGTGCTCGGGTCCGCGGTCGCGATCAGGATATGGCGCACGCTGATGACGTTGTAGTCCGCCTTCGTCGCGTCGAACTGCTTCTTCACTTCCGCGTCCGTCGTTTTGCTTTCCTCGTCCTTCATGATGCTAGTGATCATCGTATAGTAATACCGGATATCCGCTTCCTTCAGGCCGGCATCGTCCACTTTCTTCTTAAGGTCCTCGTTGGAGTCGATCTGCTGCTTCACCTGCGTGTAGAAGGTGTCGAGGTTCTTCTGGTCCTCGTCGCTCAGCTTCTTGTCCGCCAGAGGCTTGTACAAAATTTTATAGCCGATGTACTCGCGCAGGAACTGCTCTTGGAGCTGCGGGATGCTCAGGTACATTTCCGTCTGCGGCTGCACGATGCCGAAGAACGTGGAGTATTTCTTGAATTCGCCTTCCGTAACGGTACCGTCCTTGTACGTGGCGATCGTTTTGCCGCCGCCGGCACCCGGCGTGGACGCCTCCTCCTTCTTCGAGCCGCAGCCCGCTGCAAGCACGACGACCAATACGGCGACAAGCGCAAGCAGGATCGTTCGTCTTGCCTGGTTAATGCGTAACATCCTGTAGTTCCCCTTTCGATTGAATGGTGTCTTTGTACTGGGTGAGAAACCGTTCCAGCAGCTCCAGCTTCTGCTCGACGGACAATCCTTTGCCGCGCAGCAGCACGAGCGGGTTCGGTTCCTGGCCGTTCGAACGGGCGAACCGGTTCTCGAGCTGCAGGCAGAGCCGATCCACCTTCTTCGCGTCGAACCGCTTCTTCTCGGTCTCCGCGAATTTCAGCGTGATGTCGTCGGCCTTGCCGCTGACCTGCTCGATGCCGCACAGCGCGCCGAACACCTTGAGCCGCGCCACGGCAAGCAGATTATCCACCGACTGCGGCAAGTCGCCGAACCGGTCGATCAGCTCGTCGCGCAGGTCCTCGCATTCCTCGAGGGTGCGGACGGCCGCCACTTTCTTGTAAATCTCTATCTTCTGTATGCTATCGTAAATATAGGAAGACGGCAAGTAGGCATCGATGCTCATGTCGATCGACGTGCTGACTTCCTTGACGGCCTCCTCGACCTCGCCGCCCATTTCCTTCTTGCGCTTGGCGATCTCGTCGGCCAGCATTTGCGAGTACAAGTCGAAACCGACCGACGCGATAAACCCGTGCTGCTCCGCGCCGAGCAGGTTGCCGGCGCCGCGGATGGACAAGTCCCGCATGGCGATCTTGAACCCGGAGCCGAGCTCCGTGAATTCCTTGATCGACTGCAGCCGCTTCTCGGCGACCTCCGTCAGCACCTTATCCCGCTGGTACGTGAAGTACGCGTAGGCGATCCGGTTGGAACGTCCGACGCGGCCCCGCAGCTGGTACAGCTGGGACAGGCCCATCTTGTCCGCGTCGTGGACGATCAGCGTGTTGACGTTCGGAATGTCGACGCCCGTCTCGATGATGCTCGTGCTGACGAGCACGTCGGATTCGCCGTCGAGGAAGTCGAGAATCGTCTTCTCCAGCTCCTGCTCGGACATCTGGCCGTGACCGACGGCCACCTTGGCGTCCGGCACGAGGGCATTGATCTGCTCCGCCATCTGATAGATCCCCTGAACGCGGTTGTACAGGTAATACACCTGGCCACCGCGCGCGAGCTCCCGCTCGATGGACTCGCGAACGAGCGACGGGCTGTACTCCACGACGTACGTCTGCACCGGGAAACGGTTCTCCGGCGGCGTCTCGATGACGGACAGGTCGCGCACGCCGAGCATCGACATGTGCAGAGTCCGCGGAATCGGCGTCGCCGTCAGCGTGAGCACGTCTACGTTGGTCTTCAGCCGCTTCAGCTTCTCCTTATGCGACACGCCGAAGCGCTGCTCCTCGTCCACGATGAGCAGTCCGAGATCTTTGAAAATGATGTCCTGCGACAGCAGGCGGTGCGTGCCGATAACGACGTCCACCGAGCCCGCCTTCAGTCCCTTCATCGTCGCCGTCTGCTCCTTCTTCGAACGGAAGCGGCTCAGCACCTGCACGTTGAACGGGAAGCCCGCGAAGCGTTCGCGGAACGTCTCGTAATGCTGCTGCGCCAAAATCGTCGTCGGCACCAGCACGGCCACCTGCTTGCCTTCGATTGCGGCTTTGAATGCGGCGCGTACCGCGACCTCGGTCTTGCCGTAGCCGACGTCGCCGCAGAGCAGCCGGTCCATCGGGCGCGGCGTCTGCATGTCCTTCTTGATCTCGGAGATGGCGCGCAGCTGGTCGACGGTCTCGTCGTACGGGAACATCGCTTCGAATTCCTGCTGGTACGAGGTATCCTCGCCGAAGGCGAACCCGGACGTCGCCTGCCGCTCGGCGTACAGCTTGATCAGCTCGTCGGCGATGTCCTTGACCGACGACTGCGCCTTGCTCTTGACGCGCGTCCATTCGCTGCCGCCGAGCTTATAGACCTTCGGCTCCTTCTCTTCGTTGCCGACGTACTTCTGAATCAGGTCGATCTGTTCGATCGGCACGGACAGCTTGTCGCCGCCGGCGTACATGATATGCATGTAGTCCTTGTGGATCCCGGCGATCTCCAGCGTGCCGATACCCATATATTTGCCGATGCCGTGATTCTGATGCACGACGTAGTCGCCGACCTTGAGCTCGGTGTAGCTCTTGATCCGCTCGGCATTGTCCATCTTCTTATCGAGGCGGCGGGCCTTGCGCTGCTTCTGCGAGAACATCTCGCCCTCGGTAATGACGATCAGGTGCACCGAAGGCAGCTCGAAGCCGCTCTGCAGGTTGCCTTCGAGGAGCAGCGGCGGCTCGATGCCGTAATCGTGCAGCACCCGGCGCATGCGGTCCATCCGCTCCGCGCTGCCCGCCAGCATCATGACGGTCGCCCCGGCTTTACGCCAGCGGTCCATCTCCGCCTTCAGCACGTTCATCTGGCCGTGGAAGTTCTGCATCGCGCGGCTGACGACGTTCAGGATGTTTTGCGGCTGCGTGTGCGGAATCTGCCGGAGGAACAGCGACAGGAACAGCGTCGGGAAGGGACGGTGGAACAGCACGTCGTCCGACGGCCGCGCGAGGGCGAGCGCCGGCAGCGCCTTGCCGTTCGTCATGAGATGCGTCGACCATTCGGCCTCGTCGCGCTCCAGCTGCCGACCCGTCTCGATGAGGCGGGTCGGCTCGTCGTAGATCAGCAGCGTATCGGCGGGCACGTAATCGAACAAGGTCTGCCGTTCGGGATAGAGCAAAGAGATATATTTATAGATTTCGGGAAAATACTTGTGCTCCCGCAGCATCTCGATCTCGGCGCCGATCTCCGTGCGCAGGCGGTCCTTCGCCGTGCGGTCGGTCATCTTCTGCAGCTGCTGCTCCAGCAGCTCCGACGCGTGCTGGGCCGCGTTCTCGAAGCGGCGCTTATCCGCCGTCAGCTCCTGGCAGGGCGGCACGCTGTAGGCGTTCAGCTTGTCGATCGAGCGCTGGTCGGAGGAATCGAACGTGCGGATGGAATCGATCTCGTCGTCGAACCATTCCACCCGGAACGGATGCGGCGACGTCAGCGGGAAGAAGTCGACGATGCCCCCGCGGACGCTCATCTCGCCTTTGCCTTCTACTTTATCGACGCGCTCGTAGCCGAGCTCTACCATTTGCCGTAAAAACGCTTCCAATGCGAGCGTCTCGCCGACCTTGAGCGGAATGCGCGCGTTCGCCATGACGCTGTTCAGCGGCAGGAACCTGCGGACACCGGAAAACGGCACGACAACGATCCCGCGAAACCCCTGCGACAGCCGGATGAGAACGTCCATCCGCTGGGCCAGCGTTTCCGGGCTCGAGATCGCCGATTCCGCCGCGACCAGCTCGTTGGCGGGATACAGCAGCACTTCGTCGGGCGACAGGCATTCCACCAAGTCCTCGGCGATCTTCTGCGCCGCGAACATGTTATGCGTCACGACGAGCATCGGCCGTTCGAATTCCCGCTTCAGGGCCGCGATCATCACTTGCCGCGACGAGCCGGCCAGCCCCGACACGAGCTGCTCGCGCATGCCTTTCTTGATCCCGGATACGATGGAGCCAAAATCCGTATCCGCGGCGTATGCTTCCAATAATGCTTTCAACTTAGAAGGCACCTCGTTTCTTTCCAAACCGAACCGCCCGTTCGCCGTAAAGCGGCAAACGGGAACGTATCCAATGGTTTTCTGTTCGCGGCGTTACAAAAAGAAGCCTCAGCCGTTCGCCAAGGCTCTTCCTTCATTCTCCCGCCGCTTACTGCAGCGGATTGGCTATCAGCAGCAGCTCGGGATTGCTCTCTATCGCTTCGCGACAATAATCGCAGACTACGTTGACCGTAACGTCTCCGTTCGGATTATAGGCTATTATATCGCTGCGCTCTTCGGGGGTCAAGAAATGGAAACCGAGCTGCGCTTCCGTGATCTGCGCGTTGTTGATCGAACCCATCGGCGTCTTGCAATGCCGGCAAACGTAATTCACAGCCATATTTATGCCTCCTGAGTGGTCGTTATACCCTAGCCGCGAACTTTCCTCTGATCCGTAAGCTCCTCTCACCGGTTCAGCCGTACGTCCGAGTTCGCCGCTCGGGTGTTCATCCTACCCTCAGTATGCCCGCGCCCGCCGAAATTTAACGGTTATATTTGGCCATCGTCCGCTCGAAGATGTTGGTCAGCGCGTATTCGGCCGCGTCGCAGCTCTCCTCCACCATCGCTTTCACCAGCTCGCCTTCGCTCTTCGGGAAGTTCGAAAGCACGTAGTCCGAGATGCGCATGCCGTTCGTCGGCCGCGAGATGCCGAGCCGGATCCGGTTGAACGTCTGCGTCCCCGTGTGCTGGATGATCGACTTGATGCCGTTATGCCCGCCCGCGCTGCCCTGATAGCGAAGCCGGATCTTGCCGGTCTCCGTATCGAGATCGTCGTAGACGATGATGGCATCCTCGAGGTCGGCCTTGAAATAATCCATGAAGCCGCGCACCGTCTCGCCGGAGAGGTTCATATACGTCATCGGCTTGATCAGCGCGACCTTCGTGCCGCCGACGTTGCCTTCGCCGATCAGCCCTTTGCATTTGCTTTGCGTCACCGAGATGCCCCACCGCTTGGCGAGCATGTCGACGACCATGAATCCCACGTTATGCCGCGTCCCTTGATAAGCGGTGCCGGGGTTGCCGAGACCGACGATCCATTTCATGCTGCTGTCGTCAACTCCTGTTTACGAATATTCGGACCTGCGAAAAATCCGCGGTACCCATAATTTTTTGCGGCCTATGCAACCAAAAGTCCCGCCGGATTGTCATAGAGACAGAAACGGCGGACGCTAAATTCTGTGCAAAGGGGTGTTTGATGCGATGTATGTGAACGGTCAGCTGATTTTCGACGATCGCCATTTTCGCGAGCATCGTGAATGCGGCGTGCCCGTGCAGGTGTACCAGGGCAAGGAGCATCACGACATCGGCTATGTCGAACACATCAGTCCATCGTACATCAAGATGAATAATATGTTCTACAGCCGCAAGCAATTTACCTTCGTCTCGAGACCCGGCTACTGAAAAAAACAAAAAGGGCTGCCGACAGCAGCCCCGGGATGTTCATCGTTACTCGGACGTATGAACTTCCATCTTCGCTTCGTGCGTCCGCTCCGCGGCCGCCTCCGCCGCCTCGTCCGCCCGGGCGGCTTCCTCCTCCGTCAGGTCCTTCTGCGGCAGCAGAACCGTGACGATGACCTGCTCCGGATCGACCCGGGTCGTCACGCCCTGCGGCAGCTTCACGTCCCCGACCAGCAGGTTCTCCCCGATGCCGAGTGCCGTGACGTCAACCTCGATCGACTCCGGAATCCGGTCCGGCAAACAATGAATCTCCAGCTCATGCAGCATCGCCTGCAGAATCCCGCCTTCGCGTACGCCCGCGGAATCCCCGACCATATCGAGACGAACGGCCGTCTTGATGGCCTCGTTCATGTTCACCTGGTGAAAATCAACGTGCAGTACCGCGCGGCTGAGCGGCTCGCGCTGCACCTGCGTCAGCATGACCGGCTGCTTGCCGGACCCCGGAATATCGAGCTCCAGCAGCGCGTGCGGATGGGACCGCAGCAGCGAAGCCAGCTCCTTCTCGTTCACCGCGACACTGAGCGGCGTGCTCAGCTTGGTGCCGTACACGACGCCGGGAATGCTTCCCCGCTGCCTCATTTTCCGTAGATCGCCTGCCGTGCCGATCGTCCGTGCCTCGGCCTGAAACGGGATTGCCATGGTGGAAACCTCCTTGTACAAATCGATTTCCATATATTCATACCCATTCCGGCACGGAATTAAACGAAAACAAATAGGCTCCGGGACGCAACGGGCGTCCGCGGAGCCGGGAGAAGGCGGGAATCGCGGGATTCTATCGAAATTATTTCTGTTACGCGTGCTGCCGTTAGCCGATCTCTATTCTTTCTTGGCGCCCGCTTCTTTTTTCGCCCGGGCCCGGCCGCGCAGCTTCTCGGCGTAGCCCGGCTTGTTGACCTGGCGCTCGCGCGCGATCGCCACGTCATTGTCCGGCACGTCGGCCGTGATCGTGGAGCCGGCCACCACGTAGGCACCGTCGCCGACCTTGACCGGCGCGATCAGGTTGACGTTACTGCCTACGAACGCGTTGTCGCCGATTTCCGTCAGCGACTTGTTGTACCCGTCGTAGTTGACGGTGATCGCGCCGCAGCCGATATTGACGTCCTTGCCGACCTTGGCGTCGCCGACGTAGCTTAAGTGCGACACCTTCGTGCCTTCGCCGAGCTCAGCGTTCTTGATCTCGACGAAATCGCCGATCTTCACGCCCTTGCCCAGCTTGGCGCCCGGACGCAGGTAAGCGTACGGCCCCACGGCGCATTCGTCGCCGATGACCGCCTCCGAGGTCACGGAATGCTTCACCGTGACGCCGCTGCCGATCGTCGTATCCGTGATGTCCGCATTCGGCCCGATCACGCAATCTTCGCCGATAACGGTCGCGCCGCGCAGCACCGTGCCCGGGTATATGACCGTGTCGGCGCCGATGACGACGTCGGCTTCAATATACGTCGCGGCCGGGTCGATGACCGTCACGCCGTTCAATTGATGCTTGCGGACGATGCGCGCCCGCATGAGTGCTTCCGCTTCGCCGAGGCCGACGCGGTCGTTGACGCCGACGCCTTCGGCATAATCGGCCGTGCGGTACGTGCCCACCGCCTCGCCGGCATTCTTCATGATCTCCAGCACGTCCGTCAAATAATATTCGCCCTGCGCGTTAGTATTCGTCACCTGCGCGAGGGCGCGGAACAGCTTCTTATTATCGAACGCGTACATCCCCGTGTTGATCTCGGTAATCGCCGCCTGCTCCGGCGTGCAATCCTTCTGCTCGACGATGCGCAGCACGTGGCCGGCCTCATCGCGGATGATGCGGCCGAGCCCCTGCGGGTTCGGCACGACCGCCGTCAGCACCGTCGCGGCCGCTCCGTTCTCCGCGTGGCTGCGCAGCAGCGCCTGAATCGTCTCCGACGTCACGAGCGGCGTATCGCCGTACAGGATGACCGTCGTGCCGTCTTCCCCGCCGAGCAGCGGCTCCGCCCGAAGCACCGCGTGGCCCGTGCCGAGCTGCTGCTCCTGCAGCGCGAATTCGACGCCTTCGCCGAGATATGCGCGTACTGTCTCCGCGCCGTGGCCGACGACGACGACCGTGCGCGAGCAATCCGCGTCCCGGACCGTCCGGAGCACGTGCGCCACCATCGGCTTGCCGCATACGGGATGCAGCACTTTATATAATTTCGATTTCATGCGTTTTCCTTGACCCGCCGCAAGGACAATGGCCATCACGTTCATGTTCGTCCCTCCACCCTGAGTCCGCGGGGACTCGTATCCAATGCTCTACTGAATATAGCGTATACACAGGCAAAAGAAAAGGGAGCCTGGGCGGCTCCCTTCCTCTCTACCCCAATATTCCCAGTTTAAGCGCCTTCTTCAATGACTTCTTCTTCCGTGGCCGCACGCTCGTACTCTGCAAGAACGGCTGCTTGAATCTTCTCCCGTGTCGTCGAAGAGATCGGATGTGCGATATCCCGGAACTCTCCATCCGGCGTACGCTTGCTAGGCATCGCTACGAACATCCCATTGTTGCCGTCTATCACGCGAATATCGTGAACGACAAACTCATTGTCAATGGTAATGGAGGCGATTGCCTTCATGCGACCTTCGGAATTTACTCGGCGGAGTCTAACATCGGTAATTTGCATCTGTGTTCACCACCTTTGCCTATCGAAGACTTGGTGTATACTTCCACATTTCGATGCGAAATCCTTCATGAATCTGGAAAATTACTGCTGAATTTGAAAATTTTTTTCGTGGCTGCGAACCGGCTTTCTTTATTCGACGCCAATCGAGGCAATGAGTTCGATTTCGACAAAGACGTCCTTCGGAAGCCTTGCCACCTCTACGGTCGAGCGCGCCGGCTTGTGGTCGCCGAAGTAAGACGCGTAGATCGCGTTGATCTCCGCGAACTGGTTCATGTCCTTGATGAAGACGGTCGCCTTCGCCACGTCGGCGAACGTCGCGCCCGCTTCCGCGAGCACGGCCTTCAGATTGCGGAACACCTGATGGGTCTGTTCCTCGACGCCGCCTTCGACGAGCTGGCCATCCGCGTTCAGCGGAATTTGGCCGGACGTGAAGAGCAGGTTGCCGAGCTTGATCGCTTGCGAATACGGTCCGATCGCCGCAGGCGCCTGCGTCGTCGATACGGGTTGCGGTTGCGGTTTCATGTTCGAATCATCCTCCGTTTACTTGTCGAGTCGATTGAAATAGTTGCCCGGAATGACGGTCGTCTGCTTCGTCTTCATGTCCACGTTCGCCAGCTTCGCCAGCGAGACGTAATCCTCGAGCAGCCGGTCCTCGCTGTCGAGATCCCCGGACTCCACGAATACGCCGACGCCCGCCACCTTCGCATTGAACTCGTACAGCAGATCCATCATGCCTTGGATCGTGCCGCCGGCTTTCATGAAGTCGTCGATGATCAGCACGCGCGCGCCTTCCTTCAGCGCCCGTCTCGTCAGGGACATCGTCTGGATGCGCTTGTTGGAGCCCGAGACGTAATTGATGCTGACGGCCGAGCCTTCCGTCACCTTGTTGTCGCGGCGCACGATGACGACCGGCAGGTTCATGCACGAAGCGGTCGCGAACGCGAGCGGGATGCCCTTGGTCTCCACCGTCATAATGACATCGATATCCGCGCCCGCGAACGCGGTCGCGAACATGCGTCCGACGTCCGCCAGCAATCCCGGCTGTCCGAGCATATCCGTCATATATAAATAGCCGCCGGCCAATACGCGCTCCGGCTGCTCCAGCTGGCGGCAGATACCGTTCATGATCTCCAGCGCTTCCGCATCGCTCATCTTGGGCGTGTATTTGACGCCGCCCGCGGCGCCGGCCAGCGTATGGAGCTCGCCCAGCCCTTCTTCCTCGAATACTTCCTTAATGATGGCCAGATCCTCGCTGATGGACGATTTGGCCGACTGGTAACGATCAGCGAATGCTGTTAGAGAAATTAACGTATGGGGGCGCGTAAGTAAGTACTGCGTCATCTCCACTAACCGTGCGCTTCGTTTCAATTTCCTCAATGCAGACTTCCCCCTTGCCAAATCCGAATAATATAAAGACAATATACCATTTTCATACGGATTTAATCAAGTTGTACGTCGCATTTATGTCAGCATTCTTACCACGTATACTTCCTTGCAAAATCCGCGCAGTCCATTATAAACTCGCGATACCTTCGCTTCCTTGCTGACGAGGCCGAATACCGTCGGGCCGCTGCCGGACATGAGCACGCCGTCCGCGCCCAGCCGCTGCATGGTCTCCTTCAGCTGCCGCACCTCCGGGTGCAGCTTCAGCGTCACGTTCTCCAGCACATTGCCGAGGTTCGCGCACACGCCCGCGAACGAGCCCGATGCAATCGCTTCCAGCATCTCCTTCGTCGAAGGGTGATCCTTAAGCTCCGAGGCGCGCAGCTTGCCGTACACGTCCGCGGTCGAGACGTTGATCGGCGGCTTGGCCAATATGACCCAGCATTGCGGCGGGTTCTCGATCCGCTCCAGCCGCTCGCCGCGCCCGCGCGCGACCGCGGTGCCGCCCGTCACGCAGAACGGCACGTCCGAGCCCAGCTCCGCGCCGAGTACGCGCAGCTCCTCCTCCGAGATGCCGAGCTCCCAAAGCCGGTTAAGGCCCCGCAGCGTCGCCGCGGCATCGCTGCTGCCGCCCGCGAGCCCGGCGGCAACCGGTATGTTTTTGTCCAGATGAATATATACGCCCTTGCGCACGTTATAGCGGTCCTTGATCAGCCTCGCAGCTTGAAACGCCAAGTTCTTCTCGTCGAGCGGTATGTAGCCCGCCTGGCTCGAGATAATGATGGAATCGCTGTGCAGCTCCTCCATCTCCAGCCGGTCGGCCAGGTCCACCATCGTCATGATCATTTCGACTTCGTGGAATCCGTCCTCGCGCTTGCGCAGGACATCCAAGAGCAGGTTAATCTTGGCCGGCGCCTTCTCATAGATCTTCATGTCGATTCACCCGTCCATTATCGTTAAACTTCACATATTATAACAAAAGGCCAAAAGAAAAGCTAAGACGGCGGCGCGTGCTGACAGCAAACGCGGCTTCTTAGCTTGTAGGCCTTCGATTCAGTGAGACATGGACGGAGATGCTTGCTGCGCGCCCGATCCGGCTTGGTGCATGTACGGCGGGACGCCGATCGCGGCGCCTGGTCGCGGCTGGGCGATGTTGTGCGCGCCTTGCACAGTCGGCTGCTGGTACGTCTGCGCTTGGTACGCCGGCGGCTGATAGGCCTGCGGCTGGTACGCTTGAGCACGGTACGCTTGCGGCTGCGCCGAGTAGGCTTGCGCCGGCGGCGTCTGCGCCGTCTGCGCGGCTTGCCGCGCTTGGTACTCCTTCGCGGCGGCCTGCTCCGCCAGTTGGATGGCGCGCTTTACCATGTTGCCTGCATCCTTCGCCTTGATGCCGCCCCAGCCTTCCTTCTGCACCGTGTCGTAGAACCCCAAGTCCTTGGCAAGCTCGTTCTTGAGCTGTTCGCTCATCGTGCTGCGGCGTTTGCGGGACATAACGGTTGCCTCCCTTTCGATACGTTGTAGTACCGTTAGTATGGATGTTTTCCGCATTCTCATTCCCGCGAAAAAAAAGCAAGCAACCCAAACGCCGCTTTCGCGTTTGCCGTTGCCTGCATGCCGAGAAGAAACGAATCGTGCCCTGTGTTTCTTGCGAATCTTTACTGAATATAGGTAATGCGAACCTGCCCATCATCGCTGTCGACCATCACTTCGACGGACTCCGTCAAAATATCGGCGTAGCTGTACGACACGCGCTTAAATGCATGCTGTTCCTGGTCAAGCCTGACGATAAATACAGAAGGGTAGATTTCTTCCAATACGCCGGTTCGTTCAATAGTCTTTCGACGACCACCGTTCGCGCGAAGACGTATTTTGGATCCGACGTGGGTTTCCAAACTGCGTTTAATCTCCAACAGCGCATTTTTAGCCATTGTGCACTACCACCTCTTTCCTTGTCCATTATAACGGAGAAGAGGCGATTTGTCAAAAAAATTCAATTATAACAGTGGATTTAATAAATTGTCAATATAAAAAATCGCGGCTTATAGCATGCCCATCGTTTAGTGTATCCCATGCCGCCATTCTTATACGGTCGCTTTGACGCCCGTCAACGTTCGGGGCTTCGGCAGCCCGACCCGGTACTTGCCGAACGTCTCGATGCCGCCCACGCCGTCGATGCCGCTGATCGTCCCATGAATGACGTCCGGCAGGTTGATCGTCTCGCTGATCGGGGTATAGCTCGCCTTGATCGCCACGTAGACCGGATCGAGCGCATGAATCAGCACCCTTCCCGGGGAACTGGCAAAGTTCGAGCCCGATTGCAGCAGCGCCTCGTAGTGGGACTGACAAGCGCCCGCCACGACGACCAGTCCGTCCCGGCTCTTCTCGTAATCCCGGGCGACCCGGACCGCGTCCACGAAATTTTGCGAATTTTTGTAGGAGGTTAGGTTGTTCAGATCGTTCTGTTCGCGGTTTCGGAGCACGCCGTCGTGGCCGGTGATGACGACGATGTCGGGCTTGATTTGCGGCAGCAGCCGATAGACGGCATCGGCCATTTGCGACTCATGCACGTACAGGCCGTGTGCCGGCACCCGCATTTGCGTATACAGCTGCATGCTCTTCTTCATATAATTGCCGTCCCCGTCCAGGTGAAGCACCTTCCCGGGCACGTCAAAATACGGCTGGTTTTGATTCTGCGCCCGCAGCAGCTCCCGCCGGATGATCTGCTGCTGCCGCTCCTCCTGCATCCGCTGCGTCGATTCGCCGGCCTTCAGCCGCGCCTGCCGGATCGCGACCGGCAAGTCGCCGTCCTTCACCACGGACAAGTCGCTCAGCGGCGCGTCGGCGAGCAGACGGTAATCGGTGCCTTTCAGCACGGCAGTTTGTTCTTCGATTATCGCAACACGAAAAAGGACGTCCCCGCCATAGGATTTGCGGACGACCAGGTCCCCTTGCATCATGGGCATATCACCTCTTCGTCTATCCTATGGGGAGACGCCCTCGAAGGTGCGCTTCTTCATCATCTTTTGCGGGGAGCCTTGGCCTGCTCACAGCAGCCTCGCCGCGCCAGGTCAGCCTCAAGGCTTAAGGCAGGCTCAGCCGGACTCAATCGGGCAAGCCCGCCTGCCGCAGCGCCTCGCTGAGCGCCGCGAACTCCGCCAGCGCCAGCGTCTCGCCGCGCCGGCTCGGGTCGATCCCGCAGCTCTCCAGCAGCGGCGCGATCCGCTCACGGTTCGCTTTCCCGACGAACGCGGTCAGGTTGTTCGCGATCGTCTTGCGGCGCTGCGCGAAGCAGGCCTGCACAGTCCGGAAGAAGAACGCCTCGTCTTCGACCTCGACCGCCGGCTTGTTCCGCAGCGACAGCTTGATGACCGCCGAGTCGACGTTCGGCTGCGGGATAAACACCGTATGCGGGACGATGCAGACCAGCTCCGGCACGCAGTAATACTGCACGGCCACGCTAAGGCTACCATAGTCTTTGCCGCCCGGCTTCGCGGCCATCCGCTCCGCGACTTCCTTCTGGATCATGACGACGATATGCTCGAGCGGCAGCTTCTCTTCGAGCAGCTTCATCAGAATCGGCGTCGTGACGTAATACGGCAGATTCGCGACGACGCTGACGCCGGACAATCCCGCGAATTGCCGCTCCATCAGCGCGCGCAGGTCAAGTTTCAGCACGTCCCCGTGCTCGACGTGCACGTTCGGCGTCTCCGCCAGCACGTCGCGCAAAATCGGGATCAGCCGGTTGTCGATCTCGACGGCCGTCACGCGGCCCGCTTCCAGCGCCAGCTGCTGCGTCAGTGCTCCGATGCCCGGACCGATCTCGAGCGCGCCCTTCGTCTCGTCCAGCTCCGCCGCGCCGACGATCTTGCGCAAAATATTTTGATCGATCAGGAAGTTCTGACCGAGGCTCTTCTTGAACGTAAAGCCGTACTTGGCGATGATGTCCTTCGTTCTTCTAGGCGAGCCGACGTCCTGGACCGCTCTCGTGCCTTCTGTCATGACGATTCTCCTTCGCTCTCCATCGTCTGCAGCGCGCGCAGGAATTCGTCGCGCGTAATCCGGAACGTGGAGCATCGTTTATAGAACTGCTTGCCGTTGGCATAGCCGATGCCAAGCAGATTGCCCATCTTCAGCCGCCGCTCGGACGCCTGCGGATGGACGAGCAGCCCGGCCTGCATGAGATCCTCCATCGTCACTTCCGCCAGTCCGCCCTCGCCGTCGGCCGCTTCCGTCCGCAGATTCGCCAGCGCGTGGCGGATCGCCTCGGGCGACGCGTTCTCGACGCCGATATCGCCTTTGTACAGCGCCTGCTCCTGCGGCAGGAACGCATGCTTGCAGCCCGGCACCCGCCGCGCGACGATTTTGCGGATCCGCTCGCCCGCATGGTCGGGATCCGTAAAGATGATGACGCCGCGGCGCTGCTGCGCGAGCTCGATGCGGCGAAGCACCGCCTCGCCGATGGCGGAACCGCCCGTCTCGATCGTCTCGGCCTCGACGGCGCGCTTAATGGCCACCGTATCGTCCTTGCCTTCGACGACGATGATTTCTTTAATCATGGAAGCTCCATTCCTTCCCGTTAGACAAACAATAAAAAGAAGAGGCGCCGCCTCTTCTTATCATGGCATATTTAATCATGAATTACGATATGAATCAAGTAGAAGGCTTTCCGATTCACGAACGGGGATGGCCGGGTTTCTTACAGAGACTCCGGCTTTTTCGGTCCCAGCACGTATACCGTGTAGCCCCGTTTCAGCCCGAACCGGTCGGCATAGGACTCGCTGTCGAAATAGACGTCAATCTTGTTGCCTTTGACGGCGCTGCCCGTGTCTTCCGCGCGTCGGAAGCCGATGCCTTCGATGTAGACCCACCAGCCGATCGGAATGACCTTCGGATCGACCGCGATCGTGCGGCCTTCCTGTACGCGCGTTCCCGAGGCGGTAATGCCGTACTCCGGATGGCCCTTGCTTTTGCCCGTGGAAGCCACGCCCGCCGAATACGCCGTCAGCGTGAAGTTCCGCATGACCTTCTTGGCGTTGAACGTAACGCCCCGCTTCGTGTAGGTCGACGCCCCGGCTTCGGCCGACAGCATCATCACCCTCGGTTCGGGCCTCATCGTCCCGATCGAGACGACTTTGTCGATCGCGGGCTTCGGCGTCACTTTCTCGACGAGCGTCTGCGAGACCGGTACGCCGTCCGCGAAGACCGTCTCATACCGTTTGACTACTTTGCCCTGCTGGCCCTGCCGGACAAGCTTCTGCTTCCCGGCCTCGAGCTTCGGATCGTTCTTCTTCACGACCGTGAACGGAACGTCGTACGAAGTCTCGGAATATTTCTTATCGATCCGGGTGACCGTGATGGTCATGTTCGGTTCCAGCGCAGCCTCGCTCGAAGGAAAGACCTTGTCTAAGCTGCGAACCTCTATATCAGCCTGATCGATCGCCGCTTGCACCGTTTTCACTGTCGTGTACAACGTTCTTGCTTTGCCGTCTGCCTTCACCGTAAGCGGGATGGCCCGATCGATCACGATCCGGTCGCCGTCGCTTATGCTGCCGTCAAGCGGCATCGACACCTTATCGTGCGGGCCGATGGTGATGGCTTGTTCATCCAGTAGGCGTTGAAGGACCCATTGCTTCGTGGAGACAATGGTTTCGCGTCCGTTCAATACTACGGAGACATGCTTGTCAGCCGTTCCGTACAACAACACCAAAAACATGAAAGTCATAGCGATTGAGATCATGGCGCTCAGTACAATTAAACGCACATTCTCATGCTTCCATCGCAATGCGAAAGACATGCTGGATGATCGTTTCCCATGGGTGTCCTTTAACTGGAGTGCTCCCACTTCTTCGGTCCTCCTTACATAGCCCCGCCGCCTTTGTAAACATGATACTTAGACGCGACTATAGAATATTGGCGCGCGAATGCACGCTTTCTTCGTACTACGCCTCGGCCCCACCTCCACCATATCACCCTATGTCGTCAGTTTACGCAATATTCAAACAAAAAAGAGAAGCCCGACGACAGAGGATCTGTTTCGTGGCTTCCCATTCGGATAAATGGCAGCGTGATGTTGCATGCACGAGGTTGATCTCTCTTTATGTACGCTTGCGAGGTTAGCTGACGGGTTCGGGCGCGAGAGTCGCCCTATTCGCTTCGCGGCGCACGGCAATGCGCGTCGTTCGGCGAAATTCACCCCATGAGAATGCTTGCTTCCGCTGTTCGATTGCTACAAACAGTTTCAAGCAAGTGGTTCCCCCGCTCTCCGGTAGCCGGAGATTAAGCGATAATTTGGAAAAGGAATACAGCTTTTGCTGCTCTGAGATGAATCATACCGTCTACCGCCGCTCATTGTAAAGAACTGATTAATGACGATTTTCACGAATTTCAAGGAAAATTCCGGGCTATTCCAGCGATACTCGGATGTAAAATCATTTTTTTCACCGGATATCCCCCGAAATCTAACGCATCGTCACGTTTTCATTGAATTCCAAAACATCTCTTTGCGTTTTCGGTCGTAATTTCGGCGATTTCTTCCACGGATTTCCCTGAAATTTCCGCCATCGTATTTGCTACAAGACGGACGAAGGACGACTCGTTCCGTTTCCCGCGATGCGGGTGCGGCGCCAAATACGGCGCGTCCGTTTCGATCAGCAGCCGGTCGAGCGGCACCTTGGCCATGACCTCTTTCGGGACCCGCGCGTTCTGAAATGTAAGCGGTCCCCCGAAGGAAATATAGAAGTTCATCTCGAGGCATTGCTTCGCGGTTTCCCAGCTGCCGGAGTAGCAGTGCATGATTCCGCCGACCTCGCTCGCGCCTTCCTCGCGCAATATCCGCACGACGTCCTCGTGCGCGTCGCGGTTATGGATGACGATGGGTTTGCGCTTCTCCTTCGCCAGCGCGATCTGCTGGCGGAAGACGCGCTGCTGCACATCCTTCGGCGATGTGTCCCAATGGTAATCAAGCCCGATTTCGCCGAGCGCTACGACCTTCGGATGCTCGAGCAGCGACGCGATCCATTCGAGATCCGCCGGCGTCATGTCAATGCTGTCCACGGGGTGCCAGCCGACGGCCGCGTAGATGAACGGATAGCGCTCGGCCAGCGCCATGGTGGTCGGAATCGTCTCGCGGTTAAAGCCAATATTGACGAGCGTATGTACGCCGGCTTCGAGCGCCCGTTCGATGACCGCCTCGCGGTCAGCGTCGAATTTCGGCGAGTCCAAATGCGTATGCGTGTCGATTAACATCACGTCTTGCGTAACCCCTTTCTACAGTAAACCAAATAATTCGCGTATCTTCGCGGAGAGCAGGTGCGCTGATTCAAGCAGCGGTTCTTCCGGGTAATACAAGTGGTACTTTCCTTGATGAATGCCCGTGATGGAACGGACGATGTCGGAGCGGCCGGAAATTTCCGACAACCGATCGTCTCCCGACAGCAGCAGTATCGGCGGTTTTTCTTCATTATCCGCTGGACCGGGCGAGCCGGGACGATACACATGGTAGGGCATGTCGTACGGAAAGTCAATTTCCAGGTGGTAGTCGGGATTCAGCCCGATCGCCCGGAATTGAGCCCGGATATCGTTCCACAGCTGCTCGTCGGGCCCGTCCATCGTCACGTACTTATATAATCGCCGGTTCAGGAACCGGCGGCATAGATCGGAGAGTATCGGATCCGATTCGTGCGACCAGGCGGAGAACGCCGCCTGCACGAGCGCTTCGTCCAGCGCGAGGTAATCCTCGATGCCGATGCCGCCGGAGATGAGCTTCTTAAGCGGCTCCATCATCCAGCCGAACGCATAGCCGCCCCCGTATAATTCTTTCGCTCTTCGAAATATTTGGCGGAGTATGATTTCCGAACTGCGCGTAACCGGATGGAAATACACCTGCCAGTACATTTGATACCGGGACATGAGATAATCCTCGACCGCGTGCATGCCGCTTTCCTTGACAACGATCCTTCCTTGATGCGGCCGCAGGACGCGCAGGATCCGTTCCAAGTCGAAGGTCCCGTAGTTTACCCCCGTAAAATAAGCATCCCGCAGCAAGTAATCCATCCGATCCGCATCCATTTGGCTGGACACCAGCGACACCACGATCGGCTCGTGGTACGTTTTGCAGATGACGGCGGCCACCCGCTCCGGATAGGACGGATCGAACTCGCGGAGCACGCGGTGAATCTCCGTATCCTCCCGAAGCATCCGGCAGGTCCACGCTTCATGGTGCGTGTCGAACACGTCCTCGATGGAGTGCGAGAACGGACCGTGCCCGATGTCATGCAGCAGCGCCGCGCAAAGCGCGACGAGCTTCTCTTCCTTCGGCCAGCCGGAATAGCCGCTGCGTTCGAATTGCGAGATGATTTTGCGGGTAATCTCATAGACGCCGAGCGAATGCGAGAACCGGCTGTGCTCCGCCCCGTGGAAGGTCAGATACGAAGTACCCAGTTGGCGAATGCGGCGCAAGCGCTGGAATTCACGCGTATTGATGAGGTTCCAGATCAAGGAATCCTGAACATAAATATATTTGTGTACCGGATCCTTGAAGACCTTCTCTTCGGGCAGGCGTAGTTGGCCTTGGTCGTTGCTCATTGTTTCGCTCACTCCCAACTGTTCGTAATTTCGACATATTTATCAAATGAATGTCGAATTATGTCATAACTCTATTTCCAATCTTACCGTGATTGTTGTACTATATAAAGTATAGCGGAATACATTAGTGACACGAAATCGTCGTTGCTACGGCGCTTGCCGGAATCTCCTTGCTAGTTGACTATTTTGGGAAACGTTGGTATTATTAAGACATAAAATGATAGAATAATGTCGAATCGTGGCGACATGGTTGAATAGGAAAGGGAGCGACAAATATGATGAAATCTACAGGTATCGTTCGGAAAGTTGATGAGCTCGGGCGGGTTGTCATTCCGATTGAATTGCGCCGCACGCTCGGCATCGGAGAGAAGGACGCGTTGGAAATCTATGTAGACGGCGAACGGATCATGCTGAAGAAATACGAGCCGGCTTGCATCTTCTGCGGTAACGCGGAGAACGTGGCGTATTTCAAAGGCAAGATCGTCTGTAACGTTTGTTTGACGGAAATGCCAACTCCTGTTACAAAATAAGAGACAAATCAAAAATAATAGGTTATAATGGTATCATCCCATTTGTTAATTCTAACCTTTTTAATACTCCTTGATGCCTTCCTGCGCCAGAACCCGGCCAGGAAGGTCTTTTTTTTTGTTTTAGCCCTTTTCGCAGGGCTACTTTTTCATCACTTCATTATATACGTCGCGTTTCTGCAGTCCCCGGTCCTGCGCCGCCCGCTTGATGGCCTCTTTCCGGTCCCCGCTTTCCGCTTCGTACCGGGCGACATGCTCCTCGAGACTCAGCGCCGTCCACCATGCGCCTTCTTCTTCCCGGATCTTTGCGGCTTCCGACTCGTTCATCCCTTCGATGACGAGGCAATACTCGCCCAGCGGCGGATGCTCTTCCAGCCATGCGATACAATCCGAGATCGTCCCTCGCGCGACTTCTTCGTGCCGCTTGGTCAACTCCCGGACCATCGCCATGCGGCGGTCGCCCCATATCTCCAGCAGGACGGGCAGCGTTTTGGCGATGCGGTGCGGTGATTCGTAGCAGATCAGCGTCTCTTCATAACGCTGCAGCCGGGTCAGCCACGCGAGGAGCGGCTTGCGGTCGCGCGGCGGAAACCCGGCAAACAGAAACTTGTCCGTCGGCAGCCCCGAGACGACTAGGGCGGACAGCGCCGCGTTCGCCCCCGGGATCGGCACGACTGCGATTCCCCGCTCCGCCGCGGCGGCGGCCAAGTCCGCGCCCGGGTCCGAGATCGCCGGCATCCCCGCATCACTGACGAGCGCGATCGACTGGCCGTCTTCCAGGAGCCGGACCAATTCCGGACCGCTGGCTTCCTTATTATGTTCATGATAACTGACCAGCCGGCCATTGATCTCGAAGTGCGCGAGCAGCTTGCGGGTCTGCCGCGTATCCTCGGCGGCGATCAGGTCAACCTCCTTCAAGATGCGGATCGCCCGGAACGTCATGTCCTCGAGGTTGCCGATCGGCGTGCCGACCAGGTAGAGCGTGCCGGTCTTCGGGTCCTTCTCCGCGGGTTGAAAGCTCCGCTGTACGTTCATGGGCCTGTCTTCTCCTTCTGCGCTGCCGCGGGCTCCGCCCGGCCGCCATAGTAGATCTGCATGATTTCTTCATTATATTGATGCTGCGCGTTATACACGATCAGCGGCGGCAGCATGCGCAGCTCGGGCTTGCCGTCCCGCGTCGCTTCGATGAGCACCATATTGGCTTCGGCTTCCGCGTTCGGATGGACGAACCGCATCCGTTTCGGCTCCAGCTTCCATTTGCGCATCGTTTCCATAATCTCGACCAAGCGCGCCGGCCGGTGCACCATGGCGACGCGCCCGCCGGTCCGTACCAGGCGCGCGCAAGCCGCCACGATGTCGTCCAGCGTGCCGTTGCGTTCATGACGGGCCATCGCGACGTGCTCGTTCTCGTTCTGGTCGCCGGTTCCGGCCGGCATGTACGGCGGATTGACCGTCACGACGTTATAGATGCCATGCCCTTGCCGCTTATGGAACTCGCGCAGATCCCCCTCGATGACCGTGATGCGGTCCTCCAAGCCGTTCGCCGCGATGCTCCGGCGCGCCATGTCGGCCAGCCGCGGCTGAATTTCGACCGCATCGATCTGCGCCTTCGTCCGCGTCGTCAGCAGCAGCGGAATCACGCCGTTGCCGCTGCACAAGTCGACAATCCTTCCGCGAGGCGGAACCGCCGCGAACCGGGCCAGCAGCACCGCGTCCATCGAGAAGCTGAACACCTCCCGGCTTTGAATGATATGCAGCTGATGCGTCAATAAATCGTCGAGCCTCTCGCCCGGCGCCAATACCACTTCTTTACCCACGTTGCCCTGCTCCTTACTCAAGTATCGGTTGTTGCCATCCTATGCAAACAAGACCCCGTGTCAGAGGGTCTTGTCGTTCAATCCTTATTCAAAAACGAAAGGCAGAACAAGCAGTCGCCCTCCGTCCGCAAATGCCCATAATACAAATTGCAAATATGGAAGCCTTCATGATACAACCGTGCCAAATTATCGTACCCTTGCCCGACGGCGGCGGGATCTCCCGTCAACACAGGCACTTCGTTCGGCTCGTCGCGCACCTCTTCTTCGTGGATGACGACGGGCTCCGGCTTCGGCTGCGGCGTATGGATGGCAGTCTCCCGCTTCAATACTTTGCGCAGCTGGCCGTTTTCTATGCTCAGCCGGTTATTCTCTTCAAGCAGTGCCTTAATCTTCTGCTTCATGGCGCCGAGCTCCGTGTACAAGCTGCCCATGTGCGCTTCCAGCTTGCTGATCTCGTTAAAAATGTCTCTTTTCAAGTTTCCACCCCAAGGCGAAGCAGCTTCGGATTACACGGCGGCCGAACGGCCTTACTTGACGATGACGTCGTCAAGCGGCAATTCCTTCGGTTTGCCGCCTACGTCGAACAGTTGGACATAAACCGATTTGGAGCCTGCGTTGATTCCCGTAACTTTGCCTTCGCCGTAGGACGTGACGACGATCTTGCCAACGGCTGGCAGCTCCTCGCGAACGCTTTCGTAATTATCGTGCTCGTACTTCAAGCAGCACATCAACCGGCCGCAAAGACCGGAAATTTTCGTCGGGTTGAGCGACAGGTTCTGGTCCTTCGCCATCTTGATCGACACGGGCTCGAAATCACCGAGCCAAGTCGAGCAGCAGAGCACGCGGCCGCAAGGCCCGATGCCGCCGAGCATCTTCGCTTCGTCGCGAACGCCGATCTGGCGAAGCTCGATCCGGGTGCGGAACACGCTGGCCAGGTCTTTGACCAATTCGCGGAAATCGACGCGGCCCTCCGCCGTAAAGTAAAAAATAATCTTATTGCGGTCGAACGTAAACTCGACATCAACCAGCTTCATCTTCAGCTGATGGTCGCGGATCTTCTCCAGACACGTCGCGAACGCGTTGCGCGCGGCCGCTTTGTTCTCTTCCACGACCCTCGCGTCGTTATCGCCCGCGATGCGGATGACCTTCTTCAGCGGCAGCACCACGTCCGATTCGCCGACCTGCTTCGGCCCGACCACGACTTTGCCGTACTCGATCCCTCTGGCCGTCTCGACGATAACGCATTGTTCCTTCTCGATTCGAAACTCGACGGGATCGAAATAATAGATTTTGCCCGCTTTCTTGAAGCGGACACCCACGACGGTATACAAGTATTCACCCCTCCTGTACGCGGATCAGCAGCTGCTCAAGCGCCAATTGCGGCGATACGTGTGCGCGTATGCGTTTGCCCGCCTCCAGCGTGTGCTCCATGCACGCCACCCAGCCTTCCGCCGGACGCGCGTAGGCATGGTTGCCGATCCAATCTAGCTGATCTATAAAAACGAGCGATTCCTGTCTTCCGGCTTGAAAATGAATCATATCTTTATACCACAGCGCCAATAAGGACAAAAGAAGCTGCGGTTGTTCAGCCAGCTCTGTCTTCATGATTTGCTGCAAGGACAGCATAGCGGCGGTAAACCGGTTCAAACTGTCCTTTCCCAATTGTATCACTACGTTTCTCATTTCTGCAAACCCATTCTGTTGGATAAGCGCCCGGCAAGCATCCAAGCCCGAAGCCAAATGAACGGCCGCCCGGGCCGCTAGCTGGGGATGCCCTTCGTCCGTGAGCGCTTGCAGCATCTCCTGCGGCGCCAGCGGCATGAACGGCACGAGCTGCGTGCGCGAACGAATGGTCGGCAGCATCGCTTGTCCGTTGTCGGTGAGAAGAATCGCCACGACGGGCGTCTGCGGCTCCTCCAGAAACTTGAGCAGGCTGTTGGCGGCTTGCAGCGTCATGGTTTCGGCCCGCTGCATGATGTACACTTTGCGGCCCGCCTGTATATTGCGATAAGCGAGCTCGCGCTGGAGCTCGCGGATTTGGTCGATTTTAATGGAGCTTCCCTCGGGCTCGATGAGGTGCAGATCGGGCTGATTGCCGTGCTCGAACTTTCGGCATTCCAGGCAATGGCCGCAGGCATCGTCGCCGCCCTGCTCGCAGAACAGCGCCTGCGCGAAAGCCATCGCCATCTTCAGCCGTCCGCTTCCCGGCGGGCCGCTGAACAAGTAGGCATGCGACACTTTGTCGCTCGACAGGGCGTATTGCAATATCCGCTTTGCCCGAGGTTGCCCGGCAAGCTGTGCGATGCGCATGGGAACTGGTCCTTTCTATCGTGAGAACAACATGAATTGCGCTAGAAAAACATGAATGGCGTTAGAAAAACAAATTAATGAGCATGCCGCGAATATCGCCGACGGATTGAAGCAGCTTCAGCCGTCCCTCTTCGCTCTCCAGCAGCTCCTCGCCCATGGTGACGAGCGACTGGTCGATTTCCTCCAGCAGCATGTAACGCTTCGTGCGGCCCCGTCTATCGAAGCCGCGCGTTTCCTTCATCCCGACGCCCCGCCGAACGGTATCCTCGAGAAATTGCTTCACCATCTGGCGGTAGAGCTTCAGCTCCCTGACCGTCATCGAACGGGCTAGACGCTCACCTTGATTATGAATATCTTTCAGCTTCTCCTGCAGCTGCTCGATCGTCCGCTGCTCGTCCTGCACGTTCAGGACGTCGGCGAAATTTTTGACCGCCGCCGGTTTCGCGCCCGTATCCGGACGCGAACGATCGGCGCCAAGCGGCCGCCACCCGGGATTGATTTTCATCGCTTCGTCACGCCCGATCAGAAGTGTTCGAATCGTTCGACCGGAACGACGAAAACCGCCGCACCGCCGACCTGCACTTCAACCGGGAACGGGATGTAGGAATCGGTAGTGCTGCCCATAGGGGAAACGGGGGATACGAGCTGATCGCGGACCTTGCAGTTCGAACGGATGACGTTCAGCACTTCATGCACCCGTTCGTCCTCGATCCCGATCATGAACGTCGTGTTGCCGGCACGCAGGAAGCCGCCGGTACTGGCCAGCTTCGTCGCCCGGAACCCCTCGCGCACGAGCGCGTTCGACAGCCGGTTGCTGTCTTTATCTTGAACAATTGCAATAACTAATTTCATCCCAATCCCCCCCAATAATGCTTGCCGATTTCATGCCTTGCGGTACGTTATTGAAAGTATGACGCTCTATAATAATTTGACATGGTACGAGCAAAATCCTTCAAATTCGTGCATTTAGAATTGCGAGCACGTCGCGAAGCACCGCTTCTGGCGCTTGATCGGCATCGATGCGTACGATTCGATCCGGTTCGCCAGCCATGAGCCGCCTGTACCCCTCTCTCACCGCTTCGTGAAACGCGAGCCCCTCCAGGTCGAGCCGGTTGATCTCCCTGCCTTCTCCCGCGTGAATCCGGGCCAATCCGGCTTCGGGCGAAATATCGAGCCAAAACGTCAGCGCCGGCATATGCTCGCCGATCGCGAAGGCATTGATGGACCTCACTTCCTCAATCCCGAGTCCGCGCGCGTGTCCCTGATAAGCCAGGCTGCTGTCGATGAACCGATCGCAGATGACGATTTCGCCTCTGTTCAGCGCGGGCAGCACCTTCTCTACCAGATGCTGCCGTCTTGCGGCGGCATAGAGCAGCGCCTCCGTTCGCGCATCCATCTCGGTGTTGCCCTTATCGAGCACGATACCGCGAATTTGCTCGGCGATCGGAATGCCGCCAGGCTCTCGCGTGAACAACACTTGCTTTCCGAGTCCTTGCAGCGATTTTGCCAAGCCGTCGATCAGCGTCGTTTTACCCGAACCTTCGCCGCCTTCTATCGTCAAAAACAACCCTTTATCCACGACCCTGCTCCTCTGTACATGTTTGTATATGTTAGTACCCCTATCATAGCAAAGCCAACCATGGCGCGTAAACGGAACTACCGCTCCGCGGCAACCGCGATCGTCCGCATCGCGGGATCCGCCGCGCCTTGGCATCTGGCCCCGTCCGCGAGGAGCTGCTTGATGACGGCAATCATCTCGGCCGTGATTCGTTCTCCCTCATAGAGGAGCGGAATGCCGGGCGGATACGGAATGACCGCCTCCGACGAGATCCGACCTTCCGCTTCGTCGAGGGCGATCCGCACCACTCCGCTGACGCCGCGGCGACTCGTTCCGACACGCCCGAATTTGACTGGCTCCGGAATCCTTTGCCGTATATTCGGGAACATTCGACTGGCCGGTTCGCTATGCGGCCATCGGTTTTCTTGTGCGGCTTCGATCGCAATCGCTCTCAACGCCTGCTGCAGCCGTTCCACGTCGGGCAGGGACGCGCCGATTCCGAACAGCAGCACGACATATCGGGAGTCCGCCATCTCGGCGTAGCAGCCGTATGCCTCGAGACGCCTCTGCAGCTCGAATCCGGTCATCGTGCCCGTTCGGTCAAAAACCGCCATTCGAAGCGGATCCACCCTGACGGTATCCCGCCCGGGGACCGCTATGCCGTACCGCTGCTGTTCCCCAATCCTTGCCCGAAACGCGGCCGCAGCCGCCAAACCTTGCTCGAACATCCCGTCACCGTGGATGTCGATCATTGCCCGGGTAATATCAAGCGAAGCCATAATGGGATAGGAAGGACTTGAGCTCTGGATCATTCGCAGCGCCTCCAGCACTGCATCCCGATCGATTCGGTCTCCTTGCACGTGCAGCATGGCTCCCATTGTCAGCGCCGTCAATGTTTTATGCGTGGACTGAACGACGGCGTCTGCGCCGTCTTGCAAGGCCGCGGACGGGAAAGCCGGATGAAGTCCGTAATGGGCGCCATGGGCTTCGTCGACCAACAGCATTTTGCCGTGTCGATGAATGAGATCCGCATAAGACTGCAGTGAAACGCTGAAGCCGTAATAGCTCGGATTCGTCAGGAAGACGGCTTTCGCCTCCGGATATTGATTGAGCGCTTGCTCCACCTGCTCAAGCGAAGGGATGAGTGGAAGCGCGGTTCCTTCATCCGTCTCCGGCATTAGGAAAACTGCACTCGCACCCGCGAGCCGCAGCCCGTTCAACACGGATTTATGCGCGTTGCGCTGGACGAGAATTAACGCTTCCGGCCCGCAGACGGCAAGCAGCATGGCCAGATTGCCGGCCGTGCTTCCGCCCACGAGGAAGTACGTCCGCTCGGCGCCGAACGTCTCCGCCGCCAAGCGCTGAGCGTCCTCGATGACGCCCGATGGATCATGCAAATCATCGGTCGGCGTCAGCTCGGTGACATCCAACCCCATAACGGCCCGCAGGGCATTCATGGCCTGGCTGCTTTCAGCCGGCATCTCGTCTGCCGAGGGGAGCGACGTGCCGTATTTATGCCCCGGCACATGATAACTGGCTGGCCCGGACGCCTGCAGCGCGGACAGCGTATCGAATAATGGCGCATGCCATCGTTTTCGCGATTGAAGGTTCAATTGGACGTTCCTCCGGTTCCATGTGATCTATCTCTCCATCATAACGGATACCGGTCTTGACTGAAACCTTTACCTTGCCCGATAAACAAGAATCCCAAACTCTCTCGTTCGCGGTAGGCATGCGAGAAATTCGGGATCATTGTAGAGTGCAGCTTGTCGCCCTATGCATTATTTTGGTACCAGATACGCCTCAGCTGATGAATAAAAAACGGATACTTCGCATCCTGCACGTCGGTTTGCACCATCTCGGTCTCGCACGAATCGCAAATAAACCCGTCGATGATGCGTATGCCTTCCAACTTCTCGATTCCGCAAACGATGCAGGTCGCTGGCGTCCTTTCTTCCGACATTTCGTTTCACCTCGTCCAAGAAAAATCATCATTTCTTCTAGTATGCCACAAAGTCTAGCAACCTATACGACTTTCATAGCCCATTTCAAATAGTAATACAGTTTATGTCGAACCGCCCAGATTGGTGAACGCAGACTTGTACTTCTTTTACGGGATAAGTCTACATCTTCCGGCTCCAAAATCCGATACATGGTTTAGATTATCGAAAGGCGTTGAAACGATGCGAGGAGCGCTTGCCGAGCAAGACAGGGTGACGATCTACCAATATCGGTTAATGCAAAAGGTGTTGGTTCGCGGCGAATTATATCGGAGCTACCTATGCGCCATCGGCATCTTGGCAGTTTTTCTTGTCCTCATGTACCGGCTCGACGGTGTTAAAGCGTTCGGAATCGGTATTCTCTGCACACAGTTCATTCATTTCCTGATCATCCGCTTGACGTTAATTCGCGTCGATGAACCGGATTACCGTCGATGGGGCTGGCGGGTGCTCGGCATCTGGATCGGCTATATCCCGGTCGCTTACATCGAATACGGCCTATTCCGCCGGCTGCACCGCCACCTTCTATGGCTTGGTCTATGCACGATCGGCATCCTGTACCCCTGGGCCAATGAGGCGACGATGATCAGCCTGATCATATGTCATCTTTGGTTTCTAGCCCCGCGCCTGGTCATTAATCGCAGGCTCCGCAAGTCCAGACGAGACGGCGTACTTAGAATCACCGCCAATGAGGTCGGCTATTATCATCGTTGAGGCGTTCCACGTGAAACAACGGATGATGGGAGCTGGCTTCTTTTATAGTTCATGAATGCCCTATTATCAACATCAATAAAAAGCAACAAAAAACCGACTGCAGCATGCAGTCGGTTCATCGTGCTTGGCAACGTCCTACTCTCCCAGGACCCTGCGGTCCAAGTACCATCGGCGCTGGAGGGCTTAACGGTCGTGTTCGGGATGGTTACGCGT
>NZ_JBHSHY010000035.1:0-48038 GCF_042653205.1 Paenibacillus sp. GCM10023250 | reverse complement strand
ATTTGCCGTAAGCTTCCTTCAGATTCCGCCTCGCGGCGGACACCCTTGCTTTTGGCTAACGGTAGGCGTTCGCCAGCCCCCGTTCGGGACTTTCACCCTAGAGATGACGCCCATGCTGGGCGTACACTGAAAAGGCTCACGCGCCCCGGCGGCGAGTGAGCCTTTTCGATCTATTATGAAAGGCGAAACGCGCGAGCCGCCCCTTCCGCCCTAAAACAAGTGCTTGAAGAAGCTGAAGATCGATTGGAGCAGCTCCCACAGGAAAAACTTCACTTCCGGCTGCTTGACCGCGCCGTCCTGCCCCGCCGGCTTCGCTTGCTCGCCCTGCGCCGCGTTCGTCTTCGCGCCGGCATCCTTCGCGCCGCTCTGGCCGCCGTCCGCCAGGGCCGCCCTGTCCGCCTGTCCCTTGACCGCCGCCGTCGCGACGCCCGCCGATGCCGGAGTCGACGCTTCTCCGCTCACGGCGTCCACGAAGCAGAGCGGCGGGAAGAGCACGCACCACCAGTTCTGGCCGGCGCCCGCCCCGAGCGTGACGCGGAGCGCTTCGTAGTTGCCGGCCGGATAGACCTCGGTGCCGTAGATCTTCGTCGGGAACGGGACGACGCCCAGCTCCGCTTTGAACCCGTAGTCGAAGCCCCGGGCGGCGAGCTTCGCCGCGATGACGGCGTCGATATCGCCCAGATGCGCGCGGATGGAAGCGCGGGCTTCGCCGATCGTCTGCGGGCCGGAGACCCACGTGTTCATCTCGTCGACGATCGCGTCGCGCACTTCGCGCTTGACCGCTTGGTCGAGCGCGCTGTCCGAGTTGGCGAGAATGCGGAGGCGGATGGATTCCGACGGAATGCCGCCGCCGGCGATCGCCGCGTCGGCGCGCTGGTTCTCCCAGCTCATGAGCAGGACGGCGGCGATCAGCAGAACGTACCCGTAGACGGGACGGTAAGGAAAACGGGAATAAGTGCGAATCATGTTAACACAAGCTCCTTTGGGCACCCGTCGGTGCGTCGGCTTGCGTTCCGGAACGATGATAGTCCCATTATGTCCGCGCGCGGAGCGGTTTAAACCTCGCAATCTCGTGAAAACGGAATGAAAATAGCACGGTTCTCATAGAAAAAAGACGCCCTTTCGGACGTCTTCGGCAGGCCGATATCGGCGCGGCTGCCGCTTGGCTTAAGCGGCGCCTCCTCGGGCTCTTTCTCTATGAATCTCGCTTCCCGATTCAGGCGCTATTCGACCGCGAGCACATGCCGGTCGATGCCCGCGTAGTCGGGGATGATCCGCACCTCGCGCCAGGCGCCGATGCCGCGGAGCAGATCCGCGACGGCCTGCGCCTGGCCGATGCCGAGCTCGAAGCCGACGATGCGCGGCAGAGCCGACAGCCGCGCGAGCTGCTCCGCCATGCGGCGGTACGGCGTCAGGCCGTCGTCGCCGCCGTCGAGCGCGAGCCGCGGCTCGTGGTCGCGCACCTCCGGCTGCAGGCCGGCGATGTGGCCCGCCGGGATATACGGCGGGTTGGAGACGAGCACGTCGATGCGCAGGCCGGCGGCGCCCCCGGCCGCGTCATCGCCCTCCCCGGGCCGCGGCTGCGCGAACGGCCCGAGCAGGTCGCCCTGCACGAACATCATGCGCGCCGCCGCCCCGTGGCGCGCCGCGTTCGCGCGGGCGACCGCGAGCGCGTCCGGCGACAGGTCGGACGCGCACACCCGCCATCGCGGACGCAGCGCCGCCAGCGTCACGCCGATGGCGCCGCTGCCCGTGCCGACGTCGACGACCGTCGGCCCGGCAGCCGGGCTCCCGCCGCCGGGTCCCGTGGCGGCGGCAGAGGGCCCGTCCGGCGGCGTTTCACCCGCCGCCGCCGGCCAGAGCCGGTCGGCCGCCTCCAGCACGGCCTCCACGAGCAGCTCCGTCTCCGGCCGCGGAATGAGCACGGACGGCGACACCGCGAACGGCAAGCCGTAGAACCACTGCTCGCCGATCAAGTACTGCACCGGCTCGCCCGCCGCCTTGCGCGCGAGCAGCGCCTGCAGCCGCTCCCATTGCTCCGCCGGGAACGGTTCGTTCCAATCGCGCAGCAGCTGCGCGCGCTCCAGGCCGAGCACGTGCAGCACGAGGAGCTCCGCGTTGTTCCGCGGCTCCAAAATATTCCGCCCGCGGAGCTGCTCCGCCGCGGACCGGCACACATCCCCCACCGTCAGCGACGACAGCGGCTTGAACACCGTCCGTCCGGCGCCGTCGGGCAGATCCTTCGGCGGAAATCCGGCACCGGCCTCTCGGACGCCGCCGGCCGCAACGGCCGCATCAGCCGCCGCCTGACCCATCCCGCCAGCAACGACCTCCGTCCCTGGACCGGAGCTCGGTTCATCATGCCGCTCGCGTTCGCCTTCCGGCTCGCCGCGGTGCTCCGCATGCCTGCCCGCGGCAACCCCCCGTTCCGGCGCGTCGCCCGAACCGGCATGCCGCACGGCCGCCTCTTTCTCCCCTGCCCGAGCTTCTCCCGCGGTTTCCGGCCCGTCCGCTCCCATTGCCGCCCGCTCATCCCGTTCCGGCATATCCGCCGCCCCTTTCCGTACCTGCTCTTCCTGCTCGCTGCGCCGCCGTTCAAGCGGCAAAAACGGGAGCACCCTCAGGCTGCTCCCGTCCATTCGAATCCATGATTGCCCGCGCTTACGCGAGGTTCTCCCGCTCCAGCAATTCCGTCCGCTCCGTGAGCGTCAGGGCGTTGATGATTTCCTCCATGTCGCCGTTCAGCACGGAATCGAGCTTGTGCAGCGTCAGGCCGATGCGGTGGTCGGTCACTCGGCTCTGCGGGAAGTTGTACGTACGGATCCGCTCGCTGCGGTCGCCCGTGCCGACCTTGCTCTTGCGCTCGCCGGCGTACTTCGCTTCTTCCTCCTGGCGCTTCATGTCCGAGATGCGGGCGCGAAGCACCTGCAGCGCCTTGGCTTTGTTCTCATTCTGCGACTTGCCGTCCTGGCACTGCGCCATGATGCCCGTCGGCACGTGCAGCACGCGCACGGCGGATTTCGTCGTGTTGACGGACTGGCCGCCCGCGCCGCTCGAGCAGTACGTATCGACGCGGATGTCCTTGTCGAGAATCTCGACCTCGACCTCTTCGACCTCCGGCATGACCGCCACCGTCGACGTGGACGTATGGATCCGGCCGCCGGACTCCGTCACCGGAATGCGCTGCACGCGGTGCGCGCCGCTCTCGTACTTCAGCTTGCTGTATGCGCCCTTGCCCGACACCATGAAGATGACCTCCTTGAAGCCGCCGAGATCGCTCTCGTTCGACTCCATCAGCTCCACGCGCCAGCCTTGGGCATCGGCGAACTTCATGTACATGCGGTACAAGTCCGACGCGAACAGCGCCGCTTCGTCCCCGCCGGCCGCGCCGCGGATCTCGACGATGACGTTCTTGTCGTCGTTCGGGTCCTTCGGCAGCAGGAGTACTTGAATCTCGGCCTCCAGCTCCGTCTGGCGCGCGCTCAGCTCCTCGATTTCCATCTTGACCATGTCGCGCATGTCGTCGTCGAGCTTCTCGTTCTGCATGAGCTTCGCGTCTTCCAGCTGCTCGGTCACTTGCTTGTATTCGTTATATGCCGCATAAACGGGCTGTAAATCGGACTGCTCCTTGGAGTAGTCGCGAAGTTTCTTCGGATCGCTGGCCACGTCCGGATCGCACAACAGCTCGCTCAGCTTCTCGTACCGGTCGGCGAGTGCCTGTAAACGGTCCAACACTGTCATTCACCTCAATAAAATGGTTTTTAGAATTTATCCAAACCTTCGTCTTCTTCTTAGTATATCATACAGTTGCGCATTCCATAAACGTGACAATTCTGGGTGGCCGGAATTCGGCACGCCCCTACGCACATGGCGAAAAGGACCCGGCTGCCCGAGTCCTTCCTCCCCGTATCCACTAAACGTTGAAACGGAAATGCATGACGTCGCCGTCCTGCACGACGTATTCCTTGCCCTCGAGGCGCAGCTGGCCGCGCTCCTTGGCCGCGTTCATCGAGCCGGCCGCGACGAGATCGTCGTAGGAGACGACCTCCGCGCGGATGAAGCCGCGCTCGAAGTCGGTGTGGATGACGCCCGCCGCCTGCGGCGCCTTCATGCCCTTGCGGATCGTCCAGGCGCGCACTTCCTGCACGCCGGCCGTGAAGTACGTGTACAGGCCGAGCAGCTTGTAAGCCGCGCGGATCAACCGGTTCAGGCCGGACTCCGTCAGGCCGAGCTCCTGCAGGAACATCTCCTGCTCCTCGCCTTCGAGCTCCGCGATCTCGGATTCCACCTTCGCGCTGATCGGCACGACTTCCGCGCCTTCAGCCTTCGCAAACTCGCGCACGAGCTCGACGAAGCTGTTGCCTTCGGAATTCGCCGCTTCGCCCTCGCTGACGTTCGCCGCGTACAGCACCGGCTTCATCGTGAGCAGGTGCAGGTCGCGGATCACGACCTTCTCCTCTTCCGACAGCTCGACGCTGCGCGCCGGCATGTCGTTGTAGAGCGCTTCTTTGACGCGCTCGAGCGTCTCGACCTCGAAGGCGATCTTCTTGTCGCCGCCCTTGAGGTTCTTGCGGGAACGCTCGATCTTGCGGTCGACGGAGTCGATGTCCGCCAGGATCAGCTCGAGGTTGATCGTGTTGATGTCGCCGATCGGGTCTACCTTGCCGGAGACGTGCGTAATATTCTCGTCCTGGAAGCAGCGCACCACGTGCACGATGGCGTCAACCTCGCGGATATGCGCCAGGAATTTGTTGCCGAGGCCTTCGCCCTTGCTCGCGCCCTTGACGATGCCCGCGATGTCGATGAATTCGAAGGCGGTCGGCACCGTGCGGTTCGGCACGACCAGCTCCGTCAATTTATTCAAACGCTCGTCCGGCACTTCGACGACGCCGACGTTCGGGTCGATCGTGCAGAACGGATAGTTCGCGGACTCCGCGCCCGCTTGCGTGATTGCGTTAAACAGCGTCGATTTGCCCACGTTCGGCAAGCCGACGATTCCAGCCTTCAAAGCCATTGCCGTACACCCCTGTTCCGTAAATAAACAATCTCACGCCATTATACCCGATGCGCCGCGGGATTGAAAGGTTGTTTCGCCCCGAGGCGCGCGGCGGAGGGCCGGAACATTCAGGCAGCGGAAAGGGCCTACATCACCGGGAACGACAACAACGCCATCAGCAGCGCGTACGCCGCGATCGCGCTGCCCGCGAATGCGAACCGGCGGCTTCGGGCGACGCCGGCCAGCTCCATGCCGGCCGCGACGTTCGTCGCGAGCGCCGTCAGCAGCGCAACGGCGAGGAGGAAGAAGGAGAGGCGCAGAGCAGCGAACGCCATCAGCCCCGCCGCGACGAAGCTGGCGGCGAACAGGTACTGCGAGCCGCCGATGACGGTCAGCAGCGCCCGGAGCGGCGGCCTGCGCGCGCCCAGCCAGCTGCCCGCGAGCCACAGCGCGAGGAAGAGAGACACGAGCGAGATGAGGGCCAGACGGAACAGCTTGCCCGCGAGCAGCGAGCCGATCGCGTCCGTGGCCCCGGTCATGCTCGCCAGCCCGGCGAAGCCGCCGAACAGCCCGCCCAGCATCGCTTCGAGCTTGGTCCCGACCATCCAGCCCCATAGGAGAAAGCCGAGCCTCGCCGCCGCCAGGCCGGCCGCGCCGTAGATCCAGTCCCTGTCCGGCTCGAGCTCTTCGGCCCGCTGCGGGTTGCGGAGCAGCTCCAGCATCCGCCGGTAATCCATGCGCTTGAAGCCTTGACGGCCGTTTTCCAGCCGCCGCCGTCCTGCCGGGCGGGCTTGCCGAAGCCCGATGTCTCCGCGCAGACATGCGCGTCCCCGTCGTAAAGGTTGTCCGCAAAACATGCATTGATTCATAGTCCAAAAGCCTCCTGATTTCATCAAGTATCACGATTTAATGCCATAAATAGACATTTTAGCCCAGTATATCGGATGCATATTGTCGAAATTTGTCTAAATTGGGGCTTTATAAAAAATTTAGGTGCACCGCCGATTCCGCGCCCGCCGCGTCTTGTTCGGCCAAACGGCCGGTTCGCATGCGCCGGCTGCCGGGCGCGCATACTACGTCTCGGAGGTGACCGCGCCATGGAAAACAAAACGCACGAGGGCAACTATAAGGGCACGACGCACATGAAAGCGAAGAACCAGGACATGGCTTTCGTCAACGACGTACTCGAGGACGCCAAGTCCGTTACGAATTACAGCAGCGTGAAGAAGAAAACGGACAAATAACGCTGCCCCGGCGGCCGGTGCGAGCCCGCGGGCCGGCCTTTCCGCAAGCGGGCGGGGCGAGCCGGGACGGCCGGCGTTCCCGCGGGCGGGCGGCCGCGGTCTGCGCCGGCGCGAACCGCCCGTTGTTCGTTTCTCCGGCACGGGCGCGCTCGAAAAAAAGGTGCCTTCCCGCTGCCGCGGGAGGCACCTTTCGCCGTATATTCATCTCCGCGCGCATGCGCGAGCTTTCATTCGCGCTCGCCGCTTCCGGATCGCCGCTTCCCAGCGCCGTCATTTGCAGACGCTAGGTGCAGCCTTTATTCGCGGCTTTAATCGCGGCTTTCATCCCGCTTCTGCCCGAAGTCCGCGCCGGTATAGATCCGAATCGCGTCACGCAGAAATTCCGCCGTTCCCGGCTGCTTCGCATCGTAATACGCCTTGAACCGGTCGTCGTCCACGTACATCTGCGCCAGGTTCGCGTGCGCCTCCTTGCTGTAGCCGTCCCAGTGGAATGTCAGCCACTGCCGGTGCAGGTCCGCCGCCTTCTGGGCGAGCGCGCCCGCCGGATCGCCCGTCGCGAACGCGTCCGCGAGCGTGTCCGTCACTTCCTGCGTCAGCCGGTTGAGCGCCTCGTGCTCCTCCCGCGTCATCCCTTTCAGCTTTGCGTTCGAGCGGTCGATGGCGTCGTGTCCGTACTTCGCCCGCACTTCCTTCCCGTATTTCCGTTCGTTCTCGTCGATCATCCGCTGCTTGAAGCCTTCGAACTTCTCCTGATCGCTCATGTCCGTTCTCCCTTCGGCCGATGCGATCGTCTTCTCCACGTTCGCGATGAGCGCATCGAGCTGGTTTCGTTTATCGAGAAGCTGCTCCCGGTGCCGCCGCAGGGCTGCCGCGCCGTCGAACGCCGGATCGTTCACGATCGCCTTAATGCTGTCCAGACTGACGCCAAGCTCCCGGTAGAACAAAATCTGCTGCAGCTTGTCGACCTCCGCCTGGCCGTATATCCGGTACCCCGACGAGTTCGTCCTGGCCGGCTTCAGGATGCCGATCTCGTCGTAAAATCGCAGCGTCCGCGTGCTGACGCCAGCGAGCCTGCCCAGCTTTTGCACGGTGTATTCCATGTTCAAACCTCCCGACACCCTCACTGTACACCTTGACGTAACGTGAATGTCAAACGCGTTTTCCGCGGAAATTTTGAAAATGAAAGAGCGGTCAGCTCCAGCCGCGGAACCGCTAGACAACACAAAAGCCCGGCGCGTGCGCTGCGCCAGGCTCCATCTGATTCGCCCTCCATTCGCTTCCCCTATACCCAAGCGTCGTTCGAATAGCCGCGCTGCTCCCAGTAGCCGATATGGTCGCCGTCGATCAGCTCGATCCGGTTCAGCCACTTCACGGACTTGTACGCGTACATCTTCGGCACGACGAGCCGCACGGGCCCGCCAAGGTCGCTCGGGATCGGCTTGCCGTCGTGCATGACGGCGACGAGGACGTCGTCCATGTTCGCCTGCTCGAGCGTCAGCGCGTCCGTGTACACCTCGTCGCCGGAGTAGAACTTGACCGTCTTCGCGCCTGGCTTCACGCCCGCGAGCTGCAGAAAATCCTTCAGCTTGATGCCTTCCCACGTGTTGCTGTACACCGACCAGCCCGTCACGCAGTGGAAATCGCTCACCTGCACCTGGCGCTTCAAGGCCACGAACTGCTCCCAGTTCCACTGCTGCTTGCGCTCTACCAGCCCGTCGATCGTGAACGAGAACGTCGTATTATCGAAATGCGGAATCGGCGTCACCGTGTAAATGCGGAAGGAGCCCTTGCTCCCGCCTCCGATCGGCGGACTCGAGGCCGGCAGCGGCGCCGGCGCCGGAAACAGCTTGTTGGCGTCCGTCGCGGCCGCCTCTTCGTAATTCGTGCCGGCGGTCAGCTGGCCGCCAAGCCACTTCAGGAAGGACGGCCCCACCGCGATCGCGATGCCGGCGCCCACCGCCGTCTTGATGAACGCCGCGCGCGACATGACGGCGGCGGGCTTTGCCGCGGGATGCATGCCGGCGCCCGCCATGGTCTGGCCCTCCCGCCCGGTCTTGATCGTGCGGCGATGGGGCTCCTTGAGCCATTTCAGCCGCGTGACGGAATGGTAGATGATGTACGGCAGGCCGACCCACGTCAGCAGGTCGTGAATCCACAGCGCATTGCCGGCCGCGCGCGGGCCGGCGAGCCGAAACTGCCAGAGCAGCAGCCCGGAGATCAGCCAGCCGACGAGCAGCGCCAGCACGATGACGACATTGGCCTTCTGCGCCGTTTTGCCTCGCAGCTGCTTCCAGTGCTTGCCCGCGAGCAGCAAATAATAGACGACCGGGACGAGCGACGCGATGCCCACGACGATATGGACGTAACGAATAACGACGCGGCCCTCGCCCAGGATGCCCCGCCACAGGCCTTGGAACAGAATCAAGCCCGTAAACGCCAGCACGACGACGATCCAGCCGTTCCACGTATGCAGGCTCGCCAGCTTCCGCCCGTAGCCCTTCCTCATCTTCTTCAGCCATTCCGCCATGGGATCGGCCTCCTTTTCACCAGCATGCGCATGCCATGATTAAACGTTCGTTGCCGCGCTTTCGGTTCGAGCGTTGCGCGCGTCCGCCTGCGCGCCGCCCGCCGGGCCGCCGCGGCCGGCCGGAACCGTGAACCAGAACGCGCTGCCGGAACCCGCGCCCCCGGACGGACCGGCGGCGTTCCCGTCCTCGACCCCGATGCGGCCGCCGGCCTGCTCCGCGAGCGACTTCGCGATCGCGAGGCCGAGCCCCGCGCCGCCGCCGTCGCGGCCGCGTGCGCGATCCGCGCGGTAGAACCGCTCGAAGATCCGCGCGCGGTCCTCCGCCCGTACGCCCGCGCCTTCGTCGGCGACGCTCACGCGCACCATGCCCCCGTCGGCGGGCTGCCCCGCGATGCGGATCAACCCGCCGGCCGGAGAGTGGCGCACCGCGTTCTCGATCAGGTTTTGCAAAATCCGCGTCAGCGATTCCGCGGCGAGGCCGCAGACGAGCGGCGCGTCCGGCAGCGACACGTGCAGCCGGAGCCCCCTCGCGTCGAGCGACGGCGCGAAGCGCGGGAGCAGCTCGACGAGCACGTCCTCGAGCACGCACGGGCCGGCCGCGGTCCGCGCCATGACCGCCAGCGATTCGGGCAGAGCGGCATTCGCGGCGTCCAGCGTGCTGATCTCGAACAGCTGGCGGATCAACGTCCCAAGCCGGATGCTCTCGCCGCGGATCGTGGCGATGTAGCGGCGCTGCGTCGGCTCATCCTGCACGATGCCGTCCTCCAGCGCCTCCGCGTAGGCCTGCAGCGACGCGAGCGGCGTGCGCAGGTCGTGCGCCAGGTTCGCGACGAGCTCGCGCCGCGCCGCCTCCGCCGCCTGCAGCTGCCGGAAGCTCGCCTCGAGCCGGCCGCCCATCTCGTTGAACTGCCCGGCGAGCGTCTTCAGCTCCGCCGGCCCGACGAGCGGGACCCGCGCGCCCAGATCGCCGTCCGCGATGCGCGCCGAGCCTTCGCCGACCTGCCGGACGGCCGCTTCGACGGGCCGCACGAGCAGAAAATGCAGCAGCGCGGACAGCAGCCCCGCGCCGAGCGAGGCCAGCGTGAGCCAGATCAGCTGCCGCTCCGAGAGCAGCATGTATTGGTACAGAAACACGAGAATGACGACGATGAGCAGGATACTCACCGCGTTGGCGAGCAGCAGATAGACGCGCAGCCTCATGGCTGCCCCTTGGCGTCGAACTTGTAGCCGATGCCCCAGACGGTCTTGATCCAGCGCGGCTCGGAGGGCGCCGGCTCCAGCTTCTCGCGCAGCCGCCGGATATGCACCGTCACCGTCGTCGTGTCGCCCTCGAAGCCGATGTCCCAGATCAGGCTCAGCAGCTGGCTGCGCGAAAATACCCGTCCCGGCGAACCCGCCAGCGTCAGCAGCAGGTCGAATTCCTTCACCGTCAGCTCCGCGTCCGCCCCGTCGACCGCCACCCGGCGCTCCGCCGGATAGATCGCCAAGCCCTCGAACGTCAGCACGCCGGCCGGCTGCCGTTCTTCCGGTGCGGCGGCGCCGGAAGCGCCGCGAACCGAACCGCCCCCGGACCGCCCGACGCGCCGCAAAATATTGCCGACGCGCAGCACCAGCTCCCGCGGACTGAACGGCTTCGTCATATAATCATCGGCGCCCATCGTCAAGCCCAGCAGCCGATCCAACTCCTCGCCGCGCGCCGTCAGCAGCACGACCGGCACATCGCTGCGCGCCCGCACCGTCTCGCATACCTGCCACCCGTCGACCCGCGGCATCATCACGTCCAGCACGAGCAGATCCGGATCGTGCGCCTCCCACAGCCGAAGCGCCTCCTCCCCGTCCTGCGCGACGAGCACCCGGTAGCCCTCCCGTTCCAAGTAGCGCCGGCACACGTCGGTGATGTTGCTTTCGTCGTCGGCGATCACGATCGTCCCGTTCACCACGCCGCCTCCTTCCGCCCTAGCCGCTTGTTCTTAGTCTTAGTATACCTCTCCATGGGCGGGAAGCGAACTCCGCCTTGCCTCCCCGCCAGCATAGCCCAAGAAGGTAACCGAAGAAGAACGAAAAGATTACGAAAGTATTAAATCGGTCGGAAAGGGGAGCGCGAGGCCGAGCCGCGCAGCGGCGAAGGCAGTTGGCGAGGCAGTCGAGGGCAGCGAGACGCGGCGAGCCGGGCCGCGCAGCGGCGAAGGCAGTTGGCGAGGCAATCGAGGGCAGCGAGACGCGGTGAGCCGGGCCGCGCAGCGGCGGGGAAGTTGGCGAGGCAGTCGAGGGCAGCGAGACGCGGCGAGCCGGGCCGCGCAGCGGCGGGGAAGTTGGCGAGGCAGTCGAGGGCAGCGAGACGAGGTGAGCCGGGCCGCGCAGCGGCCGGGCGGCCGGGCGGGCGGCGATAGCCGGCCGCCCGCAGGCGAAGCCGGCCCACGCAAAAACGGGGCGAGACGAAGGAGAGCGACCTTGGTGCGAAGCACCACGGGAGCAATCCTTCGTCTCGCCCCGGATTCCGGGCCGGCGAGCCCCCACCCTGGGGGGAGGGGGGCCTAAGCCCCCAAACCATCCGCGCGAAGGTATTGCGAATGGATGCGACTTTGGTGCGGAGCACCACGGGAGCATCCATCGCAAAACCGAAGCCTCAGATTTGGTTTTGAATCTTCGACTTCAGCGAATCCTTCGACTGCAGGCCGACCATTTTGTCGACCGGTTGGCCGTCCTTGAACAGGATCAGCGTCGGGATCGACATTACGCCGAATTGGGAAGCCAGTTCAGGCTCTTCGTCGACGTTGATTTTGCCGATGTTCGCCGTGCCGGCGAGCTCGCTGGACAGCTCCTCGACGATCGGAAGCTGCATTTTGCAAGGTCCGCACCAAGGGGCCCAGAAGTCGACGAGCGTTACGCCGCTCTCGATGCTTTGGTTAAAGTTGTCTTTCGTCAATACTTGTGCCATGGTCAATCATCCTTTCTACAGATAAGTTCGAAGCTATGGGAAGGGATAACCCGTCTCACCGAAGCTAACAGTCGCTGCATTCCTTAATCTGGCCCAAGACGTCGGAAATGGTAATTCCGCCGAAATAAGCCTCCAGCTGCTTCTCCGCCTTGCAGAAAATCCCATCCATGACTTCCCGCATATTGGAGCCGACGACGCAATCCATGTCCGGATCGCCCGAGCACCAGCTCGGAATAACGGAGCCTTGGGCCATGAGCCGATAGATGTCGGCCAAATTGACGACCGCCGGGTCCAACGTCAGCCGGTACCCGCCGCCCGCGCCCTCGCGCGTATCGACGTAACCGCCCCGCTTCAAGCAGCTCATCACTTTCCGGATGCGGGCCGGATTGGTCGACACGTTCTCGGCGATGGCTTCGCTCGAAGCCATGCGCTCCGGCACGTGCGCCAAGTATACCAAACTGTGGACGGCGATCGTAAATTCGCTGTTCATGGTGGAAGGTCACCCCGCTTTGTACTGTAATCATATCAGTTACAGTTGAACCTGTCAACGGCGGTTACCCGATTATTTTGCAGGGAAACGATCGGTTCTATTCCAGGTCGAACAGCTTGAGCTGTTCCGGCGCTTCCCTCAGCGGCGCAAGCGCGAAGCTGCCCCGCGGCGGCAGCTGGCCGAGCATCGCCATCAGCTGCAGGGCGTTATCTGCGGCATCCCCGCCGGAATTGTTGTTGAACAGCACGCACACCTCGCTTGATAACCGCTCCAGCCGCCGCAGGCGCGCCGCCCACTCGGCCAGCTCCGCCTCGCCGTACCGGTACAGGTAGCGAACGTCCCGCCAGTCCGGCCGCCCCGCCGTCACCCAGCCGTCCGAGTTGCGGCCGTGGAACCGCACAATCGTCATCGCGTCGTCCGTCGCCGCCTCCACGATCGGGATCGATCCGGCGCCGGCCTGCGGCTCATCGCAGACGGTATGGATCCAGCCTTCGCGCCGGACGAAGGCAAGCGTCTTGTCCGTCATGCCGTCCGCGTACCAGCTTTGGTGGCGGAACTCCAGCGCGCAGGGCGTATCGCCCATGCGGGCTTTGGCGGCGCGCAGCATCTCGACGCTCCGGCGCGTGCAGTCGAACCACGGCGGGTACTGGAAGAGCACGGCCAGCAGCTTGCCCGCCGCGCGAATCGGAGCGATCGCCTCGAGGAACGCCGCGAACATCGCCTCGTCGCTCTCGTACGGCCGGCGTCCGCCGCGTCCGCCGCGGTCGTGGCCGGTCATGCCCTGGTACGCCTTGATCACGAACCGAAAGTCCGCCGGCGTCTCGTTCGCCCATTTTTCCAGCACGGAGGCCGCCTGGATCGCGTAAAAGGTACTGTCTACTTCTACTACTCGAAACCATTGCGCGTAAACCGGCAGTTTGCCGCGCGACACGCCCGCCTCGCGGTACAGCTCGGAGTGATCGCCCCAGCCGCACAAGCCGATGTCGATCATGCCCCCGCCTCCTTTCGGCCTCTCGTCCCTTCCCTGTTACCAGCATTGCCCGATGGACCGGAATCGGAATCATCCTCGCCGGGATTTCTTCCAGCAGACCGCGGCGCGTTCCATGGCCTCCACCTGCTTCGGCTCCGCGGCATCCGCCTGCCGCCCGCCTCAGCCGGGCGCCGCGAACGCCGCCGCGCCCCGCTCGTGCAGCAGGTATTGGATGAACGCGCGAACCTGCCGGGAGATCTGCTCTTCCTTCCGGTAGACGAGGCAGATATGCCGCCGGTTCGCATGCCGCGGCAGGTCGCGCAGGACCAGCTCGCCGGACTCCGCTTCGCGCAGGACGCTCCGCTTCGGCAGGACGCCGACCCCGATGTTGCATTTCACCGCTTCCTTGATCGTCTCGATCGCCCCGAGTTCCATGAAGGATTTCCAGACGAGGCCGAAGCCGGCGGCCCATTCGTCGGTCAGCTTGCGCGACGTCGAGCCGTCCTCGTGGAGCAGGAACGTCTGCGTCTGCAGATCCGCCGCGGTCAGCTCCTCGCGCCGCGCGAGCGGATGCGCCGGGGAGAACGCCAGCTGGAGCTCGTCCTCGAGCAGCTGTTCCATCACCAGTCCTTCCAGACGATCCGACGGCAGCGAGACGACGGCCGCGTCGATCTCGTACTTGCGCAGCATCTCAAGCAAGCTGCCCGCCTTCTTGACGGTGAGCTGGATGCGGATGCGGGGATGCCGCCGGCCGAATTCGGCCATGTACGGCGGCAGGAAATACGTCGCCGGCGTATAGCTCGCGCCAAGCTTCAATTTGCCCTCGCCCTTGTCCCGCCGCTCCTCCATCATCGTCTCCACTTCCTCCATCAGCGACACGATCCGCCTGGCGTACGGCAGCAGATCCGCCGCGTTCTCGGTCGGGTAGAGGCTCCGCGCGGGCTTGTGGAACAGCTTCACGCCGAGCGCCTCCTCGAGCTTCCGCAGATGAAAGCTCACCGTCGGCTGCTTCAAGCCGAGTTTCGCCGCCGCCTCCTGCAGCGTCCCGCCGCCGCACACCTCCACGAATACCCGCAGCTGCTGCACATTCATGCCCATCATCCCTTCGTTTCGCCCGCAGGTTGCCCGCTCTCTCCGCTTAATATAGATGATATCTATGTTTATATCAATATATATAGATGACACTTCATAATAACTAGACATGCCGTTAACGTTCGTTTGATACTTCCTGCCTACACTGAACATAGACCATTTGACGGAGGAGAGAAAACCAAATGAAACTCATGAACGGCAAGTCCGGAATCGCTGCCACGCTGCTGCTGCTGTCGATCGCCGCGACGGCGTGCGGCCAAAGCAGCAACGAAGCGAACGGCGGCAGCGCGGCCAACGCCGACGCCGGCGCGAACGCGGCGGGCGGCACGAACAACGCGGCGGCAAACGGCGCGGCGGATGCCGCGAACCAGCCGGCCGACGCGGCGAATGACGCGGACGGGGGCGGCAAAGGCACGCTGACCGTCTACCTGAACGATTTCGACGATATCGTCAAACCGATGTTCGAGGCGCAAACGGGCTACAAGCTCGATATCGTCAGCGGCAACGGCGCGGAGATCATGTCCCGCATCGAAGCCGAGAAGGGCAACCCGCACTGGGACGTCGTCTGGATGGACGCCATGCCGTCGATCAGCGGATTAGACAAGCAGGGCGAGCTGCTCACCGGCTGGACGCCTGCCAATTCCTCCGGCCTGACGGACTTCGCGAAATCCTTCGTGCCCGCGGACGGCTCCTTCTACCCGACCGGCACGCACGCCGCCGGCGTCATCGTTTATAACAAGAACGAGATCAAAGCCGAGGACGCGCCGAAAACATGGGCGGACTTCGCGAACGCCAAATACAAAGGCCAAATCGGCATGGCCGACCCGGCCGTCGCGGCGCCGGCCTACCCGTTCGTCTCGTGGTTCTTCCAGGACAAGGGCATGGACGCCGGCAAGGACTACTTCAGCTCGCTGATGAAGAACGGCCTGCACGTCTATCCGAAAAACCCGAACGTCGTCGAAGCGCTCAAAGGCGGCGAGATCAAGGTCGCGGCACTGCAGGAGAGCAACGCGTACGTCATGAAGGCGCAGGGCGACCCGATCGACATCGTCTGGCCGGAGGAAGGCGCACCGGGCTCCGTGCGCGTGGCCGCCATCCAGAAGGACACGAAGAACCCGGACGCGGCCAAAGCGTTCGTCGAGTTCCTGCTCGACCCGAAGACGCAGCAAGCCCTGATCGACAAAGGCGACGAAAGCTACTTCGAGCCGTCGGTGACCGGCGCCCAGGCGAAAGCCGACCGTCAGGCGAACGCGAAGCTCGTCGTGGCGAAGCCGGATTGGGCCGCCGATAACGAAGCCGCCATCAAGCAGTGGTTCTCCGACCAGTCGGTGAATTAATGTTCGCCCGCTCCACGGACGGCCGCCTCGGATGGCCGATAACGCTGCTGCTGTTCATCCTCGTGCTTTTCCCGCTGGGAGCAGTCATCGTACAGGTGCTGCTCCCCGGCATCTTTTTCGGAAGCCTGAAGCTCGGCGACTGGCGCATCCTGTTCGAGATCGCCGAGCGGCCGCTGTGGCAGAAGTCGCTGCAAAACTCTCTCGTGCTGGCGTCCGGCACGACGATTCTCGCGACGGCGCTCGGCGGCGTATTGGCGATGACGCGCGCCAGCCGGGCGTTCCCGACGGCCAGGCTGCTCGACGCCGCCGTCTGGGTGCTGCTCATCACGCCGTCGTTCATCCTGTCGCAGGGCTGGGTCATGTTCGCTTCTCCGAACGGACTGGCGGCCTCCGTGTTCGGCGCCCATTGGGTGAACGCGTTCATCTTCAGCCCCGCCGGCCTGATCGCGGTCATGACGCTCAGCAAATTCCCGCTCGCCTACCTCAGCGTCTACTCCGCCATGGAGTGGAAGGTCGATTCGCTGTCGCAGGCCGCGCGGCTGAGCGGCGCTTCGCCGTTCACCGCCTGGCGGACGGTGCAGGCGCCGCTGCTGCTGCCGGCTTTCCTGGCGGGCGCGGCTCTCGTGTTCATGGACACGATCGGCGACTTCGGCCTGCCGGCCTCGATCTCGGCCGTGTACCGGTTCCCGACGCTGCCGTATTCCATCTACTCGGCGATCTACACGTCGCCGATCCGGTTCGACATGGCCGGGGTGTTGTCGTTCTACCTCGTCGTGCTGATCGGCGCGGCGATGACGCTGCAGTTCTACGCGATGCGCCGCTCGCGGTTCGACTTCCTGTCGGGCCGCGCCGAGCGGCTGGTGCCCCAGCCGGCCGGACGGCTCAAGCTGCCGCTGGCGGCGGGCAACACGCTGCTGCTGCTCGTTATCCTGGGCATTCCGGTCGGAACGAACGTCTGGACGTCCTTCGCGAAGACGGCGAGCGGCGGGATCAAGCCAAGCAACTGGACGCTCGACAACTACGTGTCGCTGTTCGGCGACGGCCAGCAGCTGCTGAAGGGGCTCGGCCACTCGCTGCTCATCGCGGCCGGCGCGGCCGTGCTGGCGCTCCTGATCGGCCTCGGCGTCGCCTACATCCTGACGTACTCGGACTTCCGCTTCAAGCGGTTCGTCGAGACGATCTCCATCCTGACGCTCGCCGTCCCGGGCGTCGTGCTCGGCATCGGCTACATCTTCGTCTGGAACCAGCCGTGGCTCGAGAAGGTCGGCCTGCTGCTGTACGGCACGCCGTGGATTCTCGTGCTCGCGTCGGTTGCCGGCGCGATCCCGATCATTACGCGGATGCTGGTCGGCGCCATGGCGAAGGTGCCCGTGCAGCTGCTGACGGCGGCTCAGCTGTACGGCGGCTCGTTCTTCGGCCGCATCCGCGTCATCCTCGTGCCGCTCATTCGCGGCGCCCTGCTCTCGGCGGCGCTGGCGGCGTTCGGCTCGGGCGTGTTCGACCTCGCGGTCAACTCGATCCTGTTCCCGCCGAATTTCCTGACGCTGCCGGTGTCCATCAACAAGGCGTTCGAGGATTTGAAGTTCGGCTACGCTTCGGCCGCGACGGTGTTCGGCTCCGTCGTGGTCATCGCGATCATTCTCGGCCTGGAGCTGCTGCTCCGGCGCAAGGAGGTTAAAGCATGACACCATCCGCATCATCCGCGGCCGCCGCACGCGAACGCGTGCCGGCGCCGTATCGAGCCGCCGCCTTGCAGCCCGCGCCGTCAGAGGCGCCGCTGCTCTCGGCCCGCTCCCTGAGCCGGAGCTACGGCGCGTTCCAAGCCCTGAAAGGCGTCTCGTTCGACATGCAGCCCGGCGAAATCATCAGCGTGCTCGGCCCGTCGGGCTGCGGCAAATCGACGCTGCTGCAGCTCGTCGCCGGCCTGCTCCGTCCGGACGGCGGCGAGCTGCTGCTGAACGGCGCGGTCATCGCCTCCTCCCGCACGATGCTGGCGCCGGAGAAGCGCGGCGTCAACATGGTGTTCCAGGATTACGCGCTGTGGCCGCACCTGTCCGTCTACGAGAACATCGTCTACGGCCTGAAGCGCAAGCGGATGGCCCGGGCCGACATCGACCGGACGGTCGGCGAACTGCTGGAGCTGCTCCGGCTCGGCGGCCTGGAGAATCGGCTGCCGCCGGAGCTCTCCGGCGGCCAGCAGCAGCGCGTCGCCATCGCCCGCGCGCTCGCCACGCGGCCGCAGCTGCTGCTGCTCGACGAGCCGTTGTCGAACCTCGACATGCGCCTGCGCGTCGAGATGCGCACGGAGATGGCGGAGCTGTTCCGCAGGCTCGGCACGAGCGTCTTCCACGTGACGCACGACCCTGAGGAGGCGTTCGCGATGGCGGACCGCCTGCTCATCATGCGCGGCGGCCAGATCGATCAGATGGGCTCGCCGGAAGAATGCTACAACCGGCCGGCCAGCCGGTGGGTCTGCTCGCTGCTCGGCGGCATCAACAGCCTGAAGGGCGAGCCGGCGGTGCTGCCGGACGGATCGGCCGCGCTGCGGCTGCCCGGGGGCGGCCGGCCCGTCCGCGGCCTGTTGCCGCGCGGCGCCGGGATGCCGGGCGATGCCCGCGCGGAGCTGATGTTCCGTCCGGAGGACGCCGAGCTGACGGCGCTCGACGAGGCGAATCCGGCCCGGGAACGGCCGAACGGCCTGCCGGTGACCGTCCTCGGCAGCTTGTTCGAAGGCAAGCATTGGCGCTGCAAAATCGAATCCGACTGCGGGCAGCGGCTGTATCTGCTGCACGAAGGCCCGCTCGAGCCGGGCAGCCGGCAGTGGCTGGCTATTCCGGAAGTTTCCGCGTTCCTGTACCCGGAGGCGGATTAGAGAGAGAGAGAGAGAGAAAGGAAGAAGAAGGTAGTGTCTCCTAACGCGATCGCACCGTCACGCTTGCTGGCCATCTCCGACATCCACGGCTGCGAGAACGGTCTCCGGCAGCTGCTCGCGGCCGCCGAATACGACCCTTCCCGCGACCGCTTGATGCTGCTCGGCGACTATATCGACGCCGCCCTTCCCGACACCTACGGCACGCTGCCCTACATCCGCGAGCTCGTACAGCAAGGCGCGTGCGCGCTGCTGGGCAATCACGAGCTGAAGCTGCTCCGGCAATACGATTATTCGCCTGTGCCGGCGGCGGAAGCGGCTGAATGGAGCGGCTGGATTCGGAGCCTCCCCCGCTACCGGGTGGAGGACGGCTATCTGTTCGTCCACGCCGGCATCCGGCCGGGCGTCGGCCTGCACAGCCAGACGCTCGCGGATTTGACCGAGATCCGCGACGATTTCCTGAACCACCCCAACGATGCCGATTACACCGTCGTCTTCGGCCATACGCCGACCTTCAAGCTCGGCGCGGGGCCGGGCAAGCTCTGGTTCGCCGAGGGCAAGATCGGCATCGACACCGGCGCGAAGCACGGCCACCGGCTGACGCTGCTCGACGTGCACAAGCGGATCGGGTATTGGTGCTCGACCGGCCCCGCGGCCAAGGGCGGCGCGGTGCACAAATCCTTGTATTGAAGCCAAGCGACTCCATCAGACACGCACACCCCTTCCGGAAAGCGAAGGCGGCTCTCGGGCCGCCGGCTGCTGCCGCCAAGGGGTGTTCGGCATTAGTGGTCGGCGTTTCGCCCAGCCTGCCGTCATTTGGCATCGTTCCGGTCCCGGCTTGCTTGATTGCCCGATCTGCATTAGCATGAAAGGAGAGCTTTCGCGCGCGAGCGCCCTAGACGGCGAGCCGCCGTCTCCACTTCATCTCAGGAAAGGTTGTCGCGAACGCATGCATATTGACCTCTACTCCGACGTCGCTTGTCCTTGGTGCCGCATCGGGAAGCAGAACCTGTCCCGCGCCCTCGCGCTGTGGGCCGAACAACACGACGAGCACGTGACCGTCGCCTATCACGCGTACCAGCTCGACCCCCATTTGCCGGCGGAAGGCCGCGCTTTCGACGAGGCGATGATGCGCAAGATGGGCGGGCCGGAGTCGCTGAGGCGGGTCGTGGAGCATGTTACGAAGGCGGGCGCGGAGGTCGGCCTGACGTTCCGGTTCGACCGCGTCCGCAACATGCCGAACACGCGCCTCGCGCACCGTTTCGTCGCGCTTCTGCCGGAGGACCGGAAGGATGCCGCGGTCGAGGCGCTGTTCAAAGCGTATTTCGAGGACGGCGAGGACGTGACGGCGCTGACGACGGTGCTGGCGATCGCCGAGGCGCTGGGCGTGGACGCGGCCGGGCTCGAAGCGCGGCTTGCGCGCGGCGAGGGCGGCGACGAGGTCGAGGCCGACCTCAAGCGGGCGCGCCGGATCGGGGTCACGGGCGTGCCGTTCTTCGTGTTCAATAACCGGTACGCGCTGTCCGGCGCCTATCCGGCAGAGGAGCTGCTCGGACTGATGGGCGGCGTGCGGGTGTAGAAGCGCGCGGCCGGCACGGCGGAACCTGCAAAAAAACACCGTTCCTCCCGGCTGCCGCCGGCGGGGAACGGTGTTTCTGTTTTTCGTCAGACTGGCAAAAATCAGGGGCGGATTACTTCGCGGCCGCTTTCGCCGAGTAGACGTTGATATGGTCGATGTGGGCGACTTTGCCTTTGACGACCGTGCCCGGGCCGACGAATTTCAGCTCGTACGCCGCGGACGGGTGGTAGATGTAAATTTTGTCCGTGCCGTTCCAGCGGACTTCCTTCGGCATGCCGAGCGTCTGGATGACGGACGTGAACGTCAGCGACTTGATGCCGACCGAACGGTCGACCGATTGGCCGAAGTTGCGCAGATCGTAAATGATGCCCGCTTTATTCACGCCGAAGCCGTACGCGCCTTGGCCCATGCCGAAGTTGTACAGCTCGTAATGGTTGCCTTTCTGGCCGCCGCCCGTCTCCGGCTGGCCCCATTTGTTGTGGACCGCGGAAATCGGCGTTTTGCCGGCGATAGCCTGCAGACCCGGGATTTGACCTTTTTTCGCCAGGTTATGGATCGTCTTGATGTAGGCGCTGCCGGTCTGCGCGCTCAGGCTGGCGCTCGCGGCTTTCGCCGCGCTGGCTGCGTTGGCTTGCGTGCCTGCCGCGAAGGTAACGGCGCCTGCCGTGATAAGTCCTGCCAGGGCGAGTTTGCCCCACGTTTTCCAAGCTGGTCTGTTCATTGTTGCGTTCATGCTATATTCACCTCTTCGTAGTAGTAGGGACAAGGGACGTTATCGGCTTACAAGCTCATCTTACCCGGGATGCGGGCGGGGTGCGTTACAAAAGCGTAACGAAACAGTAACAACAAAGTTACGACGGACGCGGCGACGCGCCCGATGCTTGATGCGCCTCAGACGGACGCAAAAAAGCGGCGGGCTTCAGTGCCCGCCGCCGACGATTTTAAGTCCTGCGACCCCAACGATGATCATGCCGATGAAGAGAAGCTTGCGTTTGTCCCGCGATTCGCCGAAGAGCAGCATGCCGAGGATGACGCTCCCCACCGAGCCGATACCCGTCCAGATGGCGTACGCCGTGCTGATCGGAATCGCCTGCAGCGCGCGCGACAAACAGTAAAAGCTGACGAACCCCGATGCCAGGGCGAGCAGCGTGCCTCTCCAATTCTTGAAGCCGTCCGACAGCTTCATGCCGGTGACGCCCCCGACTTCCCCGAGTCCCGACAGCAATAAAAACAGCCATGACACGGCCGATCCTCCCCCCTCTGTAGCGCTTAGTCCGCGGCCGTTTCCGCGCCGGGCTTCGCCTTCCGCTTGGCCGCCTCTTCCCCGGCTTCCGACCGCCCGGATACGACCTTCAGGCCGACGATGCCGCCGACGAGCATCGCGATGAACAGCAGCTTCGGCACGTTCACCGGCTCATCCAGCACCGCGATGGACACGATGACCGTGCCGACCGAGCCAATGCCCGTGAACACCGCGTACGCCGTGCCGATCTCGACGCGCTTCATCGCTCGGGCGAAGCAGAAGAAGCTGGCGGCCAGGAGCGCGACCGTGACGACGCTCGGCAGCCATTTCGTAAAGCCCTCCGACTCCTGCAGCCCATACGCCCAGGCGACCTCCAATCCGCCCGCGATCAGCAAATACAGCCATGCCACGATGCGTCACTCCTTCCCGTCCGGCAGCGCCAGCCGGAGCGCGTCCTGCAGACAGCTCCAGACCAGCGACTGGCGGCGCCGGTATAATTCAATATCGTACAATTTATGTTCCACCAGCAAGCCGTCCGCCAAGGCGTAAAAGAGCGCGAGCAGCCGCTCCGCCTGCTCATCGCCGAAGCCGCCCGGCCCGGCGCACTCATGAAGCAGCCGCAGCATGGGCACGGTAAAGACATGCTCGTACGCGATGAATGCGGTGCGCAGCCGATCCTCGAGGTTGCGAGGCGGCATGAGCATCGTCCGCTTCAGGAACGATTGACCCTTCGACAGGCCGTCCAGGTCGGTTAGAAACCGGAACGCAGCATAGAAGCGCTCCCGCGGCGGCTGGTCGGCCATGCCGGCGAGCAGCTGCACGAACTTATCGCTCTCTTCGTGCACGGCGTCCTCCAGCAGCTCAAGGAAGAGCTGCTCCTTGGACTCGAAATGCGCATAGATCGACGGCGTCTTGATGCCGACGGATTTGGCGATCTCCGACAGGGAGACGCCCTCATAGCCCGATTCCGCGAACAGCGCCAGGGCGGCTTGCTTGATGCTCTTGGCGGTCATGGGATCCCTCCTCCGTATCCAAGCGGGCGAGCAGGTCTCATATGGCGGACATACTTGCCTAACGAACGTTAGTTAGTCCCTGGTTATGATAGCGTGGTGCGACGGGGCCGTCAAGGGTTAAATATGGCAGCGGGCGGGTACATCGGTGCCAAGCCGCGGGTTTTCGTGAATGTACCGTACGTGGTACCGTACATCAGCGCCAAGCCGCGATTTCCCGTGAATGTACCGTACGTGGTACCGTACATCGGCGCCTAGTCGCGAAACAAAGCAGTCCGGTGTGTGCCATAACCTTCCTATGCTCCGTTGTCTGTCCCCTTTTTCCGTCTAGCGCGCGAACTTCGCTGGTAATGCCGTTCTAATTATGGTATGACGAAATTACAAAAAGTCCGTCCCCGTGCACGGAAAGGAGCGGTATGCATGATTTTGGCCATCGTCTTGTTCATCCTGGCCGGCCTCGCGGAGATCGGAGGCGGCTATCTTGTCTGGCTGTGGCTGAAGGCCGCCAAACCGCTATGGTTCGGCATTGCCGGCAGCCTCATCCTCGTGCTGTACGGTATCATCCCGACGCTCCAAAGTTTCCCCTATTTCGGCCGGGTCTATGCCGCGTACGGGGGCGTGTTCATCGCCCTCGCCGTGCTGTGGGGCTGGCTCATCGACCGCAAGGCTCCGGACCTGTACGACTGCCTCGGCGCGGCGGTATGCCTGATCGGCGTGTCGATCATACTATGGGCGCCGCGGCACGGATAATCCCCTCGCGCCTCCGGCCTGGATCGGCCGGAAGACGGCGTGCCCCTCGCACCGCCCACGCCGATAGGCTTGCTGCCGGCGTTCCCTATGAACAGCTTCCCCGAGCCGGCGCCATCCCTCCTGATACCCGGCGAGTGACCGTATCGCGCGCCGCGCCTGCCACGCCGCCGCTCTAGACGCGCTTGCCAGCCCAACGCCAAAAAAGACCGATTCCGGCTCCTGCCGAAATTCGGTCGTTTTGGGACGTTCGGGCGGTTCGGATGCGGCACCGGGTTGGCTCTGGCGTCCTTCTGAATTCGACTCCAGATCGGCTCCGGCTCGGCTCCGGATCTGGCCCAGAATCGAATCCGAGCCCGGGTGCCGGGCCGGTATCCCCGCCGGGCCGGCTCCGGCCGATCCCGAAAGCGGCCGCACCGCCGCCCCGCGCGCGCCCTCAATTGCCGTCGATGTCGTATGAGACCAGCGTCAGGCCGCCGTCGACGGAGAGCACTTGGCCCGTGATGAAGCCGGCTGCCTCGCTCGCCAGGAACAACGCGACGCCCGAAACGTCCTCCGGCTGCGTCAGCCGGCCGAGCGGGGTGCGGCGCGTCACGTTCGCCTTGAACGTCTCGAAGCGCTCCTTGGCATAGAAGCGCACGGAATCCGTTTCGACGACGCCCGGCGAGATGGCGTTGCTCGTAATGCCCTTCGGGCCGAGCTCCGCGCCCAGGTAGCGGGTCAGCGACTCCAGCGCCGCTTTGGCCGAGCCGATGTTGGAGTAGTTCGGCAGCGTGAACTGGCTGCCCAGGCTGGACACGGTGATGATCCGCCCCGGCCGGCCTTCCATGAGCGGCACCGCGCGCTGCACCGCGTGCAGGACGCTCTTCACGATGACCTGGTACGTCCGGTCGACGTGGTAATCTTTCGTCTCCATGATCGGCTTGAACGCGGTCGCCGCGGCGTTCGCCATGAAGACGTCGAGCGCGCCCCATTCGCTTGCGATCGTATCGAACATGGCGTCGATCTCCGCCGACGACTCCAGCTCCGCCTTGCAGACGAGCACGTGCCCGCCATAGCGCCGCGCTTCGTCGGCCGTCTCCTTCGCCGCTTCCTCGTCCCGCCGGTAATGGATGGCGACGTCCGCGCCCGCCTTCGCGAACGCGAGGGCGGTCGCCCGCCCGATGCCCCGCGAGCTGCCCGTAATCAGTACCTTCTTGCCTTTAAACGATTCCGTCACTGCTATCGCTTCCTCTCGCACTCGTTATCGATCCCTCTTGTCCGTGAAGCCTGTCAGCCTTATAACGTCATGGCGGCCTCGTACGCCTGCCGGATCGCGCGCGCCGCGTTCAGCTCCGCCGCGTCGCTGGCGCCGCCGACCACGTCCGGCTGCCGGCCGCCCTCCCGCAGCAGGTCCATCCACTCCGTCCGCGGCCGCTGGCCCGTGCACAGCACGACCTGATCCGCCTCCAGGAAACGTGCCTCCGCGTCGTTCTCCACCCAGACGCCGCCGGGAACGACGGCGCGGCAGCGGTAGCCCTTCAGCACATCGACGCCCCGGCGCTTCAGCTCGTCGAGCAGCACCCAGCGCGTCGTCACCCCGACGCCCTTGGCGACCTTCTCCGAACGCGACACGAGCGTAATCCGGACCGGCGCCGCATGAGCCGGCGCGGCCGCGTACCCACGCTCCGCGAAGAACGCGTGCACGTCCGGCCGGAGCGCCGCCGTCTCGGCGATGTAGTGGGCGACGTCGCTGCCGATGCCGCCGCCGCCGACGACGACGATGCGCCGCCCGAGCGGCCGCCCGCCGGCCAGCAGCTCCGCGTACGTGCACACCATCGGCAGGTCCGCGCCCGCCAGCGTCTCCGGCACGTATGGCTGCACGCCCGTGGCGACGACCACCCGGTCGAACGCCCGCAGCTCGTCCGCGGATGGCGACGCGTTCGTGCGCACGTCGACGCCGAGCCGGTCGAGCGCCACCGTATAATAGCGCAGCGTCTCGCGGAACACGGCCTTGCCGGGAATCCGCGAGGCGAGCAGAAATTGCCCGCCGAGCCGGTCGCGCGCCTCGAACAGCGTGACGGCATGCCCCCGCTCCGCGGCCGTCTTGGCCGCCTGCAGCCCCGCGACCCCGCCGCCGACGACGGCGACCGTCAGCGGCGCGGCCGCGCGGACGAACGGCTCCGCCTCCCGGCCGGCCCGCGGATTCACCAGGCAGCCGACCGTCTGGCGCGCGAACGCCCGGTCGAGGCACGCCTGGTTGCAGGCCAGGCAGACGTTCAGCCCGTCGCGGTCGGCCTGCATGATCTTCCGCGCGAACGCAGGGTCGGCGAGCCAAGGCCGGGCCGGCGCGACGAAATCCATGTCGCCCCGGGCGAGCGCCTGCTCGGCCGCCTCCGGCGTATGGAGGCGGTTCGCCCCGATGACCGGGATGCCGACCGCCGCGCGAACGGCGCCGACGACGTGGGCGAACGCCCCCGGAGGCACGGTCGCCCCGACGGTCGGCAGCCGCGATTCATGCCAGCCGATGCCGACGTTGAGCGCGTCCGCCCCGGCGCGCTCGAGCGCCCGGGCGAGCGCGAGCGTCTCGGCCGGCGTCGTGCTGCCGTCCATGCAGTCGTCGCCGGACATGCGGAAGATGACGGGGAATTCCCGCCCAACCCGCTCCCGGATGCGCGCGACGGCCTCGGCGCTCATCCGGATGCGCCCCTCGAGCGTGCCGCCGTACGCGTCGGTCCGCGCGTTCGTGAGCGGGGACATGAATTCGTTCAGCAGGTAGCCTTCGGAGCCCATGATCTCGACCGCGTGGAACCCCGCTTCCCGCGCGAACCGCGCGCCCTCGGCGAACGCGTCCAGCACGCGCGCGATGTCGGCGGGCGTCATGGCTTCCGGCGTCTCGCGCGTCAGCCGCGATGCGATCGCGCTCGGCGCCTGCGGCGCGAGCCCGGTCTCTTCGGAGCGGGCGTACCGGCCCGTGTGCGTCAGCTGCAGGGCGAGCTTGCCGCCCGCCGCGCGGATCCGGCCTGCCAGCTCGCGCAGCTGCTCGCGGTGGTCCGGCGCGGTCAGGTCGTACATGCCGTGCCCCCCGCCTTCCGGCAGGACGGCCGCATGGCCCGTCATGATGAGCGCCGCGCCGCCGCGCACCCGCTCCTCGTAGAACGCCGCGAGCTGGCCGAGCTGCGAGCGGTCTCCTTCGATGCCGAGGTGCATCGCCCCCATCAGCATCCGGTGGTCGAGCGCGAGCGTGCCGATCCGGCCCGGCCGGAGCAAGAGCTTTGGTATCATCGCGCCATCACCTTTCCGCCAAAATATGCTTGGCAATGACCGCCTTCTGAATCTCCGCCGTGCCTTCCTCGAACTTCTGCGCCCGCGCGTCGCGGTAGATGCGCTCGATCTCGTAGCCTTTGAAATACCCGATGCCGCCCCAGATCTGCTGGGCCTTGTCCGTTACCCGCTGCAGCATCTCGAGCGCGTACAGCTTCGCCATCGAGGCGGGCGGCGGCGTGAGCGCGCCGGCGTCCTTCAGCCGGCCCGCGTGCATGACGAGCTGCCGGGCGGCCTCGATGTCCGTCGCCATCTCGGCGATCCACGTCTGCACGACCTGCCGCTGGCTGAGCGGCTTGCCGAACGTCACCCGCTCATTGCTCCGCATGACGGCCAGGTCGAACGCCCGCTGCGCCAGCCCTACGCACGTCATGCCGACGCACACCCGGCTCGGGTCGAGGAAGCCGTTCAGCGCGCCCGCGAGCCCTTGGCCGATATCGCCGAGCAGATTGGCCGCGGGCACGCGCGCGTCCTTCAATACGATATGCGCGTGGCCGGTGCCCGTCAGCCCGAGCGTCGGCGGCATGAGCCTGATTTCGACGCCGGGGGCCGTGCGCGGCACGAGCAGCGCCATCGTCCCGTCGTAGCCGCGGGTCCCTTCCATCCGGCAATAAAGCATGAGATAGTCCGCGGTGTCGCCGAACGTGATGAGCCACTTCTCCCCGTTCAGGACGTATTCGCCGCCTTCCAGGCGCGCGGACGTCTCGATATCCGCCCCGGAGCCTGCGTTCGGCTCCGTCAGCGTGAACGCGACGCTGATCTCGCCGCGCACGAGCGGCTTCACGAACCGTTCGCGCTGCGCCTCGGTCGCGAGAAAATCGATCGGCCGCCACACGCCGTTAATGACGTGCACGATCATCCGGATCGAGCCGTGCGACTGCGAGAACAGCTCCAGCAGCTGCAAATACTGCGTGAAGCTCAAGCCCCGGCCGCCGTACGCTTCGGGCGCCGCCAGGCGCAAATAGCCGCGCTCGCGCAGCTCCGCCCACACATCCGGGCCGCATTCCCCGGTCTCCTCGATCCGCTCCGACAGCTCCCGCAGCCGGCCGTGCACGTAACGCTCCACTTCGTCCTTCAAACTAAGAAACGCCGTCTCTTCCATATGTCCCTACCTCTCCAACGTTAATTCGGCCCCGCGATGCGCGCAAAGCCGGCGCGAGCGGCCGGACGCGCGGGCGGGTTCATTCCGCCCGGCTCGTCCACTGCAGCTCGGCGCCCAGCTTGTCCGCGATCGCTTGCCGCAGCATATATTTCTGGATCTTGCCCGTCGTCGTGCGCGGCATGTCGCCGATGACCTCGAGCCGCTCCGGCCAGTAGATCTTGGCGACGCCCTGCGACTTGAGATACGCCGTCAGCTCGTCCAGCCGGATCGTATCCTCGGCGCTGCGCAGCGACACGTACGCGCAGATCCGTTCGTTGAGCCGCTCGTCCGGCATGCCGACGATCGCGACGTCCCGCAGCCGGTCCATCTGGTACAGCACGTTCTCGACCTCTGCGACCGGCACCTTCATGCCGCCGCGGTTAATAATGTCCTTCACCCGGCCCGTCAGCCGGAGGTTGCCCTCTTCGTCGATGACCGCCAGGTCGCCGGTATTGAAGTAGCCGTCCGAATCCACCGCCGCTTCATACCATTCCGGATGGTCGAGGTACGCGGTGAACATGGCGGGCGTCCTGACTTTGAACAGCCCTTCCTTGCCCGGCGGCAGCGTCCGCCCCTCCTCGTCGGTCACCTTCATGTCGCGGCCCGCGATGGCTCGTCCGTCCGTATTCCAGGACGCCTCGCCGTACGCCTGCACGCTGCCGACGCTGATCATGCATGACTCGGTCGAGCCCCAGCCGCCGACGACCTTGCAGCTCAGCTTGTCCGCCGCTTCTTGCGCCAGCTTGCGCGGCACCGGCGCGCCCGTGGCGACGAACGCGGCCAGTCCTTTCGGCGGGTCGCTCTCGCGCGTCAGATCGGCCAGGAACGGCATCGCCGCCTGCACGAACGTCGCGCCGTGCTCTTCGATGGCGGCGCGGGCCGTCTCCATCTGCCAGACCGACTGACAGATCTGGGTCGCTCCGAGATAGAGCGCGAGCGACATGCCGTACAGGAAGCCGGTCTGATGGGCCATCGGCGACGGAATCCAGATCCGGTCATCCGCGGTCAGCCCGAGCGTCTCCACGTGCGCGGCTACGCCGTGGCCGAGCGTCCCGTGCTTATGCACGACGCCCTTCGGCTCGCCCGTCGTGCCCGACGTGAAGAGCAGCTGCGAAGCCGCGTCCGCGCCCGGCCGCCGCCGCGCGAGCCGCGCGCGGTCCGGCGCCTGGGCGGCTAGGCCGCCGAGGCTTGTCTTCCGGCGGGAAGGACTGCCCGGCTTGACCGTGATCAGCGACCGCATGCCCGGCAGCTCGCCGAGGATGCGCGCGATCAGCTCGCCGTAGCGGAAGCCCTTATGCTCCTCCGCGATGATCAGCACCTTGCTCTGCGACTTGCGCATGATGAACGGGATTTCCCGCTCCCGCAGCGCCGGCAGCATCGGGCAGGCGACCGCTCCCGCCTTCCAGATCGCGAGCGTCAGGACGACGAATTCCCACCCGTTCGGCAGCAGGTAGGCGACGTTCTCGCCCGCCTCCACCCCGAGCTCGATCAGCCCTTGCGCGGCGCGGTCGCTCAGCTCATTCAGCTCGCCGAAGGTCAGCGCGGCCGGACGGCCGCCGTTCAAGTCGACGACCGCGGTCTTCCGGGCATCCGCCCGCTCCAGCCGGTTCAGAAACAAATAGTCGTGGTCCAGCCTGTTATCCGTCTTCATCCCGATTCGAACTCCTCTGCTTGTGCTTGAAGTGGCGCCAGTGCGCCGCTCCGGCCTTCCGCGGCGATACGCCGGGAACGCGCCGGAGCCGCCTGGCGCTTGGATTGCCTAGATAGAGTTGCTCCTGATGGCGCCGATCCGCTTCAGCGGCTAAGCGCCGGCTCGCGGACGTTCACCCCGACCGCCTCCAAATGCCGGAAGAACTCGGGGTACGAGATCCGGTACGCGTTCGGGTACGTCAATGTGCTGACCCCGTCCTCCGACCGGAGAGCCGCGAGCGTGAACGCCATCTGGACGCGGTGGTCGTTGTACGTGGAGATCGCGGCGCCCCGCAGCCGTTCGACGCCTTCGATGACGAGGTCGTCCCCGATCTCCTCGATGCGCGCGCCCATCTTGTTCAGCTGCAGCATCGCCTTGACGCGGTTCGATTCCTTCATCCGGCCCGGGCCGATGTTGCGCAGCACCGTCTGGCCCCGCGACAGCGCCGCGACGACGGACAACACCGGAATCAGGTCCGGGATGTCCCGCATGTCGATCTCGAGGCCGCTCGTCGGCCGGATGCCGGCGTGGCGGATGCGCAGCCCCTCGCCGGCCGGATCGTACGCCAGCGGTATGCCCAGCTCCTCGACGATCTCGAGCACCCGGTTTTCCGGATGCGTGCCTTTGCCCGCGATGCCCTGCAGCGTCAGGTCCGCCGGGTAGAGCGCGGCGAGCGCGAGCAGAAACGCTGACGACGACAGATCCGGCTCGATCGCGATTTCCGTCGCCCGGTACGTCTGTCCCGCGGGTACCCGCCATTTCGCGCCGCTCGGATCCTCTTCGACGACGATGCCGAACTGCCGCATCATCTGAATCGTGAGCCGGACGTACGTCAGCTCGTTGACCGGCGGCAGCGCCTCGATCACCGTGTCCGCGGCGGCGAACGGCGCCACGATCAGCAGGCCGGAGATCCACTGGCTGAGCGTGCCCGCCACTTGGACGAGCCCGCCGCGCGGCCGTCCGGGCGCGATCGTGACCGGCATCTTGTGCCGGTCGGCCTGCCAGCCGATTCCGATGGCGCCGAGCGCCTCGAGCAGCGGGCCGATCGGCCGTTCCCGGAGCGCCTTATGCCCGTCGTATGTAGCCGGGCGGCCTTCGGACAGGCTGCCCAGCCCGAGCATGAATTGCAGCGTCGAGCCGGAGCTGCCGACCCGAATCCTGCCGCTGCGAGGCTTGTACGGCGCGCCCGTGACCCTGTAGCCGTCCTCGGCCGGTTTCACCGCGATGCCGAAATCCTGCAGCGAATGGAGCGTGTCCTTGATGTGCAGCGCGCCGGACTTGCCGCGGATGACCGTCTCTCCGTCCGCCAGGGAACCGAAGATGAGCGCGCGGTGCAAATGATACTTGGACGGAGGAACCCGGACGACGCCCTTCACGTCGCCCCGATGCGGGTAAACCATCGTTTTTGCCAATCGGCACACCACCCTATCCTATCGTTTCCGGTACCCCAGATTGGCCGGAATACTAATAGATACGACGATGCGCCGCCAAACATGATTGGTTTTTTGTAACGCGATGCTATCAGTCTTTCATCTTCGCCCGCCGGTTAAACGTTTCCCGCGCACAAAAAAGAGGAGCGGACAGCCTAAGCTGTCCACTCCTCGCGATCCCGCGCGCGCGCTCCGTCCGGCGCCGGAGCACTTCCCCCGCGGCCTTAGGGCCGGCGAACCGACTGTTCCTCGCCGAAATGGCCGGAGCGGTTCACCTTCGTTTGCAAATATTTTTGGTTGAATTCCGAGACGTCGCCCCACAGCGGCACCCGGCCTTCGACGTTCAGGCCGGACGTTTTGAGCGCCTCCAGCTTGCGCGGATTGTTCGTGATCAGCGTGACCGGCTTGCTGCGCAAATGCTTCAGCACGACCAGCGTATCGTCGTAGCTCCGTGAATCGTCCTTGAAGCCCAGCTCCAGGTTCGCGTCGACCGTGTCGTAGCCTTTCTCCTGCAGCAGGTACGCCATCGCCTTGCTGAACAGCCCGATGCCGCGCCCCTCGTGATTCGCCAGGTAGAACAACGCCCCGGCGCCGTGCGAAGCGATCATTTTCATGGATTGGTGCAGCTGGTAGCCGCAATCGCAGCGCTTGCTTCCGAAAATATCGCCCGTATGGCAGATGCTGTGCATCCGGATGAGCGCGTCCTCCGCGTTCGCGAAATCCCCGTGGACGAGCACGCTCGACTGCTGCTTCTCCGCCAGATTGGAGGCCGACAGCTGCTCGATGATGAATTCCGTCCGCTCCTTCTCCTTGCAGCCGCCTTCCGTGTGGACGAGATCCTTGCACGGCAGCCAGCAATACCATTGGAATACGACGGTTTCGCCGTCGAGATTGACGGGCAGCCGGATCGGCCCCACGAGAATGATCGTTCCGTTCTTGCCTTTGATCGTGTCGATGTTCTGATCGAGCAGCGACACGATGCTTTCATCGATGACTGGCATGATTGCCCCTCCTTGACCCTTGCGTCTTGCATCCCGGCTCCGGTCAGTATACTGTAGGTTCCCCCGGATTTGCAAAAAATAAGCCGTTCCCGCAGGCGGCCACGGGGACCGCTAGGGATCGGCTTCGCGCGGCCCTGACGCGGGCGCGGGGCGGTCCGGTCAGTGCGCCGACACGGCCCGCTTGATGATGTCGTTCACGCCGCTCACGTCCGGCTTCGGAGGAATCGCCGCATCGCTCAGCTTGTAGCGCTGCTTGAGCGCCAGGATGCGCGTCACGCTTTCGTCGATGCGCTGCTGCGTAATCGAGCCCTCCCGCACGGCCTGCTTCAGCGCGGCGATCACCGTCTTGGCATCCTCGTACCCATGCGCGAGCAGGATGATGTCGCTGCCGGCCTTCACCGACGTCACGGCGGCTTCGGCCAGGCCGTAATGCTCGGAGATCGCGCCCATCGTCATGTCGTCGGTGATGACGACGCCCTGGAACCCGAGCTCGCTGCGCAGTTCGTCCGTGATGATCGTCTTCGACAGGGACGCCGGATGCGACGGGTCGATCTTCGGGAACAGAATATGCGCCACCATCACCATGTCGGCCCCGTCCTCCACGGCCGCCTGGAACGGCACCCATTCGAACGCCTTCAGCTGCGCCAGCGTTTTGTTCACGACGGGCAGCTCCAGATGGGAATCCACCGAGGTATCCCCGTGGCCCGGAAAATGCTTCACGACCGGCACGACGCCCTGCCCGCGGATGCTCTCCAGGGCAGCGAGGCCCATATCGGTCACGCGCTTCGGCGTCGTGCCGAAGGAACGGTCGCCGATGACGGGGTTGTCTGGGTTGCTGTTGATATCGAGCACCGGGGCGAAATCGACGTTGAAGCCCATCAGCTTGCTCGCTTCGCCGAGCGCGGCGCCGATCTGCTGCGCGTACGCCGTATCGCCCGTATCGCCGATGGTCCGGGCGGGCGGGATGTTCCGAAGGCCGGGCAGCCGGCTGACGCGTCCGCCCTCTTGGTCTACCGAGATGAAGAGCGGCGCGGGATTGGCCTTGTTCCACGCCTTCAGCTGATTGACGTATGCGGCCACGCCCGCGGGGGTCGTGACGTTGTTCTTATAGAAAATGAAGCCGCCTACATGCTGCTCCTGGATCATGAGCTTCGTCCGCTCGCTCGGCGCCGTGCCGTCGAGGCCGGCGATAAGCATCTCGCCGAGCTTCTCGTCCAGCGTCATCTTCGCCACCCGCTGCGCGAGCAGCTCTTCGGCCGTCGGCTGCGAGGGCGGCTGCGCCCCGTTATGGCCCGTGCCTGCGCTCCCGCCGTTGCCTGATGCTGGGCCGTTCCCCGGATTCGTCTCGCCCGCCGTACCGCCGCTGCCGCCGGAGGTGCCGCAGCCCCCCGCAAGGACGACCGACAACGCCAGCGCAGCCAGCATAAGCTTTCTCATTTCAACCACCACTCGTTTCGTCGTAGTTAGGTATAGTGTTACCCTAACCGACGAATGCAGACGCCGGAATTGTTGCATCCGCGGCAAAAACGGCTCGATCGGAGTACGAAACGAGGATGCGATGGACGGCCGATTTCAAGCGGGATACGCGCATGCGGATCCACCCGGATACGCGAATAAGCCGCCTTCGACCATGCAGGTCCAAGACGGCCGATTGCCGGGAATCCCCGTCAGATCGTCCACAGGCTCCAATCGCTGCGGCGCTTGCCGACCGCGTCGATCCAGCGCAGCGAGATATCGAACAGCTCGTCGCGCGAGGCTTTGCTCGAGAAGGAATGATCCCCTTGCAAAATGACCTCTTTGTCGCAGTTGCCTTCCTTGCGGAGCCAGAACATTTTCTGATAGAGGAAGCAGTAGTCGACCGGGACGACCGTATCGGCCGTTCCGTGCACGATCAGCACGTCGCCGCCGAAGCCGCGCAGCTCCGTGAGAGGCTGGTATTGGGCCAGCGAATCCGCGAAGCGCTTCGTGAGCTCGTAGTGCATATAGTCGGTCTTGCCGGCATTCTCGATCTCCTCGATCGCCTTGGTTCCGATGATATTGCGAATATCCATGAACGGATGCGCGACCGGCGCCCACAGCACGAGCGACTTTACCCGCGAATCCCGCGCCGCCGTCAGCACCGCGACCGCGCCGCCCAGGCTGTGGCCGAGCAGGCTCACCCGCTCCGAATCCACCAGGTCGAGGCACGACGCATAGTCGATGACCGTGCGGGTCTGCTCGATGAGCACGTCCAGCCCGCCGCCGCCGTAGTCGCCGCCGCTCTCTCCGCAGCCACCATAATCGAAGCGGAGCACGAGATAGCCGCTGCGCGTCAGCCGATCCGCCGCTTCCACGAACAGCCGGTCCGTGCCCATCCGGTTGCCGATGAAGCCGTGGCAGATGATGACCAGCGGATATTTGTTCCCGCACTTCGCGCCCTCCGGCACGACGGGATATTGAAGCACGCCGGACAGCTCGAGCTCGCCGCTCCGGATCGTTATGGGATGATTCATCTCGGCACCACCTTATTCCAATAATTCCTACCAACTTTGTTGGAATTAGAATAACACGGAACAAGGCTGCCCGTCAATTCCCTTTTGTGTCGCGGCCTATGGCCGCCGGCGAGCGGCCGAGAGCCGGCCGTTTGCTTGCCTGCGCCGGCTCTCTTCGCGCGGCTCCTTACGCCACGTGATGGCCGCCCGCGGCGCCGAAATACTTCCCAAGCGCCACGATCAGACTGCCCATCCGCTCCTCCTCGGGATACAGCACCCGCTCCACGCCTTCCTCGCGCAGCGCTTCGGCCGACACCTTGCCGACGGACGCCGCCAGCACGTCCCCGGCGAACGCCTCGCGCACTGCGTCCAGCACGCCCAGCTCGGCGGCAAGGCCCATCACGCAGCGGACCTGCGCCGTGCTCGTGAAGGCGACGGCGTCCACGCGCCGGCCGGCGATCTCGCCCAGCAGCTGCCGGAGCACGCCGCCTTCCGGCGGCAGATGGCGGTACGGCAGCAGCTCCTCGCAGACGGCGCCGCGGGCGGCAAGCTCGCCCGTGAGCCGCGGCGCGGGGTCGCCGTACAGCTGCAGCGCGATCCGCGCGCCGGCGAGACTGCGCTGCCCCATCGCGCGCAGCAGCCCCGCCGTCGTGCCGTCGTCGTCGCGCACGTCCGGTGCCAGGCCGTATTTGCGCAGCGCGTTCACGGTCTTATAGCCGCGCGCCGCGATGCGCATCCGCCCGAGCGCCGCGAGAAACGGCATGAGAAGCCCGAGCCGGTCCGCCGCCTCCAGTAGCGCCTCGGTCCCCGTGCCGGTCGTGAGCACCAGCCAATCGGCCGGACGGGCGATCAGCCCGCGCAGCTGCTCTTCGATTCCGGCGTCGTCGAGGAACACGTCGCCCTGCGCCGGACGGAGCACCATCGTCCCGCCGAATTTGGCTACCATCCTCTCGAACTCCTCCGCCTTGCGCGCGCCCGTCACCGCTATCGTCTTCCCTTCCAGTCTCGCCATTTCCGCCGCCTCCCGTCTTGGTTCGATCCGCCGTCATCTGATTGCGCGGACGTGGAGACCGCTCGCGCGCGCCTCCGACGCCTCGCCCGCCTGCCGCGGCCTAGGACACCTTCGCTTCCGCTTCTTCCTTCAGAAACAACACGACGTTGCCGTCCTCGTCCACCTCGACCCGGTACGCCGTCACGCAGCCTTCGTCGGGCGCCTGCACGAGCCCGTCGCGCAGGTCGATCTTCCAATCATGCAGCGGGCAGTAGACGTGATGGTCGCAGACGATGCCCTCGGAGAGTTGTCCGCCCTTATGCGGACAGCGGTTCTCCACCGCCCGGACCGTGCCGTCGGACAGCTTGAACAGCGCCAGCTCGAAGCCTTCCATCCGGAAAATGCGTCCCGTCAGCGCGGGAAACTCGTCAATATGGCCCACAATTATTTCGCTCATCGCGTCTCCGCTCCTTTTCGCGGCTGCCGCCGGGGCGGCAGCGCTTCTCTGTATCGTCCGTCCGGTTGCCGTCATCGCCAAGTTGCTTCATCGCCGGCTATCGTCGGCCGCGCCGTGGCCACGCCGCAACCGTGCCGCATCAGCACGCTTTGCGGTCCGTAGCCCCGTCACTTCGCGTCCGCCGCACCGGACGCGCCCGCCGGAGCCGTCAGCGCCTCGAATGCGCTGTGCAGGTCGGCGTTCTCGATGATCTCCTTCCACGGATCCCGCGTCAGCCCCAGCGTCGTGTCGATGCGGGCGTTCAGCGCGTCGCGGTCTTCCTTGTTCGCGAGCGCCGCCTTGATCGTATCGAGTCCGACGCGCTGGCACCACTCGCTCGTGCGCTCCAAGTAATTCGCCGTTTCGCGGTAGTACTGGAGATAGGCACCGGTCCACTCCAGCACCTCTTCCTCGGTCTTCACCTTCGTCAGCAGGTCCGCCGCCCGGACCCGGGTGCCGCCGTTGCCCGCGACGTGCAGCTCCCAGCCGCCGTCGATCGCGACGACGCCGAGGTCCTTGATCGTCGCCTCCGCGCAGTTGCGCGGGCAGCCCGATACGGCGAGCTTCACTTTATGCGGCGTATTGAGCCGCTCGAATTTTTTCTCCAGGTCGACACCCATCTTGATCGCGTCCTGGGTGCCGAAGCGGCAGAAGGTATTGCCGACGCACGTCTTGACCGTGCGAAGCGATTTGCCGTACGCGTACCCCGACGGCATGTCGAGGTCCTTCCACATACCCGGCAGGTCTTCCTTCTTCACGCCGAGCAGGTCGATCCGCTGGCCGCCGGTAATCTTAACGAGCGGGACATGGTATTTCTCCGCGACCGTCGCGATCCGCTTCAAGTCCTCCGGCGTCGTCACGCCGCCGTAAATCCGCGGGACAACGGAGAACGTGCCGTCCTTCTGAATGTTGGCGTGGCTGCGCTCGTTGACGAAGCGGGACTCCTGTTCGTCTTCGTGCTCCTCGGGGAACGCCATTCCGATATAATAGTTGAGCGCCGGCCGGCACTTGGAGCAGCCCTCAGGATTGCTCCACTCCAGCACATGCATCGCTTCCTTCGTCGTCGTGAGGCGCATCTGCCGGATGGCGCCGACGACCTCGTCGCGCGTCAGCTTGGTGCAGCCGCAGATGCCCTCCTTGACCGCCGCCACCTTGTCGGCGCCGAGCGTCGACGTCAGGATCGCTTCCACGAGCGGCTTGCAGCCGCCGCAGCCGCCGGACGCCTTCGTGCACGCCTTCAGCTCAGGCACGCTGACGCAGCCCTTCTCCGTGATGGCTTCCACGAGCGTATCCTTCGTCACGCCGTTGCAGCCGCAGACAATCTCATCGCCGCTCATCGCCGCCGCGAGATCTTCCGTTCCCCCGGACTTGCCGCCTCCGCCGGACGGGCCGAACAGCAGCTCCCGTTCGAGGCCCGTGTAGTCCTTCCCGCTGCGAATTGCCGCGAACAGCTTCGAGCCGTCGCTCGTATCGCCAAACAGCACCGCGCCGACGACGCGGCCGTTCTCGAACACGACTTTCTTATAAATGCCGTCCAGGTCGTCCTGAACGCGAAGCGCCTTCGTGCCGGGGCCGTCGGTATACCGGCCCGCCGAGAAGACGTTCACGCCGGACACCTTCAGCTTCGTCGACGGCACCGAGCCCGCGTACCCCGCGGTTTCCGCGCCCGCGAGCCGCTTGGCCAGCACCGCCCCCTGCTCGTAAAGCGGCGCCACGAGGCCGTACGCCACGCCGCGGTGCTCCGCGCACTCGCCGACGGCGTAGACATGCGGGAGATTCGTCTCCATGTAGTCGTTCACCACGATGCCCGCGTTCACCAAGACGCCGCTGCGCGCCGCCAAGCCCGCGTTCGGCCGGATGCCGACCGCCATGACGATCAGATCGGCTTCCGCGTGCGTCCCGTCCGCGAACGTCAGGCCGGCAACGCGAGAATCGCCCGTAATGGCGGCGGACTGCTTATTCAGCAGAAATGTCATGCCCTGGCGTTCCAGCTCCGCCTGCAGCATGCGCGAGGCCGTCTCGTCGAGCTGCCGGTTCATGAGGAACGGGCTGTTATGCACGACGGCCGCCTCCATGCCGAGATGGAGCAGGCCGCGCGCCGCCTCGAGGCCGAGCAGGCCGCCGCCGATCACGATCGCCTTGCGGTATCGCTTCGCCGCCTCCATCATCGTCTCGCAGTCCTTGATGTCGCGGAATGCGATAACGCCTTCCTTGTCGGCGCCGGGCAGCGGCAGCATGAACGGCAGCGAGCCCGTCGCGAACACGAGCTCATCGTACGGCAGCACCGCGCCGCGGTCCGTCCGCACCTCGCGCTTCACGGCGTCCACCGCGACCGCTTCCTCTCCGGCATGCAGCGCGATGCCGTTATCGCGGTACCAGTCCCAGTCGTTCAGCACGATCTCGTTCAGACCGGCATCGCCGGCGAGGACGGACGAGAGCATAATGCGGTTATAGTTCGGATGCGGCTCCGCGCCGATAATCGAGATGTCGTACCGGCCCGGGTTCAGCTTCAGCAGCTGTTCGACGAACGAGACGCCCGCCATTCCGTTTCCGATCATGACCAACTTCTTCTTCATGGCGATCTCTCCTAAACGTAAAATGAGGGCGAAGCTTCGGTGACAACACGGATGAAACCATAAAAAGCCCATCCCCGCGTCAAAGAAAACAAGACGCTCGGGATAGGCTCCATTGCCGGATCGTAAGGGCACGCCGTTGTGCCGTCGGATCGAAGATCGTTGACCCGATTATAGATCGCATTAAGATATATGTCAACTATCTTGACACGAAAACCCTGCCCAATTCATAATACATAGAGGAAGCCTTTCCGGGGGCGCGCAATCCCGCCCGAATTCGTGTAATCAAACGTTACATTCATAATCAACATCCTGCCACGAGCGCTTAAGCCCCAGTTTAGCGAGGTGAAGATCCGTGAAGTCGATTCTGTTGCTTGAGAACGAAACGCCGCCCGCAGCCGCGGACAATCTGCGGCGCTGCTGCAAATCGCTGCACCGGGCGGCCAGCGAGGGCGAAGCCCGCGCCGCCGTCGGCGCCGCCGACGCGGTCGTGCTGCACGTCCCGGCCGCGGCGCTCGCCGGCTGGCAATCCGCCGTCGCCGGCATGCGCCGGCTGCCGACGCTGTGGCTCTGCCCGGACGGGGACGTCCCGCCGGACGTCGATTGGGGCTACACGCTCGACGGCATCCTGTTTGCTACCATGGGCGCCCGCGAGACGAAGATCGCGCTTCAATGGGGCGTCCGCACGTTCCAGCAGCGCAGGCGCTGGGCGGAAGAGCGCGAGCAGCTCCTGCAGCGGATCGAAGAGCGCAAGTGGATCGACCAGGCGAAGGCCGTGCTGTGCGAGGTCAAAGGGATTACGGAAGCGGAAGCGTACGACTTCCTCCGCAAGCAGGCGATGAACGAGCGCAAGCGGATCGGGGATATCTCGGCGTCGATCGTCAAGGTCTACCAGCTCATTCACGGGTAAACCGGGCGGCTGCGGCTCTCGTTATTTTTTCAAGTAATTTGTGTCAGGTATATTGACATTCGTTTTCGGCCGCCTCTATAATGCAAACAAGATCACAATGATGTGGATCACGAATGAACCGGCGCGCACACCGACGTGCAGCCGGGTGGCAATGAGGCCGCGTTGCAGTTCTTCGGACTGCGATGCGGCCTTTTATGGTTGTTCCGGGCAACGCGGGAATGATGAGATAGAGAGAGAAGCAACGCCAACCATGGAGAGGAGTTTTGCAGGATGATGGATCGCAAAAGTTTCTTGAAGAGCGGACACGGCCCTTCGCTGTTGAGCGCGTTTCTGTATTTCGATTTGAGCTTTATGGTCTGGTCGCTGCTCGGGCCGCTCGCCGTCGTCATTATGGGCGACTTCCCAATGGACGCCGCCCAGAAGGCCAATCTCGTCGCGCTGCCCGTCCTCGGCGGCTCGGTGCTGCGCCTCGTGCTCGGCTACCTTACGGACGTCATCGGGCCGAAGCGGACCGGCCAGCTCGGGCTGCTGCTGACGATGGTCCCGCTCGTCTGGGGCTGGAAGTTCGTCGATTCCTTGAACGAGCTGTACGGCGTCGCCCTCATGCTCGGCGTCGCCGGCGCTTCGTTCGCCGCCGCCCTGCCGCTCGCAAGCCGCTGGTACCCGCCGAAATACCAGGGCCTCGCGATGGGCATCGCCGGCGCCGGCAACAGCGGCACCGTGTTCTCGACGCTGTTCGCGAACCGGATCGCGCAGCATTTCGGCACGTGGCACGTCGTCTTCGGCCTCGCGCTGATCCCGATCGTCATCGTGTTCGTCGTCTTCACCCTCCTGGCGAAGGACAGCCCGAACCAGCCCGCGCCGCGCAAGCTGTCCGACTACGGCGCCGTGCTGCGGCAGCGCGACACGTGGCTGTTCTGCATTTTCTACGGCGTCACCTTCGGCGGCTTCGTCGGCATGTCCAATTACTTGACCATCTTCTTCAACACCCAGTACGGCCTGAGCCCCGTGCGGGCGGCCGACTTCACGACTCTGTGCGTCATTGCCGGCAGCTTCTTCCGCCCCGTCGGCGGCTGGCTGGCCGACCGGATCGGCGGCATCCGCATGCTGATGCTGCTTTACGGCGCCGCCGCGCTCATGATGGCGTGCATCTCGTCGCTGCCGGCGCTCCCTGTCATCCTGGTGCTGCTGTTCGTCGGCATGATGGCGCTCGGCATGGGCAACGGCTCCGTGTTCCAGCTCGTCCCGCTCCGCTTCCAGAACGAGATCGGCATCGTGACCGGCATCGTCGGCGCGGCCGGCGGACTCGGCGGCTACTTCCTGCCTAAGCTGCTCGGCAACCTGAAGCTGTCCACCGGCTCGTACGCGCCCGGCTTCCTGATCATCAGCGGCGTCGCGGCGCTGTGCGTCGCGCTCATCTTCCTGATCCAAGGCTCGTGGAAAAAATCATGGATCGGCAGCGGCGGCAAAGCCCGCGTCGACGCGAACGTGCCGGGCAGCGTCGCTTCGTAACGGCTTGAATGCCGCGCCTGAGCCTGCTCGACCCGGCCGGGATCGACAAAGCCCCTTAATCCGCGCGGATGCTTCCGCTTGCGGTCAAGGGGCTTTCGGTTATTCGCCGGCACGGACGTACCGTTCGTACGCGTCCGGCGTGTTGAGGTTCGCGAACGCGGCTTCCTCGTCCGCGTCCGGCGTCAGCTCGAGCGTCCGCAGCGCGCCGGCGAGCGCCATGACGCGCAGGTCCCCGCGCGCCAGCCGCGCCGCCAGCTCCGCGGCCGAGCTCGTATGGTACAGCGCGTGGAAGGGCTGCCCCGCCGCGCGGATCAGCTGCGGGCCGCCCACGGAAGCCGGCGCGGGGCCGCCGACGGCGCCGGCGGCGGGGACGGTGGCGGCCCATTCCGCCCTGCCCGGGCCCGCCGCCTCCGCGGCCCGGAGCAGCCGCGCCAGCAGCGGCGCCGATATTGCCGGCATGTCGCAGGCCGTCGCGAAGCCGTAGCCGGGCGCCGGCAGCGCGTCCAGCGCGGCATGCAGGCCGGCGAGCGGCCCGCCGTCCGGGAAGCGGTCGGCCGCGAAGCCGACCTCGACCGGCAATCCCGCGAGCAGCGGCCCGTACTCGTCCGCGCGCTCCGCCGGGCCGCAGGCGACGACGATGCGCTTCAAGCCGGCGGCGAGCATCGCCTCCGCGATATGCCGCAGCAGCGGCTTGCCGCCCACCGGCAGCAGCGCCTTGTTGCGTCCCATCCGCGAGCTCCGTCCGCCCGCGAGGATGATACCGGTCACTTCCTCCACTCTCATGCGCATGACGCCCCTTCCGCTTCGTTGTCGCTTAACGCGCGTTTTCTCCAGTATAGAGGGCGGCGAAAGGATTGTGAAGAAAGCCCGGAGCCGTCAACCCGTCTCACGGCGGCCAAGAACGGCACCTCGTACCGTACATGCGCTCCATTCCGCGATTTCCCGGCCAAGAACGGCACCTCGTACCGTACATGCCCCGACCTTGCGGCGGCCCCTCCGCCTCGCCCCGGCACCGCCCCCCAAACCAACCAAAAAGGACCGCCCCCACCCATGGGAACGGCCCTTCTCTGCCTGCCGGCACTCCGCCCGCCGGCCTCGCAGCGTCACGCTTTCGGGTCGAACGAGCTCTTCAGCGATACGATGCGGTTGAACACGATCCGCTCCGGCGTCGTATGCTTCGGGTCGACGTTGAAGTAGCCGTGGCGGAAGAACTGGAACTTGTCCTGCCCCTTGGCGTCCTTCATGTTCGGCTCGACGAAGCCCTGCAGCGTCGTGAGCGAGTTCGGGTTGACGCGATCGAGGAACTCTTTGTCCCCGTCAGCCTCGTCGTCGAGCAGCAGCGGTTCGAACAGGCGGAATTCCGCCGGCACGGCCTGCGACGCTTCCACCCAGTGGATCGTCCCCTTGACCTTGCGGCCGGTGAAGCCGGTGCCGCTCTTCGTCTCGGGATCGTACGTGCAGCGCAGCTCGGTCACGTTGCCGTCCGCGTCCTTGACGACGTCCTCGCATTTGATGAAATACGCGTTCTTCAGCCGGACCTCGTTGCCCGGGAACAGCCGGAAATACTTGCTCGGCGGGTTCTCCATGAAGTCGTCGCGTTCGATGTAGATTTCGCGCGAAAACGGGATTTGGCGGATGCCCATCGCTTCGTTCTCCGCGTTGTTTTCGGCGTCCAGCAGCTCTGTCTGCCCTTCCGGGTAATTCGTGATGACGACCTTCAGCGGGTCGAGCACGGCCATCGTGCGCGGCGCCTTCAGCTTGAGGTCCTCGCGGATGAAGAATTCCAGCATGCGCTCGTCGACGACGCTGTACGCGCGGGCGACGCCGATCTCGCGGCAGAACGCGCGCAGCGCTTCCGGCGTGAAGCCTTTGCGGCGCAGGCCGCTGATCGTCGGCATGCGGGGATCGTCCCAGCTTTCGACGACGCCTTGGTCCACGAGCATTTTCAAGTAGCGCTTGCTCATGATCGTGTTCGTCACGTTCAGGCGGGCGAATTCGTACTGGCGCGGCTTCGCCGACATCTCGCATTCTTCGATGACCCAGTCGTAGAGCGGCCGGTGGTCTTCGAATTCCAGCGTGCAGACGGAATGCGTCACGCCTTCGATCGCGTCGCTGATCGGGTGCGCGTAGTCGTACATCGGGTAAATCTTCCACGCGTCGCCCGTGCGGTGATGATGGGCGTGCGCGATGCGGTACAGCGCCGGGTCGCGCAGGTTGATGTTCGGCGACGCCATGTCGATCTTGGCGCGAAGCACGCGCTCGCCGTCCTTGAATTCGCCGGCGCGCATGCGGGCGAACAGGTCGAGGTTCTCCTCGACGCTCCGGTCGCGGTGCGGGCTGTTTTGGCCCGGCTGCGTCAGGGTACCGCGCATTTCGCGCATTTGCTCGGCGGTCAGATCGTCGACGTAGGCTTTGCCCTTCTTGATCAGCAGCACCGCGCGGTTGTACAGCTCCTCGAAATAATCCGAGGCGAAGCGCAGGTCGTCCCACTCGAAGCCGAGCCAGCGGACGTCCTCCTGGATCGCGTCCACGTATTCGGTATCTTCCTTCACGGGATTCGTATCGTCGAAGCGCAGGTTCGTCTTGCCCTTGAACTCGTCGGCCAGCTCGAAGTTGAGGCAGATCGATTTCGCGTGCCCGATGTGCAGGTAGCCGTTCGGCTCCGGCGGGAAGCGGGTGATGACCTCGCTCACCTTGCCGGACTGCAGGTCGTCGCCCACGATGTTCCTGATAAAATTAGAGGATGATGTCTTGTTCTCCATAACGACCAACCTTTCTCCACTCTAGCGGAAGCGCGCCGTTCGAAGCGCCAGCCTCGAACGGAAGCCGGTCCGCTCTTATCCTACTATTGTACACAAAACTAGACGTCTTTATAAATAGCAACTTGGCGCACTTTACCGGAAAAACGACTCTTGACTTTCGCTGTCCGCGCCATATACTTAGGTTAGCTAAATAAATTACTTTGCAAGCAAAGGAGTACCCGCTTATGCAGGATGACCGCGAACACCCTGGCCCTTCCGCGCACGAGCTCATCCGCGCCCTGCGTCAGCTGCGGCAGCTCCCGTGGAACGGCCGCAACCCGATCGAGAACTGCACCCCGAGCGAAACGATGACGTTATTCTGCATCCGCCGCGCCACGGCCAGCAATCCAGCCGGCGTCAAGGCGTCGGAGCTCAGCACGATGCTGAACGTGGCCTCCCCGACGATCACGCAGAGCGTCAACCTGCTCGCCGCCAAGGGGCTGCTCCAGCGCAGCGCCGATCCGCAGGACCGCCGCGCCGTCCGCATCACGCTGACGGAGGAAGGCATGCGCCTGACCGGACTCGCGCACGACGCGATGCAGGAGCGGATGACCCGGCTCGCCGCGCATCTCGGCTCGGACCGGGCGCATCAGCTGGTCGAGCTGCTGCGCGACGTCGCCGCGTTCTTCGGCGGCAATCCCGAACCGGCGGACGGCGGCCCGTGCAGGAACAGCTGGAATCCTCCCACTACGTCCAAAGAAGGTGAATGAATCCCATGGTCAAACTGCTTCGCATGCTGAAACCGTACCGGATGATCGTCTTTTTCGTGCTGCTGTTCGTGTTTCTCCAGTCGCTGTCCGACCTGTACCTGCCGACGCTGCTCGCCGACATCGTCGACAAGGGCGTCGTCAAGGGCGACAACCCGTATATCTGGAAAATCGGCGGCCTCATGCTCTTCATCGCGCTGCTCGGCGGCCTTTGCTCCATCGGCGCGAGCTTCCTGTCCGCGAAGTCGTCCAGCGCCTTCGGCCGCGACCTGCGCAGCCGCGTGTTCGCCCACGTGGAGAAGTATTCGCTCCAGGAATTCGATAAGATCGGCACCGCTTCGCTGATTACGCGGACGACGAACGACATCACGCAGGTGCAGCAGGTGCTCATGATGATGATGCGCGTCATGGTCGCGGCACCGATGATGTGCTTCGGCGGCATCATCATGGCGCTCTACAAGGACGCCCATCTGTCGCTCATCATCATCGCGATCGTGCCGATCCTCGCGCTGATCATCTTCGCCGTCGTCAGCCGCGGCGTGCCGCTGTTCAAGGTGATGCAGGTCAAGATCGACAAGCTGAACCTCGTGCTTCGCGAGAACTTGACCGGCATGCGCGTCATCCGTTCCTTCAACCGCACGAAGCATGAGCAAGCGCGCTTCAACGACGCGAACGCGGACCTGACGGACACCGCGATCAAGGTCAACCGCATCATGGCGTCGCTCATGCCGATCATGATGCTCGTGCTGAACTTCGCCAGCCTCTTCATCGTCTGGTTCGGCGGGCTTCGCATCGACGAGGGCCACATGGCGGTCGGCGACCTGATGGCCTTCATCCAATACGCGTGGCAGATCATGTTCGCCCTCATCTTCGCTTCGATGATGTTCGTCATGATCCCGCGCGCGTCGGCTTCGGCGGTGCGCATCAACGAAGTGCTCGGCACGGTGCCGGACATCCACGATCCGGCGCGCGGCGGCGCGAAGCGTCCGTCCGTCCGCGGCGAGCTGGCGTTCCATGACGTGTCGTTCCACTATCCGGGCGCCGAGATGCCGGCGCTGTCCGGCATCTCGTTCTCGGCCGGCCCCGGCGAAGTGACCGCCATCATCGGCGGCACCGGCTCCGGCAAGTCGACGCTGATCAACCTCATCCCGCGGTTCTACGACGTCACCGGCGGCAGCATCACGGTCGGCGGCGTGGACGTCCGCGAGCTGACGCAGGAAGAGCTGCGCGCGGGCATTGGCCTCGTGCCGCAGAAAGCCGTGCTGTTCACCGGCACGATCGCGGACAACATCCGCTTCGGCAAGACGGACGCCACGGACGAGGAAGTCCGCCATGCCGCCGTCGTGGCGCAGGCGTACGACTTCATCTCCGAGATGAAGGACGGCTTCGAATCCCCGATCGCGCAGGGCGGGACCAACGTGTCCGGCGGCCAGAAGCAGCGGCTGTCGATCGCGCGGGCGCTCGTCCGCAAGCCGTCCGTCTACCTGTTCGACGACAGCTTCTCGGCGCTCGACTTCAAGACCGACGCCAAGCTCCGCGCCGCGCTGCGCGAGGAGACGTCGGACGCCACTGTCCTCATCGTCGCGCAGCGCGTCAGCACCGTCATGGACGCCGACCGGATCATCGTGCTCGACGACGGCAAGGTGGCCGCGATCGGCACGCACCGCGAGCTGCTGCGCTCGTCGGCCGTCTACCGCGAAATCGTGACGTCACAGCTATCGGAGGAGGAGATCGCATGAGCGACCAACAACGCGGAACCGCGGGCGGCGGCCCGGGCGGACCCGGCAAACCCGGCCAGCGGCCCGGCGGACCCGGCCCCGGCTTCGGCTTCGGACCTGGACGCGGTCCGGGCGCCATGGGCATGCCCGTGCAGAAGGCGAAGGATTTCAAAGGCACGCTTCGCCGCCTGGTCGGCTACCTGCGCCCGTATCGCCTCTCGCTGCTTGTCGTCCTGCTGACAGCCGTGCTCAGCACGCTATTCTCCATCGTCGGCCCCAAAATCATGGGCAAGGCGACGACGAAGCTGTTCGAGGGCCTCATGGGCAAGATTCAGGGCACGCCTGGCGCGAAGATCGATTTTCACTACATTTGGCAAGTGCTCGCCGTGCTGGGCGTGCTCTACCTCATCAGCGCCCTGTTCGGCTTCATCCAGCAGTACGTCATGGCGGGCGTCGCGCAGAAGACCGTCTACGGCCTGCGCAAGGACGTCAACGAGAAGCTCGAGCGGCTGCCGCTCAAATACTTCGATTCCCGCACGCACGGGGAAATCCTGAGCCGCGCCGTCAACGACGTGGACAACATCAGCGGCACGCTGCAGCAGAGCTTGACGCAGTTCATCACCTCGTTCGTCACGCTGATCGGCGTCATCGTCATGATGCTCTCGATCAGCTGGATCATGACGCTCATCACGATCGTCACGCTGCCGCTCAGCTTCCTGGCGATCAAGATGATCGCGAAGCGGTCGCAGCTGTATTTCAAAGGCCAGCAGAAGGCACTCGGCGAGCTCAACGGCCACGTCGAGGAAATGTACACAGGCCACAACATCGTCAAGGCGTTCGGCCGCGAGAAGAGCTCCGTCGCGAAGTTCGACGAGGTCAACGGCCAGCTGTACGAATCCGGCTGGCGCGCGCAGTTCGTCTCCGGGATGATCATGCCGGTCATGGGCTTCATCGGCAACATCGGCTACGTCCTCGTCAGCGTGGCCGGCGGGATTCTCGTCCTGCACAGCCGGATCTCGATCGGCGACGTGCAGGCGTTCATCTCCTACTCCCGCCAGTTCGCGATGCCGATCACGCAGACGGCGCAAATCGCCAACGTCATCCAGTCGACGATCGCGTCTGCGGAGCGGATCTTCGAGCTGCTGGACGAGGAAGAAGAAGTGCCGGAAGCAGCGCAGCCGGCCGCCCTCGCGGCGGACGCGAAGGACGCTTCGCCGGGCAAGGCGGTCAAGGTGCGCGGCGACGTCAGCTTCAACCATGTGCAGTTCCGCTATAAGGACGACACGCCGCTGATCGAGGACATGAACATTCACGTCAAGTCCGGCCAAATGATCGCGATCGTCGGCCCGACCGGCGCCGGCAAAACGACCTTGATCAACCTCCTCATGCGCTTCTATGAGCTGAGCGGCGGCAGCATCACGATCGATGGCGAGGCGCTGACCGAGCTGAAGCGCGGCGACCTGCGCAGCCTGTTCGGCATGGTGCTGCAGGACACGTGGCTGTTCAACGGCACGATCCGCGACAACATCGCCTACGGCCGCATCGGCGCGACGGAGGAGGAGGTCGTGGCGGCTGCCCGCGCGGCTTACGCGGACCACTTCATCCGCACGCTGCCGGAGGGCTACGACACCGTCCTGAACGAGGAAGCGTCCAACATCTCGCAAGGGCAGAAGCAGCTGCTCACCATCGCCCGCGCGATCTTGGCGGATCCGGCGATCCTCATCCTCGACGAGGCGACGAGCAGCGTCGACACGCGGACCGAGATCCACATCCAGCGCGCCATGAGCGAGCTGATGCAGGGCCGCACGAGCTTCGTCATCGCGCACCGCCTCTCGACGATCCGCGACGCCGATCTGATTCTCGTCATGAACCACGGCACCGTCATCGAGCAGGGCACGCACGAGGAGCTGCTCGCGGCGGGCGGCTTCTACGCCGACCTGTACGAGAGCCAGTTCAGCACGCGGAAGCGGACGCAGGACGTGAGCTGACAAGGCGGGGGCTGCCACCCGGCAGGCGCGGCGGCAGCGCCGCGAGCCAGGCCGTCAGATCGGCGCCGGCACGGTCGCCGCGCGTGCCCGGGGCAGCGTGCTTCGCAACGCCGAAGCCTCCCCGTCTATTTTAAGACAATCGAGTAGGAGGAGGCGGCTAGCCTCCGTCCTCTCACACCACCGTACATGCGGGTCCGCATACGGCGGTTCCAAAGGGTTAACAAAGCTCCAAATAACGTGAAAGCATACTCTTGAGCCCTTTCG
>NZ_JBHSHY010000034.1:0-51709 GCF_042653205.1 Paenibacillus sp. GCM10023250 | reverse complement strand
TCAGCTAAGCAAGACCTTCGCAAGGGTTCGTATCCAGTTTTCAGGGTGGCAAGCTCTGAGCAAGACCCGCGTTTCCGAATAAGGAAGACGCCCGTTTGGTGGCGATGGCGGAGGGGAACCACGCGTAACCATCCCGAACACGACCGTTAAGCCCTCCAGCGCCGATGGTACTTGGACCGCAGGGTCCTGGGAGAGTAGGACGTTGCCAAGCACGATGAACCGACTGCATGCTGCAGTCGGTTTTTTGGTGTTCATTTGTTCCTTTCTCGCCTGTATATTTCATCCAGCACTGGAGATAACTCCTTCACAACTCTAACCAATCGAGAGAACATACTACAGGTAACGTTAACCGATGGGAGTTGAGGAAGGAATGGTTGGACGGATACGGGTTGCATTGACATGCATGGTCGCTATCTTGGGAATAACGGGCTGTACGAACCAATCTCATCTGCAGGACGGTGCGCTGCCGTCATTGCCGGCGCTTCCGGATCAAACGACGGCGAAGCCGCTGCGAATTCAATCCGCGCAGCGTCCTGCTGCCATGACGAAGTTTTACCTGCACACCGGATCCGCGCAGTCAACCACGGCTCAACGGAACCGGACGAACGTTACGAAGCAATCATCGCGTGACACGATGGTGCGCTCCCTTACGGCACGGAACAAGCCGGTGAAGGGCATTTACGTCTCGAGCTGGGTGGCCGGCAGCAAGCACCGCTTAGACCGGCTGGTTCAGCTGGTGGACAACACCGATTTGAATGCCATGGTTATCGACGTTAAGAACGATTACGGCCTCATGACGTATCGTTCGACGCTTCCGGCCGTTAAGGCGATCGGTGCCGACCGGCATGTTGCGATTGCGGACATCAACAGCTTGCTGCGCAGGCTGAAAGCCAAGAATATCTATGTAATCGGGCGAATCGTTACCTTTAAAGACCCGCTCTATGCGAAGGCACACCCGTCGATGGCGCTGCAAAAGCGTGGAGGCGGTGTCTGGCGCGACGCGCAGGGCAAAGCGTGGCTCGATCCCTTCCAGCCCGATGTGCGCGCCTATAATCAGGCGATCGCGGAAGAAGCGGCGTCGATCGGGTTCGACGAGGTGCAATTCGATTACGTGCGCTTCCCCGACAACGGGGGGAAGGTCAATCGGGAGGTCCGCTATCATGACGCGAGCGGACAATCCAAGTCGGAGGTCATCTCGGCTTTCCTTCGCAATGCGCGGCGGCATATACATAAGCATGGTGCCCTAGTATCCGCGGACGTGTTCGGACTTGTCACGTCTTCTTCGGGCGATATGGGAATCGGTCAATCATGGCGGGCCGTCTCCGGCGCGGTCGATGCCATCTCTCCCATGACCTATCCATCTCATTACTCCACGGGCATGTACGGCATCAAGCAGCCGGACTTGAGCCCCTATGCGGTCGTCCACCATGCGTTGGTGGACGCCAAGCGCCGAAACGCGCTCATGCGCAGCGGCGGGCAAGGCACGACGGCGACGATTCGGCCTTGGCTGCAGAGTTTTACCGCCAGATGGGTGCATCCTCACCAAACGTACGGAGCGGAACAGGTGAATAAACAGGTGCAGGCAGCGCGCGATTTAGGGATTCGGGACTTCCTGTTGTGGAGCCCCAATTGTCGCTACGATTACCGCCCGTAAACGTCCGCAAAACCTTGCCTGCGGCAATCTTGACAGCCTATACCCCCTCTGCTACTATTTCAATAATATGCGCGAACCCGCTTGATTTACAGTCAGGACTCGGCATGCAAACGTTTGAGGAGGAACATTTCTGTGTGGGAAACTAAATTCGCCAAAGAAGGCTTAACCTTCGATGACGTACTGCTCGTTCCGCGGAAGTCGGATATTTTGCCAAGGGAAGTCGATGTGTCCGTCTCGCTTAGTCCAACTGTCAAGCTGAACATTCCATTGATCAGCGCCGGCATGGACACGGTCACGGAAGCGAAGCTGGCCATTGCGATGGCTCGCGAGGGCGGCATCGGCATTATTCATAAGAATATGTCCATCGCGCAGCAAGCAGAGGAAGTGGATCGCGTCAAGCGCTCGGAGAGCGGCGTTATTACGAACCCCTTCTCGCTGACCGCCGATCATCGTGTATACGACGCCGAAGAGTTGATGGGCAAATACCGGATTTCCGGCGTGCCCGTCGTCGACGCCAACCAGAAGCTCGTCGGCATCATCACGAACCGCGATCTCCGGTTCATCCATGATTACTCCATGAAGATCAGCGAAGTCATGACGAAGGATCGCCTGGTGACGGCCCCGGTCGGCACGACGCTTCGGGAAGCCGAGGTCGTTCTGCAGAAGCACAAGATCGAGAAGCTGCCTTTGGTCGATGAGTCGAATACGCTGAAAGGCCTTATTACCATTAAAGATATCGAAAAAGCGATTCAGTTCCCGCATGCGGCGAAGGATCCGCAAGGCCGCCTGCTGTGCGGCGCCGCCGTCGGCATCGCGAAGGATACGCCGGAGCGCGCGGAAGCGCTCGTGGCCGCCGGTGTCGACGTGCTCGTCATCGATACGGCGCACGGCCACCAGAAGAACGTCATCGAGATGGTGCGCTTGCTCCGCGCCAAGTATCCGGACCTGACGCTCGTGGCAGGCAACGTCGCTACCGGCGAAGGCACCCGCGAGCTGATCGAAGCCGGGGCTTCCGTCATTAAGGTCGGCATGGGCCCGGGTTCGATCTGCACGACCCGCATCATCGCGGGCATCGGCGTGCCGCAAATCACGGCGATCTACGATTGCGCCTCGGTGGCGCGCGAATACAACGTTCCGATCATCGCGGACGGCGGCATCAAGTACTCCGGCGACGTGACGAAGGCGATCGCTGCGGGCGCCAGCGCGATCATGATCGGCAGCCTGTTCGCCGGCACGGAAGAAAGTCCGGGCGAATCGGAGATTTATCAGGGCCGCCGCTTCAAGGTTTACCGCGGCATGGGCTCGCTCGGCGCCATGAAGGAAGGCAGCAAGGACCGGTATTTCCAAGAGAACGAGAACAAGCTCGTTCCCGAGGGCATCGAAGGCCGCGTTGCGTATAAAGGGCCTTTGGCCGATACGGTGCACCAGCTGATCGGCGGGCTTCGCTCCGGCATGGGCTATTGCGGCGCAGCGGACATCGAAGCGCTGAAGAACGACACGCAGTTCGTGCGCATCACGAACGCCGGCCTGCGCGAGAGCCACCCGCATGATGTGCAAATCACGAAAGAAGCACCTAACTATTCGCTGTAAAATTCGGAAATGGGATCGATTTCGCTCCGTTATAGTGGAAGAAGCAACTTTTATCCGTTCGATTTCGTTTATTTATTAGGTAGACGGACAGGAAGATGGCGGTACTCGCCGTTTTCCTGTCTTTCTTTTTACGTATCCCTGGTAGCTTTGTGATACAATACTAGAGTGAATTTGCGAATAGAAGAGGAGAGAAGACGTTGAAACGGAAGAAGGGACGGGTGCTTTTCGTACCCACCATTTGCGCGACTGCCATTGCCTTCATGCTTACGACAACTATTGGTTCCCCTGCCGCTCACGCCGACGAATATATCGTGACGCCGAACCCGCTTGGGCTCGAAGTTCGCTCCGCGGTTCTCATAGATGCCGATACCGGGCAGGTGCTCTACTCGGTCGATGCGGACACCCCGCACCCGCCTGCGAGCATGACGAAATTAATGACGGAGTATCTCGTGCTCGAGGAGATTTCCGCCGGCCGGCTGAGCATGACGGATATGGTCACGGCCACGAAAGAAGCGGCTTCCATTCCGCCCGACGGCTCCCAGATTTATTTGGCCGAGGGCGACCAGCATACGGTAAAAGACTTGTACATGGCGATGGCCGTGCAGTCCGCCAACGACGCCACGATCGCGCTAGCCGACCGGATCGGGGGCACGGAACAAGGCTTCGTGCAGAAGATGAACGATATGGCCAAGACGCTCGGCCTGAAGACGGCGCATTTCACGAGCGCGACGGGCTTGGCGGACGATACGGTGATCTCCGCGGGCGAACTGGCCAAGTTCGCCAGCATTCTGATCAAGAAGCATCCGGAATTCCTCGAATTCTCCAGCACGCCGAGCTACAAGTTCCGCGAGCGCGACAAAACGCCGATGATCAACCTGAACTGGATGCTGGAATCGAACAAAGACATTCCGAACTTTAAACAATACGCCTATCCCGGCGTGGACGGCATGAAAACCGGTTATATCGGCGCCGCCGGTTACTGCTTCACAGGCACGGCGAAACGCGGCGATCTTCGTCTCATCTCGGTCGTCATGGACACGAAGTCGAAGTCCGCGCGCTTCGTCCAAACGGCCAAGCTGTTCGATTACGGCTTCGACAATTTCGAGAAAAAGACGGTCGTCGCGCCGAAATCGGTAGTAGAAACGAACAAGACGGTCAAAATAAAGAAAGGCGTTTCCAAAGAAGTGCCGATCGTCACCGCGAACGACATCTCGTTCCTGGTCAAGAAGAACACGACGCCGAACGTCTCCGTCAGCAGCGTGAAGCTGAAGCCCGACGGCGAGCTCGTCGCGCCGATTAAGAGCGGCACGGTCGTCGGCACGGCCACGTACGCGTACAAGGATCCCGACACGGGCAAGGCGATCGAGAAAACCGTGAACCTCGTGACGGCCGAGGACGTCAAAAAAGCCAGCTGGTGGCGCTTGATGTTCCGCAGCCTGGGCGGGTTTATCTCCGATATCTTCAAGGGCATCATCAATCTGTTCTAATCGGACGCGGCGGGATTCGGCATGGGCGGCCGTTCGGGTATGAATTCATGGTTGTCGATTGTTCCCGCATGCTGTAAAATCAATGGTTAGAGCTAGTCCGTCCGGATGAACGGAAACAGAGCAACAATACTTTTAGGAGGTTTCACGAATGGAAACAGGAACTTCGCGCGTAAAACGCGGTATGGCTGAAATGCAAAAAGGCGGCGTCATCATGGACGTCATGAACGCCGAGCAAGCGAAAATCGCGGAAGCGGCAGGCGCTACGGCCGTTATGGCGCTCGAGCGCGTGCCTTCCGATATTCGCGCGGCCGGCGGCGTCGCCCGCATGGCGGACCCGACGATTCTCGAGGAAGTCATGAAGGTCGTATCGATCCCGGTCATGGCGAAAGCGCGGATCGGCCACTACGTGGAAGCGCGCGTGCTGGAAGCCCTGGGCGCGGACTACATCGACGAGAGCGAAGTGCTCACGCCTGCGGACGAAGTCTTCCATATCGACAAGCACGAGTTCACGGTTCCGTTCGTATGCGGCGCGAAAGACCTGGGCGAGGCGCTCCGCCGCATTCAAGAAGGCGCTGCGATGCTCCGGACGAAAGGCGAGCCGGGAACGGGCAACATCGTTGAAGCCGTTCGCCATATGCGCTTGATCACGGGCCAGATCCGCAAGGTGCAAAACCTGTCCAAGGACGAGCTGTACCATGAAGCCAAAAACCTTGGCGTACCGTATGACTTGCTGCTGTCCGTGCATGAATCGGGCAAACTGCCGGTCGTCAACTTCGCGGCAGGCGGCGTAGCGACGCCATCCGACGCGGCGCTGATGATGCATCTGGGCGCGGACGGCGTATTCGTCGGCTCCGGGATCTTCAAATCCGACAACCCGGAGAAATTCGCCCGCGCGATCGTCGAAGCGACGACGCACTACACGGATTACAAGCTGATCGCGGAAGTGTCCAAAAACCTGGGCACGCCGATGAAAGGCATCGAAATTTCGAAGCTGCACGCTTCCGAGCGGATGCAAGACCGCGGGTTTTAAGAGCGGAAAGAAGGCGGGTAACCCATGAAGATTGGCGTATTGGCGCTGCAAGGCGCCGTTGCGGAACATATACGGAGCATTAAAGCGGCCGGCGGCGAAGGCGTTGCCGTGAAGCGTCCGGAAGAGCTGCTGGATTTGGACGGCCTCATCATTCCCGGCGGCGAAAGCACCACGATCGGCAAGCTGATGCGCAAGTATGGCTTTATCGATGCAATTCGCGCGTTCTCGGTGCAGGGCAAGCCGATTTTCGGCACCTGTGCCGGCCTGATCGTCTTGGCCGATCGGATCGACGGACAGGAAGACGCGCATTTGCAGCTGATGGACATGGCCGTCGCCCGCAATGCGTTCGGCCGCCAGCGCGAAAGCTTCGAGACGGACCTGGACGTGAAAGGCATCGACGAGCCGGTACGCGCGGTATTCATCCGCGCACCGCTGATCAAGGAAGTGGGGCCGAGCGTCGATGTCCTGTCGACGTACAAAGACGAGATCGTCACCGCGCGGCAGGGCCACTTGCTGGCATCGTCGTACCATCCCGAGCTGACGGATGATTACCGGCTGCACGCCTACTTCCTGGACATGGTGAAGGAAGCGGCAGCGGCTAGAGCATAAAGACTGAAGACTGCGGACGCGCAGTCTTTTTGCCGTCAAGGCGGTTTTCGGGAAATGGCACGCAATTTCGCCCGGATGCCGGTTTGCCGACCGAGCCAACTGGGCAACAACTGTAATAAACCATTGAAAGCTGAGAGGGGATTATTAATCGTGCTCGACGTAAAATTGCTACGGAACGATTTTGCCAAAGTGGAGCAGGCGCTTGCGAACCGCGGTAAATCGCTTGACCTGATCGCGGATTTCCCGGCGCTGGACGGCAAATGGCGCGACATGCTGCAGGAAACGGAGCAGCTGAAAAACCGTCGCAACGTCGTGTCCCAGGAAGTAGCGAAGCTGAAGAAGAGCGGCGGAGACGCGGAGGCGCTGATCGTCGAGATGCGCGAGGTCGGCGACCGGATCAAGGCGCTCGACGAGGAGATCCGCGCGGTGGAAGCGGCGACCGCCGAATTGATGCTGGCGATTCCGAACGTGCCGCACGACAGCGTGCCGGTCGGCCAGTCCGAAGAGGACAACGTGGAAATCCGCCGCCATGGCGACATTCCGTCGTTCTCGTTCGAACCAAAGGCGCACTACGAGCTCGCGCAAGAGCTGAACATCCTCGACTTCGAACGCGCGGCGAAGGTCACGGGCTCGCGCTTCGTGTTCTACCGCGGCCTCGGCGCCCGGCTGGAACGCGCGCTCATTAACTTTATGATGGATCTACATAGCGACCAGCATGGCTACGAGGAAGTGCTGCCGCCGTACATCGTCAATCGGGACAGCCTCGTCGGCACGGGCCAGCTGCCGAAATTCGAAGAGGACCTGTTCAAAATCGCCGACACGGACTATTACCTCATTCCGACGGCCGAGGTGCCGGTGACGAACATTCATCGCGATGAAATTTTGGCCGCGGAGGCCCTGCCGCAAAACTTCGTCGCATACAGCGGATGCTTCCGCTCCGAGGCGGGCTCCGCAGGCCGGGATACGCGCGGCTTGATCCGCCAACATCAATTCAACAAGATCGAGCTCGTCAAACTGGTGAAACCGGACGAGTCGTATGCCGAGCTCGAGAAGCTGACGGCGCACGCCGAGAAGGTGCTGCAGCTGCTGGGCCTGCCATATCGCGTCCTGACGCTCTGCACGGGCGATATGGGCTTCTCGTCGGCGAAGACGTACGACATCGAAGTGTGGATCCCGAGCGGCGGCACGTACCGCGAAATCTCGTCCTGCTCGAATTTCGAGGATTTCCAGGCACGCCGCGCGAACATTAAGTACCGTCCGGAAGCCAAGGCGAAGCCGGAATTCGTGCATACGCTGAACGGCTCGGGTCTTGCCGTCGGCCGTACGGTCGCCGCGATTCTCGAGAACTTCCAGCAAGCCGACGGCACGGTCGTCATACCGGAAGTGCTGCGTCCGTATATGGGCGGTCTTGAGGTTATCGGCCCTCGTTAATCGGTCGCCTGGGCGCCATGCCGGCTGCGATTTCAAGTTGCAACGCGGAATTGGCCTATGGTACAATACGTCTTGTGACCTTTTTCAATCGGTCTTGCGATGGAATGGAGAGATACCGAAGCGGTCATAACGGGGCGGTCTTGAAAACCGTTAGGGTGCAAGCCCACGTGGGTTCGAATCCCACTCTCTCCGCCACCTATACGATACGGACAGCGTCCGGCGAAGCTTTTTCGCCCGGGCGCTTTTTGCATTTTGTTGCTGGCCGCGCGGCCGCATAAAATCGGCGCCGGAACCGCATATTATCCGCATGGAGGTGGGAAGTCAATGAGCAAACGCGACGAATTGTCCATCAACCAGCACGAACTGACGCAAGCTTGGCAGCGCACGCTGCCGGACGTCATTCAGCAAACGGACCGCGCCGAGGTGAAGGCGGACGAAGCCGATCCTAAATCGGTGCGAATTACCATTCATTCGGCCGGGCATCAGATGTACAGTTTTGATTTCAAGGTGACGTACGTGGACAGCCGCGAAATTCGGACGACGCTCGTCGACGTGGAGAAGGACGGCAAGTCGGTAGACGAACGTACCGATAGCATACAGCAACTGGTCGAAGACTATACGCGCCATATTCATGAATGCGCCCAGGCGCTGCATGAATTGACGCATGCCTAAGGAGCGAGCGCATCATGACGAAAGTGAAGGGCAGGGCGGATAAGAACCTAAGCAACGTCGTGGAGGATCTCGAGCAAAATCCGGTCAACAGCCACCAGGCGCAGCAGCTGCAGCAGGACACCAATGACCGCCGCCATCAAGATCTGCTTAACCATGACGAGCCAACCGATCTGTTTCATTCCCGCAGTTAATTCATCCGGATCATAAAGGAGATCGACGCTATGGGCAAGCCGAAGAGCGTTCCCGTTCAAAATCCTTACGAGGGCGACGGACAGCCGGCGCGTTCCCGCAAAGACTCGCAGCCGCAGCAGCCGTTGTCCGGCTCCAAAAAGACGAAGCAGGCCAATCACGTCTCTCACCATAACCCTGAAGGGTAACGCGCACTTGTACCCGATTTCGCAGCCCGCTGTGCCGATGATTCGGCGCGGCGGGCTTTTTGGCGTGTTCGGCGACTGTTCAGATTCGCGCCGGATAGGGTAGAATTGAAAGGAAGGAAGGGTTCGTGAGAGGAGAGGGGAAATGGCCATGAAGGCATGGAAACGCGGTACGCTGGTCCTGCTGATCGCGGGCTGCGCGGCGTTGACGGGCTGCAGTTCGTCCGATTCGCCGAAAGAAGCGCTGTTGAAGGCCCTCGCGAAAACGAACGAAGCGAAGACGTATACATATACCGGCTCGTTCACCATCGACGACATCCGGCTGCCTGAGACGCCGGGCACCGCGACGAATCGGGAAGCGCTGCTGAGGTCGGCACTTCCGATCCTGCTGAAGGGCGCGGAGATTCAAGTGCATGGCGTCGTGCAGAAGGAGCCGCAGCATGCGGAGCTGACGCTCGAGACCAAGCTCGGAATGGGAGATGTGAAGCTGTCGTTCTCGGTGCCGGTGATCGTGACGGCCGATCGCCTATATATGAAGCTGCCGGACATCCCGGGACTTGACGTTCCTCAGGAGGCGGCCGGGAAATTCGTCGCGATCGACGCCGACAAACTCGCCGGGGAACAGGTCGGCGCGAACGGCTTGGCGGACGGCTCGATGATCGGGCTGAGCGGGGATGCGCTGAAGGCGCTGTTCGGCAGCCTCGATGAGAAGACGTACTTCAGCGAGCCGAAGGCTGCCGACGTGAAGGACGTGCCGGACGGCTATCAAGCGGATCGGTTCGTCCGGATGTCGATCGACGACTCGCAGGCGGACGAGGCGATAACGGCCATCGCGGACAAGGCGATTCCGCAGCTCATCGATCTGATCGCGAAGAACGAAGCGTACATGAAGGCGCTGAACGTCACCGAAGCGCAGCTGGAAGCGGCCAAACAAGAGCTGACGGCCGACAAGCTGAAGCAGAGGACGTCGATCAAGGCGCTGGAGGTGACCGGCGGCATTCGGAACGGCTACCTGACGCTGGAATCGGGGAATATCCAGGTGGATTCGACGAACGCCACGAGCGGGATGAAGCTGGGCGTGCATTTCGAGCTGACCCGCGACAGGCTGAACGAAGCGGTCAAATTCGACTACGAGGAGCCGAAGGATGCCGTGCCGCTCGACCGGCTGCAGGATTGGCTGGCGCCGGCGGCGCAGCCATAACCGCACCGGACGCCTGGTCGGATGCGCCGCGAATCGGCGCGGCTGCAGGAGCTGCGTCCTACGCCGGGCGGGATGAGGCAAGGGGTTCCGAGGCCGGGCCACGGACGCCCCGAAGGAGAAGAGCAAAGAAGCGTTCCCCACAAGCGGGAACGCTTCTTTGCGATGTCCGAGCGCTGGCGGCGAAGAGGGTTAGAGAGCAGATATTAGGCCTTGACCGCCAGACCAGCCAGACGCTTCGCCGCTTGCTCGGCTTCCTGGCTGGCTTTAGCCAGGAGTTCGTCCTTGTCGAGCCGGCCGGTGCCTTGAATGCGGATGATCTCATAGTCTTCGACGCCGAGGAACGCGAACATCGAGTTCAAGTAGAGATGGGAAAATTCGTTCTTGGTGTACCAGTCGTTATTGGTGTAGATGCCGGAACTCGCCTGAATGACGACGAGACTGCGCCCGTCCTTGAGCAGGCCGACGGAGCCGTTCGACGTGTATTTGAAGGTTTCGCGGGCAATCAGCACGTTGTCCATATAATCCTTCAGCCGGGACGGAATGTTGAAGTTGTACAGCGGCAGCACGATGACGTAACGCTTCGCCCGCTTGAATTGGTCCAGAATCTCGCCCATGCGCGCTGTGACGCGCCGTTCCTCGTCCGTCAGCGGCTGACCGCCTTCCAGCTTGCCCCACGCGCTAAGCACGGTTGCGTCAACCTGCGGGATTTCTTCGGCGTAGAGGTTGATTTCCTGAATTGGCGCGCTCGGATTCTCCTTGCGGTACGCTTCGAGAAAACGATCGCGCACCTGCAAGCTATACGACATCGCGGGGTCGACGGTAGGATGAGCATTAATCACAAGCAATTGGTCCAATTAGGGTCAGCTCCTTCAGTTATTGTCGACATTATTAATCGTCGATATGACTTGTCTTAAATATAAACCGCCTTGGGCTGTTTGTCAAAAACGAATGTTTGGAAGCCTGTCAAACGTGATGGCAGGTTCGTTTTGAGGAGCGGGGAGTGTGGACATGGTCAGGCGAGGATGTCCGCTCAATGCGTTAGTTATGCGCGTTCCGGAGGAAATCATGCGTAGCGGGATCATCAAAGCAATCACAGAGACGATGAACTGTTTAATTTTATGGGCTTTGGGCAGTATACCCGTAAAAAGTTAAGGAAGAGAAGCAATGAAAACACTCCTTCTTTTATTAGTGCTCATTTTTGGGGTGAATCCTTGTGCAGCCTATGCATCCGAGCAACCCGTAAATGGCAGCAAGCCAGAAGAATCAAAAGAACTGATGTTTCAAGACATGCTAATGCTGTTTCTATTGCCCCACATTGACAAAAAAATTGATGAGATTTATGCAGATTTATTGAAATATTCACCTGAGGTTTATCCGTATTTTGTACATGTCCATGATGTGCGGCGAGTAAATGGTTTCCGAGGCTTTCATTTTGTTATTACACTTGAAGTTATTCCCACAGTTGGTCCGCATATTGCTGTCGGCAAGGATAGGTTAATATTCGATATATCCCCCACGAACCCCAATAATGTTCGGTTACTGGATTGGAAGCACCTGGAAGACCCCGCTGAATCAAACTTTCCGCCTAACTGGAAAGATATGTTAAAAAAGAGGTCTAATCAGCTTTCACAACATGTGGTCAAAACTGTGACGGAATCACCTCACGATCCATTTGTTGAACCAGAAAAAGATACGAAAATGATGAATTTAGTCTTATTGTTTGAGCTTGGTTCGAGGATCGACAAAGCGGTCAAAGAGGAGTTTGGAGAAATCAATTCTTCACTGTACGAAATAAGCGGAATTCGAGCAGACGGGCATGGAGGGTTTAATGTTAGAGTTCATGGTTTGATTACTCACGGCCCGGTACAGGATGAAGTGAACATTTACTTTTCAGCACCTCACTTTAATAGCGGATTGATGTATTCCGGTATTGAAGTTATAGGCAAGAGCTGAACAACTCCTGTTTGATGCAGTCCGCAAAAAATGAGTTCTCTGTTGAGTTGAGGGAAAGGTAGACAATGTAAGTAACCGTATTGATAACTAAAAATCGAATCGAAAAGAAATGTACCCAAAATGTACCCAACATAGTATTAGTTGGGAAAATAAAAAACCCTTGATTATCAAGGGTTTGAGGGCTGTTTTGTGGCGCGCCCGATACGATTCGAACGTACGACCTGCAGTTTAGGAAACTGTCGCTCTATCCTGCTGAGCTACGGGCGCGCGGCAAGGATAATAATAGCATGAAGGGCGCGGCCGGCGCAACTTGCGGAAAGCGCGATTTTCGTCGCGCGGGATGATCGCAGCGGCGGCATCGGATTAGGTCGAACCACGATGAATAATTAGGTCGGAAGACGGATGTTTATCGACAAGATTATACAAAAATAACAACCATAAGCGTATATAATGAAGGATGTTACTTAATGTAACCGAAGCTGATGCGATAGGAGCGTTCCCAGGGCGTCATGAACGACAAAACGAAATTACTCCACGAATTGCAGGTGCTTCGCACTAAGCTATTCGAAATGGCCGAAGCACGCGGTAGCCTAACGGACCCTGAGGTACTCGCCATTAGTGAGGAAGCCGATCAACTCATTGTCATGCTGCAGCAGATGCAGAAGGATGAAATGCTGCGCAGCTCGACTAAGAACGACCTCGCAAACGACGGAAAAACCGGGTAAGCAAATCCGCGCATTCCTGCCGCAGCAGCCCGCCGACGAGCTCGGTCTCGTGATTGAAGCGGGGCTCCTGCAGCAAGTTCATTAACGTACCGGCGCAACCGGCTTTCGGATCGATTGTGCCGTACACCACTTTCCGGATCCGGCTTTGGACCAGCGCTCCCGCGCACATCGGACACGGCTCCAGTGTGACGTACAGCGTGCAGTCCAGCAGCCTCCAGGCGCCGAGATGCCGGCTCGCCTCGCGAATCGCGATCATTTCCGCATGCGCGGTGGGATCCAGATTCGTCTCCCGCAAATTATACCCTCTGCCGATAATTTCTCCGTCCTTGACGATTACGGCTCCGATCGGTACCTCGCCGATGGCTTCCGCGCGCTCGGCCTCCTTGATGGCGGCCCGCATCCATGTATAGTCGTCTTCCCTAAAATAGCCGGTTTCGTTCACGTGACGTCCTCCGCTCGAACTGTAGTAGTGTAGGGTGCCTATTCGACCTTGTGCGACTGTCGATAAAACTCGAATTGTGCTACGAACAAATATTCGTTGTTAACAGCATGTGTATAGTAATGTGGATAAACTCCGATTACGCACAGAATTGCCAACATATCCCCCTATTATCCTGTTAATAACTATGGGATATGTGGATAACTATTGTGGATGAACGAAATACGCAGCGCGACTCCCGTCGATGAACGGGGCCGGCCGGGTCAGGCGGCATCGTTGAAAATGGCGCATGGAGTTGATTTCATTTTTTTACAATTATGATATGATCCAAGTAGGATATCCACAAGCTTGAAAAGGGTGTGTCGCATCTTGTCGGTCAAGATTAAACTCTCTCTGATGATATCGATGATCGTATTCGTCCTGCTCTTGCTCAATCTCATTTTGAACGAATATTCTACGAGGGTCAATCTGCGATCGGACGTCGAACGCAACATGGTGGCGATCAGCCGCCAGGTCGCCGCGGACGTCACGCAAAACACGAGCGAAAACGAGTTTGTGCAATCCGTCTTGATCGATAAGCTGAGCTTGGCGTCGTATTCCGCGTCTCAGCAGCTGCCGGCTTCCGCCGCGGAGGTCACGAGGCCCCAGCTCGAGATGGTCGCCTCCCGTGTCGGGCTCTCCCGCTTATCCGTCATGCAGAAGCAAGGCGACGAGTACGTCATCGTGCGGTCCACCGACACCCGGGAGGAAGGCACCATCAGCTTGACCTGGCGGCAGCGGTCGCTGATACGCGAAGATGCGAGCGATCAGCACGACCAGTTCTGGGCCGCGCCGGACACGCCCAATTTCTCCGGAACCGCCGCGCTGCTCGCGCAGGAGACGTTCTATACCGACGACGGGCACGATTACGTTATCCGCTGCTACCTGGATAGCGAACGGCTGAACGATTATCAGAAAATGGCCCATACGACCTCGTTTCTGGAGAATATGAAGGCGAGCAACCCTACGATCTTGGAAATTACGGGGTTTAACCCGAACTTGTTCCGTGCCGATACCGAGATCCGCATCCCGTCCATTATCCGCAGCAAGGAGCTCGCGGAGCATCCCATCCCGTTCGGGACGTACGAGTACCGCAGCGCGGAACAGGACGCAAGCGACGTACAGGCGGCGCTGCAGGGCAAGCGCGTCTTCCGCTACACCTCGGTCCATCATCGGTCGATCATCAAGAGCTTCGTCCTCATCCAGCAGCCGAATCCGTACGTCGTCGGGCTCGTGCTGGACAAGAAGCCGCTCATGCGGCTGATGGACGAGCAGCGCTCCAATCAGCTTTGCATCTCCGCCGTCTTGTTATGCATCGTCGTCATCTGCAGCTATGGGCTGTCGAACATCCTGCTTCGGCCGGTCCGGACGATCTTGTGGAAAGTGAACGAAGTGTCCGTCGGCCGGTTCGACAGCTCGATCGACGTGAGGCGCAAGGACGAGCTGGGCCAGCTGGCGCAGCGGGTGAACGCGATGTCGAAGAACCTCGGCATCTATATGACGAAGCTGCGGGCCGCCTTCGAAGAGAACCGGTCCATGAAGGAATACTTGGAATCGTTCATCAATCATACGACCGACGCCATTCATGTGGTCGATCTGGACGGGCGGATCACGCAGGTGAACCGGGCGTTCGAGGAGATGTTCGGGTATACGACGGAGGAAGCGGTGGGCCAGGCGCTGCCGCTCGTGCCGGAGGCGCTGAAGGACGAGGAGCAGCAGACGGTCGAGCAGCTGAAATCCGGCAAACCGCTGCCCGCCCGGGAGACGACGCGCGTCACGAAGCGCGGCAAGCGGATCGCGGTCAGCGTGACGACGTCGCCGATTCATGACCGGCACGGCCATCTGCGCGCGATCGCGAGCATTACCCGCGACATGACGAGCCGCAATGAAATGGACGAGCTGCTGCGGCGCTCCGAGAAGCTGACGACCGTCGGGCAGCTGGCCGCCGGAGTGGCGCACGAGATCCGCAACCCGCTGACCACCTTGCGCGGGTTCCTGCAGCTGCAGCAGGAGACGCGCAAGCTGAACGAGCGCCACGTCGATCTCATGCTGTCGGAGCTCGACCGGATTAATCTGATCGTCGGCGAATTTCTCATCCTGGCCAAGCCGCAGGCCACCCGGTTCGAGGTGAAGGACGTCCGCTTCACGCTCGGCGACGTCATCTCGCTGCTCGACAGCCAGGCGCATCTGTGCAACGTGATCTTCGTCACGGACTTCGGGCAGGATGACTGCCGCATCTCCTGCGAGGAGAATCAGCTGAAGCAGGTGTTCATCAACGTCCTGAAGAACGCGATCGAAGCGATGCCACAGGGCGGGGAAGTCTCGGTCACCGCCCGGCACGAGGGCAAGTTCGTCCGCGTCTCCATCACGGACCAGGGCATCGGCATTCCGGAGGAGAAGATCGCGAGGCTGGGCGATCCGTTCTTCACGGACAAGGATGCGGGGACGGGCCTCGGAATCATGGTCAGCCAACGTATTATTCAGAGCCATCAGGGCCATTTTGAAATTAAGAGCAAAGTGAACGTCGGCACGACGGTCTTGATTTCGCTGCCCCTGTACAACGACGAGCCGAAATCCAATTCTTGACAAGAAGGAGTTCGCGCTTTCATGTACAATACATACAGGAGAGGTGAACGTTCATGCCGCGAACGGAAGGCTACCGGGCGCTGCTCGCGGGGGCGACGGGTTTCGTCGGCTTCCGGCTCCTCCTGCAGCTGCTGGAGGATCGGCGCTGCGGCGCGCTGACGGTGATGACGCGGCGGCCGCTTCCTCCGATGCCGCCGGCGGGCGGGCTCCGGGACAAATTGACCGTTATTACCGCGGACTTCGATCATCTGGAGCAAGCGCTTGCGGACGTCGAGGCGGACGTCGTCTTCTGCGCGCTCGGCACGACGATCCGGAAGGCCGGGTCGCAGGAGGCGTTCCGCCAGGTCGACCATGCGTACCCGCTGGCGCTCGGGGAATGGGCCAAGTCGCGCGGCGCCGGGAAGTTCATCGCGATATCCGCCATGGGGGCGAACGCGTCGTCCGGCATCTTTTACAATCGGGTCAAAGGCGAAACGGAAGAGGCGCTTCGCGCCGTCGGTCTGCCGGAGCTGCATATCGTCCGGCCTTCGCTGCTGCTTGGGAAGCGGGATGAGTTCCGGCTCGGCGAGAGGGCCGCGATGCTGCTCGTTCCGGTGCTGAAGCCGCTCATGCTCGGGGGGCTGCGCCGATACCGGCCGGTCCGCGCGGAGGCGGTAGCGGCTTTCATGCGCCAAACGGCCGCCGCCGAGCCGATCGTCGGCAGCGGGCCGGCCGTCAAAATCTACGAGAACGCTGCAATAACGGAAAGTAGCAAGTAGCCGGTATTGGTTCAGGGATCAAGTGCGGGGTGAACAAGTCAGTTGAGGATCAACAAGTTTATTAGCGAAACGGGGTTCTGCTCCCGGCGGGAGGCCGACAAGCTCGTGGAAAGCGGGCGGGTCACGATCAACGGGGCGGCGGCCGAGCTCGGCAGCCAGGCGGAGCTTGGCGATGACGTCCGCGTGGACGGCAAGCCGATCGGATCGCAGAAGCGCCATGTGTATATTGCGCTGAACAAGCCCGTCGGCATCACGAGCACGACGGAAGCGCAGGTGGAGGGCAACATCGTCGATTTCGTGGGGCATTCGGAGCGGATCTTCCCCATCGGCCGGCTGGACAAGGACTCGGAAGGGCTCATCCTGCTGACGAACGACGGGGATATCGTCAATAGGATTCTGAGAGCCGAGGGCAAGCACGAGAAGGAATACGTCGTTACCGTCGACCGTCCCGTCACGCCGCGGTTTCTGAAGGCGATGAGCGAGGGCGTTCGCATCCTCGGCTCGATGACGCTGCCGTGCAAGGTCGAGAAGGAGTCGGACCGCGTCTTCCGGATTACGCTGACCGAAGGGAAGAACCGCCAGATCCGCCGGATGTGCCAGACGTTTGGGTATAACGTGCGCAAGCTTCGGCGCGTGCGGATCATGAACATCCTGCTGGGGCAGCTGGCAAACGGCAAGTGGCGGGATTTGACGCAGGACGAGCTGGACAAGTTGTTCGGGCTGCTGGACTATCGTCCGGCGGAGTCGTCCGAGGAAGCGCCTTTTCCCGGGAAATAACGACAAAACCAACATCCGTTCGGGCGGCTTCGCCGGGGATGTTGGTTTTTTTGTCTGCTCGGGGGCTGATTCTATGAAAAACGCGCAGCCGCGCGGCGCGGAGGGGACGGCGGGGCCGCTTCGTCTTGCCATCCTATAAAACATGAAGTAAAATTATAAAGGATTGTCCTCGCTTTGCATAGAGGTTTTCAACAAAAAAGTAAGTTAAGCCTGCAAGAAGTAGAGTGGCCCAAGCCGCTTCGCAGCTTGGGCCGATTATTGGCATACATACCGTCGCGGTCGAATGCGCCGGACAAGCCCTCGTTACCTGCTAACGCTAACGCCCGTCATCCGGACGTGGCCGCATCCGAAGCCCATCTGGTCTTCTTCGGCGTGTTCGCGGGCAGGGCGATGGGCAAATTCGCGAATAGATAGGCGTAAGGGCGGCACAGGCCGGCGATACGGGCGCGGCCGGCTGCCCTTACGCTTTCGAAGAAAGGACCTTGCGCCATGACGAGATTGCAAGAATTGCTGCAAGCCATCACGATAACCGAAACGTTCCATGCCGGGGAGATTGAGATATCCGGCATTTCCTATCATTCGCAGAAAGTCGAACCGGGACAGCTGTTCGTCTGCATCACGGGCTACAGCACCGACGGGCATAAGTATTTGGGCGACGCGGTGAAGCGCGGCGCGGTCGCCGCGATCGTCGAGCGGATCCAGCCGGAGATCGGCGTGCCGCAGTACGTCGTGCCGAACAGCCGGATCGCCATGGCGCGGCTCGCGAGCGCGTATTACGGCCGTCCCGCCGACCGGATGACGATGATCGGCATCACGGCGACGAACGGCAAGACGAGCACGACCTACATGACGAACGCCATTCTCGAACGCCACGGCTTCAAGACGGGGATGATTGGCACGGTCATCGTCAAGATCGACGAAGAGCGGATCCCGGCCGAGCTGACGACGCCGGAATCGCTCGACCTGCAGGCGTACCTGAAACGGATGGCCGACGCCGGCGTCTCTCACGTCAGCATGGAGGTCTCCTCCGCGGCGCAGGAGACGAACCGCGTCGAGTCGGTGAACTACGACATCGTCTGCTTCAACAACCTGAGCCGCGAGCATATCGATTCGCACGGCACGTTCGAGAATTATTTCGCGGCGAAGTCCAGGCTTATCCGCGGTGCGGGCGAAAATAGCTGCGCCGTGCTGAACCTAGACGACGAATACGCGGCGTCCCTCGTCACCGAGACGCGCGCGAAGGTCGTTACGTTCGGCATGAAGAGCAGCGACGGCACGCTGCGCTGCAAGGACCTCGACCTGTCCACCGGACGGGCGAAGTTCACGGTCGAGATCATGAAGCCGTTCGAGGCGAACGGCGTCCGTCACGAGCCGGGCGAGTTCCGCGTCGAGCTGCGGATTCCGGGCTTGCACTCCGTCTATAACTCCATGGCGGCGATCGCGATCGCGCTGCTCTGCGGCGTGGCCGTGCCGACGATTCAGGAGACGCTGCGCACCTTCGGCGGCGTGGAGCGCCGCTTCCAGTTCATTCACGAGGACGCGTTCACGATCATCGACGATCACTTCGCCAATCCCGGCAACATCGACGTGACGCTGGAGACGCTTCGCTACATGGATTACGAGAATTTCCATCTCGTCTACGCGATTCGCGGCGCGCGCGGGCCGATCATCAACCGCGAGAACGCGGAATCGATCGTGAAGTGGATGAACCGGCTGGAACGCCGCGAGCTGATCGCGACGCGGAGCCGGTCGCATGTCAACCGCCACAACGTGGTGTCGGACGAAGAGACCGATGTGTTTCTCGAGGTCATGAACGAGGCGGGCATCGAGGTCAAGCTGTTCGACGAGCTGCCGGACGCGATCGGCGCGGCGCTGAGCGAAGCGAAGCGCGGCGACCTGATCCTGCTCGCGGGCTGCCAGGGCATGGATCCCGGCGCGGAGATCGCGCTGCAGCTGCTCGGGAAGCCGGGTACGGACGCGGCGGAATAAATCCGCCAGGCGCCAAGCGGAGCGCGCGAGCGGGCGGCCGGCGAGCCGGGCGCCGTACGAGGCAGGAAACCAACGAACGTCAACGAACGATTATGTCATACGATAAAGGTTGTTGAATCATGGAACGTAAACGGTTAGGGGTTCTGGGCGGCATGGGCCCGAAGGCGACGTCCGTCTTTATCGACCTCATTATCGAGAGCACGGCGGCCGACCGGGACCAGGACCATATCGACATGGTGGTGCTGAACCACGCTTCGCTGCCGGACCGGACCCACGTCATCCTCGAGAACACGGGCGAGCTGTTCCTGCGGGAGATCGAGAAGGATATCCGGCTGCTGGAATACGCGGAGGCGGCGAACATCGCCATGCCGTGCAACACCGCGCACTATTTCATTCAAGAGATGCAGGCCATGACGACGATTCCGATCATCGACATGGTGGAAGAGACGATGCGGGAAATCGTCGATACGTTCGGCCGCGGCGGCAAGGTCGGCATCCTGGCGACGAACGGCACGCTGCGCAGCGGCATCTACAGCGACTGCGCGCGCCGGTACGGCATGATTCCGCATGAGCCGGACATGGACGTGCAGCAGCAGGTCATGAATATTATTTACCGCGACATCAAGCGCGGCATCCTCAGCGACCCCGCCGAGCTGGAGGGCATCATCCGCGACATGATCGAACGCGAGGGCTGCAGCTGCGTCATCATCGCCTGCACGGAGCTGTCGATCGTCAAGCTCAGCGAGGAGGCGCGCAAGGTCAGCATCGACGCCATGGACGTGCTCGTCCGGCGGTCGATCGAGCTGTCCCTGCCCGCGCGCAAGCCCGAGCTGTCGTAACGGGGCGCGCCAAGCAAGTGAGCTGAGGCGAGCAGTCCGCCGCAGGCGGGCCGCGCGAGTGCAGGGGCACAGCGCCCGCTGCGCTGCAGCGCGAGACGAGCGCGGCGCGGCAGCCCGCCGCCAGCGAGCCGCCGCATATGCACGAAAACCGCCGGGAGCTACGCGCTCCCGGCGGTTTTCGTCATTCACTGGCCTGATTTAATTCGACGCGCCGGACGCCGATACGCTGACGCTCTTGGACGCATCCGCGTATTTCCGGATGATCGACACCTCGACGCGCCGGTTCTTCGAGCGGCCCGCCGCCGTGTCGTTGCTCGCGATCGGGCGGTATTCGCCGTAGCCGATGTTGCTGAAGTTCTTCGGATTAAGCTGCTTGTTCTCCAGTACGATGTTCATGAACCGGATCGCCCGCATGGAGCTGAGCTCCCAGTTCGATTCGAATTCGTCGTTGTGAATCGGCACGTTGTCGGTATGGCCGGAGACGACAACTTCGTAGTCGGAATACTTGGTCAGCATGTTCGAGATCTCGATGGCGAGCTTGCGCGACTCGGGCTTCACCTTGGCGCTGCCTGGCGCGAACAGCGAGCTGTCGCTGATCGTGATCGTCAGCTGCGATTGGTTGAGCTTCGTGTCCAGCTGCGCCGTGAGGCCGTTCGCCTGGATGTACTTGTCGATCTGCTTCTTCAGGTTCTCGAGATCCTGCTGCTCCTGCTTCTGCAGCGCTTGCCGGTCTTGCTCCGACATGTCCTTCGTATCCTCGCGGCGTTTGAGGTTCTGCGAGTTCTCCATCTGGTTCGCCTGCGAGATGACCGAGGATTGGTCGAGTACGCCGATGCCGCTGTTGAACGCGATGTTGAACGCCTTGCTCATGTCCTGGAACTTCTTCGAATCGGTGGAGCTCATGGCGTAGAGCACGATGAACAGCGCGAGCAGCAGCGTCAGCAGGTCGGCATACGGGATGAGCCAGGTTTCGTCGGAGTGCTCCTCGTGATGCTCTTTCTTAGGCCTTTTGCTCAATCGCCTCGGCTCCCTTCTGGCTCAGCTTGAAGCGCTCCGTCGGCGTCAGGAAGACGGACAGTTTCTGGTTGATCGCGATCGTGGAGACGCCGGATTGGATCGACAGCAGGCCTTCGACCATCATGAGGCGCAGCTCGACTTCGTTCTTCGACAGGCGCTTCAGCTTATTGGCGATCGGGTGCCATAATACGTAACCGGTGAATATACCTAAAAGAGTAGCGACGAACGCCGCGGCGATCGCGTGGGCGAGACGGCTCATGTCGCTCATGTCGGCCAGCGCCGCGATCAGGCCGATAACGGCCCCGAGCACCCCGAGCGTCGGCGCGTACATGCCGGCCTGGGAGAAGATCAGCGCGCCCGCGCGGTGGCGTTCTTCCGTCGCGGCGATGTCCTCGAGCAGAACGTCGCGGACGAGATCCTGGTCGTTGCCGTCGATGATCATCCGCATGCCGTTGCGGAGGAACGGGTCTTCGATCTCGTCGACCTTCGACTCGAGGGCAAGCAGCCCTTCGCGGCGCGTGATCGTCGCCCACTCCATGAACAGGGCGATGACTTGCTCGCGGGGTATCAGTTTTTGCACGACGAAGATCATTTTGATCAATTTCGGGAATTTTTTAAGCTCGCTCAGCGGGAAACCGATGAATAACGAGGCCGCCGTTCCGACGATAATGATGATAAAAGCGGCCGGATTTACCAGGTTTTCGATCGGGGCGCCCTTCAGGACCATCCCGAGCAGAACGGCTACGAGACCGAGCGCGATACCGATAATTGTAGATTTTTCCATGACACACCTCGTCTAGTATAAATGATGCGACTATTCGTCAACCGGCGGCTGCCGTTCAAGCCCGGAAGCGGGGTGATAGAAAAGAGAGCACGCTATTTATATCGACAAAACCGGCGCGTAGATTAGAGCTGGGCGGATGTTTTGGGCGTTTTCGTTCCAATTCGTGTAAAATAGGGAGAAGCGGCTGGAAATTAGAAGCAGAGAGGCAGGCGGCGCAAAATGGGCGTGAAGCATGCGAGAGAATACGAGGATATACTGGTGGAATTGAAGGATGCGATGCATTCGATCGGGGACGGCTACTTGTTCTTCGAGATGGAAACGTCGGAGTGGGAGGAGCTCGGCGAGGCAGAGCGGCTCGACCTGATGGAAGCGCTCGCGGACGACGTGTTTTACGCGCTCGGCGAGGACCCGGTGCTGCGCGTGGGCCAGGGCGTCGTCACGTACCGGCCGAAGCATCATATCATCGAAGTGTCCGTGGACGAGAAGGAGAGCCGGATCATCCGGTTGATCTGAGCATTGAAGACAGGGAAGGTGAGGCGGCGTGGCTAAGCTGGAGAAGCTGCCGGCGGAGGCGGCGGACCGGGCGATCGCCGGGCTTGCGGGCTGGACGCGGCAGGACGAGAAGTGGATCGCGGCCAGCTATCGGTTTGCCAGCTTTCCGGCTGCGATCGCGTTCGTCGGGCGGATCGCCGAGATCGCGGAGGAGCTGAACCATCATCCGTTCATCGCGATCGATTACAAGAAGGTGACGCTGCGGCTGACCACGTGGCATGCCGGAGGCATGACGGCGCTGGACGTTCAGTCCGCGGAGCGCTATAACGAGACATACCGAGCGTCGATCGCCGAGAACCGGTGATCGGCGTTTTTTTGGCGCTGCTTGCCCGACGCGGAGGCGTGACGGCTGCCGGCGGCGCGAGGCCGGCTCTCCATCCGGCAGGGCCCATAAGAAAAGCCCGCGGCATGCGCAGCGGCGCAGCGGCGGGCTCGGCTATCCATGCCGACGAATGACAGCGGGCGGTTTTCTTATTCTTCTGCGGACACCTTCGAGAAGAACGACAGGCTGTAAAGTGCTGCCAGACCGACAATAATGTACACGATTTTCGCCCCGACGGAATCTGATCCATCAAAAATCTCCGAAACGACATCATACTCAAAGAGCCCCACGATGAGCCAGTTCAGACCGCCGAGAATGAGCACAATCAAGCTGATGATGTTCAAAACTTTCACTGGATCCGCCTCCTTGTTGTCACTGGGTGTGACATTATTACGCATATGCGGGGAGGCGGGATTTTAGCACGTTTTCCTGCAGCGCATGCGGGGCCGCTTGCCAGGCGTCCTCAGAGCCCGTCCTCGGCCAAATAGCACATGCAGTACACGTCGACGAGCCCGGTATGCGTCTGCTTCCCGTACGTGTCGGTGATGACGAAGCCCGCCCGCTGGTAGGTGCGGATCGCGCGGACGTTCCAGGTATGCACCTCGAGGTCGATCTCGTCGCTCGGCGCGCGGCGGATCGCTTCCGCCACGATGGCCTTCACGAACGGGACGCCGAGTCCGCGGTCGCACAGGTCCGGGCGCAGACCGAGCCCGAGGCGCGTCAGCCCGAGCAGCGGGAAGAACTGCGCGAAGCCGACGAACGCCCCGCTCTCGTCCAGGACGGCGGCGTACTGCCGGTCGCGGACGAGGGGGTCGCCGAACTCCATGCCGAGCTCGAGCATGACCTGCCAGGAGGTCCAATTATAGAAGTCGAAGGGCGGCTCGTAGCGCCAGGTCGAGAGCTGCTCGGCCAGCTCCTCCGTGAGCGGCGCAACCCGGAAGCGGGGCGGCCGGGCAGGCGGTAGCGGGTGGGTCATGACGGTCGTCTCCTCGGCGGCAGCGGGGCAGCCTCGCGGGCGGGCGAGAGCGGCTCCGGCGCAAATGCGGATGTAGTTCCTCCATACTACCAAATCCGGCGGGACGAGGAAAGCGGGGCGGGACGGCGAATTAGTAGCGGTCCATGATCAGCTGCGTTTTCAGCGAATCCTGCGCGAGGAACCAGCCCTTGCTTTGCAGGAAGCTGATCAGCTGGTCGTGCTTCGCGGACGCCGTCGCCGCGCTGTCCGTCTTGAAGGAGGCTTCGACGACGTATTCCGTGCCCGTGCCGGCGGCGTTCTTGATCGGCCAGACTTCGATGTACAGCTTGAGGCCGTTCCACGTGCCTTCGGAGCGCTTGGCGAGGACGGGGCCGAAGTAACGGGCATTCTTCAGGTTGTCCGTGCCCCAGTCGTCGCGCAGCCAGTCGTTGAATTTGTCCGGCGCGTTGTTGACCATCAGGCTGCGGGCGTCGCCGATCGACGGCAGGTCCATGCCGCTATAGCCGGATTTGCTGCCCTTCTTCGTGCGGGTGATGCTGAGCGTCTTCTTCTGGTAGCCCCACTCCACCTGCGCCTCGTAGTTGTCGTCGCCGCTGTCGAAGCCGTCGCGGTTCGCTTGCGTCAGCGCGGCGTTGATGTCGTCGTTCGCGATCGCGTAGCGCTTCTTGTAGCTGAGCTCGAAGTCGTCTTCGCCTTCCGTCTTGCGGATGCGCGGGCTCCAGCCGTTGTTGTAGATCTCCTTGGCGCTGGTGTCGAGGAACGCGACGTTCATCTTCGTGACCGTGGACGGCATCGCGAAGGTGCTCAGGACGGTGCTCGTCAGCTTGAAATCCGGGCCGAGCACGGCGCTTGGATTCAGGAGCAGCTTCACCTCGTAATCCGGCACCATGTTGCTTGCCGCGTGTGCGGGCGTCGGGGCGACGCCGGCTTCCGTGACGAGCGATGCGCCCAGGGCGACGATAACGGCGGCCGTGCCTAACATGCGTTTGAACATAAATCCATCTCCTCTATCGATTGATCGGCCCTTTGCCGGGCTCGCTATGATCGTAGGGGAGATTTGTTAACGGATCCTCAATGGTAGATATAGGAATTGTAAAGGGTTGCAGAAGGGGCAAAAGCGGCCAGCGGTGCGCGCATCCCCCCAATTGCGGTATAATGCAGCTAAGGACATGCATAAGGAAAGGCGGATTGAATGAATTGACTTCCATCGTATCGTTAAAATGGCTGCTGGCCCGCTTGTATGAGGCCGATCTCGTGATGGTCGACTGCCGGTTCCAGCTCGGCAAGCCGGTCTCCGGCCGCGAGGCCTACGAAGCATCGCATATCCCGGGGGCCGTGTACCTGGACCTGGAGAAGGATCTGTCCGCGCCGGTCGAGGAGCACGGCGGGCGCCACCCGCTGCCGGACATCGCGCAGCTGACGGGGACGTTCAGCCGGGCGGGCATCGGCAATGACAAGCGCGTCATCGCGTACGACGACCAGGGCGGGGCGATGGCGTCGCGGCTCTGGTGGCTGCTCAAGTACCTCGGGCACGAAGAGGTCTACGTGCTCGACGAAGGCTTCACGGCGTGGAAGAACGCCGGGTTCCCGGTCGATGCCGAGCAGCGGGTGCTTATTCCCTCGCCGTTCTTCGCGACGGTGCAGCATAACCTGCTGGTGGAGATGGACGAGGTGCGCGAGAAGCTGGGCCGCGCCGACGTGACGCTCATCGACTCGCGCGAAGCGCCGCGCTACCGCGGCGAGGTCGAGCCGCTCGACCGCAAGGCCGGCCATATCCCGGGCGCGCTCAACCGCTTCTGGGCCGAGGGCCGCGGCGCAGGCGGCAAGTGGAAGGACGCCGAAGCGCAGGCGGCGCGGTTCGAAGGGCTGGACAAGGACCGCGAGACGATCGTGTACTGCGGCTCGGGCGTGACGGCTTGCCCGAACGTGCTGGCGCTGCGGGAAGCGGGCTTTACGAACGTGCGGTTGTACGCGGGAAGTTGGAGTGATTGGAGTTCGTATGAAGAGAACCCGGTCGCGACTGGAGACGAAGGGGATCGAAAAGACGAATAGCAGTACTTTAATGCCAAATACACCGCCATTTTGCCCAAAGGCTCTAGCGGTGTATTTGTTATGCCCCGAGGTATGAATTACAACACTACACTAAACATATAAGCGGTGCTGGGTTTATCGAATCCATCGAGGAACACTTCCGCAATCCAGTATTTGTCCGGGTATGGGATACCAACACCTTGGCCCAGTATGATATTGCGGGTGACATCATACATTCTGCCGCCATCCGTGCCCTCATCATCGTGCATAGCATCAATACCGCCGGAGAAAGTGGCAAGTGCAAATTTGGAAAGATACGGCAGCCCGGGTTTATCCACATATTCGGACGTAAAGTCAAAATGCATAAAACCTTCCGGCACTGGGGTGTCAGCCTTCATGAATCGCCCCCAAAAACCATGCCCAGGCTCAACTTCCACCCCTCGTCCAAAATGATGTCCAAACCAAACATCATGGTCAAAGCCCGATTTATACTCAGTCAAAGCATTGAGTGTGCTTGTTACATTCTTGAGGCTTGCTTTCTTCTTCTCGTAATATTCTTCGTCAGTATCGCTTTGAAATAGGCTATCATCCACACCAATAAAGCGCATTGAGGGCATTTGCTTATAATCAAAATCGTCAACTTTGAAACCAGCTTGTTGATGTTTGACCACATCGGGCATAAACAAGCACCATTGTACTTGGGCATCACAGTTTTTCAAATGATTGATATACCCAAATATCTCAACACTATCTGTGCCAGTTGGCCCAGTTTTGCCGCCTGCTACTTGTTCTCGCACATTGCGTTCGCGCATAGTGGTAAAATCGGTGAACATTCCTGTAACCTCTTGAGGAAGCCGCGCATCCAAATGTACGCCGGATAATTCCCTGTCAAAATCGTCCAACGCCTTAAACACAGGCGCATTGGCTGCACCAGATGGTTCAAGCTCCTTTAAATACATGCGAAGTCGGGCATTTTGTTGTTTGAATCGCGCTAAGATACTCTGCACTAAGATTTGCTCGTTTTAGTCAGATTTTCTTCCGCCCATTCCGAATCATCCATTAACCATCCTGTAAGCTCATCGAATACGCCTGGATTCTTCCCTCTTGCTTTTCCAGCCCAGCCAACAATCCGGTTATACTTATCGGCGGCAGTTAATTGTTCATCCTGTTGCTTGTCGATGTCATTCCAATCAATCCAATAAAATTCGTCAACAAGCCGATATGGCATGTCAAATCCTCCCTGTACGATGAAATTAATAGACAGCGGATAAAATGTACGCTACATGTCTGCTCTTAAAAAGGTTCCTACCTATGAATTTGCAACAATAGGTTAAGGAAGTCAATGGAGCGCAATCAATACAGACAGCAGCTTAGGTTAGTGAACCATAGCCGCAATTGTTCCTTGCCAAAGTCAACGGTTTAATAGAATAAAGAAATCATTCAACGTAACGTCAACAAGATTGTTCGGGAACCATTTAACGTAGAGAAATGCCCGGCGTGGCTGCTGGGAAATGTCCCGAACATAAACAACGCCCTCAGCCGCTCCTACTGGAGCAACCAAGGGCTGTTTAGTCTAACTATTATCTTGAAATTCGTTAACCTATAGGAACCGCCGAATGCGGACCCTCATGTACGGTGGTATGAGAGGTCAGGGGCTAGCCGCCCCTATCTACTTGATTATTTTTTAACCACAGGCACCCAAAATTCACCGTAGAACGTGCCGTCTCCGTTATCTTTGCGATAAGTCGCATTGGGACCGCCGATGTAAGCATAGTCAGTGATTTTGGCTAAGACTTCGCCGAAAGCACGGTAGGTCAGCTGATCGAACAAGGTTTCCTTGTCGCCATTTCCTGCGACCACGATGTACTCGCTCTCTGGAAACTCGATGATGCGCGTTGCGTCAGGTACTGATTTGCGAGCTTCTACCGCGAAATAATTCCACGGTTTGCCTTGATAAACCTCGTTGACCGACCATTCGCGATCGTCTTTTGCGGCGTCTTTGAGCTTATCGAATCGCCCGTCGGCTCGGAGCCCGTCCCAAAACTCGGCTTTTTCCTTTTGCATCGCCGGCATGTCTTGGAAATTCGACTGGATTGAAAAACCGTAAGCGGTCAATTCGAATGATTTTTTGTGTTCAAGCGCATAATTTGCCATGTGAGAGCTCCTTTTCCAAAGGTTTAATTTTCTACTTTTGTTGCGCGAAGCCACATTTCGCCGTAGCATTCACCGTCATCGGCTGCTGTGACGAATACGGAGTTGCCAGGACCGACGTATTTGTAGTCTGTGATTTCTTGAATCATGCCGCCGAAAACTTTGCCTGTGATCTCGTCGGCAAGGCTGTCTTTGTCAGCGCCTGTGCCTGGCACGACGATATAGTCGCCAGCGAGGAAATCGAGGACGACTGCGCCTTCCGCATCGAATTCACCCATCACGCCGAAGCCGCGCCAACCCTTGCCGTCGATAACGTAGTTGATTTGATATTCTTGCCCATCAGCGAGCGCGAGAAGATCGGCAAGCTTGCCGTTTTCAGTGATTTCTGCTTTTTTCGCTGCGGTTTTTGCTGCATTGCCTGCCCAATCGTTGAAGTCTTCAAGTATAACACCGAAAGCAGTCATTTTGTAATTTTCCGAGATGGTTTTGATGGAATAGTTAGACACTTTAATCACTCCTTGAGAATGTATTTCTTACAAGATTGATTCTAAGAGCTAAATGTATCAAAAAGTGATACTTTTTTTAAATCAAAATCAGCTAGACAGCTCCTATTTCTGATACAATAAAAACATGAAGAAAACGGAACGAGTGAACCTGATTATGCGCTACATTAATAACCGCGCGCATTTTACAATTGCCGAGATTCAGCGGGAGTTCAAGATTTCCCGTGCGACGGCGATCCGCGACATTAGTGAGATTCAGGCGATGGGGTTCCCGCTGACGACCGAGCTTGGGCGCGGTGGCGGCTACAATGTTCTGCAGAATCAGTATCTGCCCGCCGTCCGATTAACGACGGAAGAGCTGAAGGCGATTTTTATCAGCTTTATAGCCTCGAAAAATTCACAGCTGCCTTATCTGCAAAATCGCCGCTCAATCACCGAGAAACTCATCGGCATCGCGTCGCAAACCCAGCAAGACGAGCTGATCGAGCTGAACAATATTTTGCTTTTTGAAAATACGAACCCTGCCAATCCGAATCTTCTGGAGCTCGATGATGCGGCGCCTGCGGAGCTGAACCAGCTGATTTCGTTTGCTGTGCGGGATAAGCACTTGCGCTTGACTTATGAGCAGAGTCCTGGTTGGCCGCAGTTGATGGACGTTTACTTGCTGCATATTTTCAACTCGAACGCTCAGTGGCTGGTCGAGGTGTATGATTTTGATGCGGATGAGTTTCGTTATTTGCCTGTTGAGATGCTGCGGGATTCGGCAATTTCCGAGCGGGAGATGAAGTGGTCTGAGCAAGAGATCTTAAGCAAAAAACGGCTTCGTGCACGTGAGTCCAATCTTGTTGTGAAGCTAGATGCGACCGGGATTCAGCGCTTTAAGCGTATGCACCCGCCGGGGATAATTTTGTCCTTTACCGGGATGTTTCAGTCGAGCGGGATTTTCAATGTTCAGCTGGATGTGGCCGATGTTACGGCGCTGGCGTATTATGCGGATTGGCTTTTGTTCTTGGGAAAAGGGATCGAGTTTGAACGGATTCCTGACGAACTGCGCGTGATTTTGGAACAGCGTTTGAATCGATGCATCCGACAGCTGGAGTGATTGGATCTCGTATGAAGAGAATCCGGTCGCGACGGGCGAGGAATAAGGCCGGGCATTAACCGAGTCATAGACAAAGAAAAATACAGAGCGCGGCGATGCCGCTGCTCTGTATTTTTTTGCGCCGGCGTCCGCGCGAAGCCGGCTTCATTAAGAAGCGGTTCGCGCGAGAGGCGCTTCCGGAGGGTTCATTCGGAAGCCATCGCGATGGCTTTCGTTTCGTGCACGGTGCCGAAGGGATGTTCGGGCGGCGCATAGATCACGTAAACTTTAAGCGGCTGATGCCCCGTATTGGTGACGTTGTGCCATTTTCCGGCTGGGACCATAATCGCATAGCCGTCGGAGGCCATGGCTTGAAAATCCAAATGATCCTTGCTGTCGCCCATCTGAACAAACCCCTGACCGGCTTCGATCCGTATGAATTGGTCGGTCGTCGGATGGACCTCCAGACCGATGTCCTCGCCGACGTTAATGCTCATCAAGGTCACTTGGAGATGCTTCCCCGTCCATAAGGCGGTGCGGTAATTGGTGTTGAACTTCGCGGCATAGTCGATATTCACGACAAGCGGCAGGGGTCCGTAATCTTGCAAAGGAAAGTTTCTGAACAGAGCATTCGGATCGCAGCAGTTCCCATGGTAGGCATTCCAGGGGTACGCATGCCAAGGGGACGTATGCCAATGGTTGGCCCAGTGATTCGGATACATGAGGCGGCTCCTCCTTTCGTTACGCTGTATCCTATGCAGATGCCTAATAAAAGGGAAGCATTGCCGTTAAGGATTGAACTGCCGAGCCGTTAATGTTATGAAACCTCACGCAAATGGAAATTTTCGGGCGAGGAAACAGGATTAACGCCCTTCCGCGTGGAATGAAGTACACTTACACGCACGTGATGACTATCGCGGGAAAAAGTACATATTTCGAGAGAGGCGGCGGCAAGCATGATTCAATTTCCGAAACCGGACGTGGAGCAGTTTTTCCAAACGTATGTCATTCGCGATTTTGCGGTAGCGAAGGACGAGAAACGGCTGATCTTCAGCAGCAATCTGAACGGCCAGCCCAATCTGTGGGCGATGGACCTGCCGGATGCGTACCCGTATCCGCTGACGTACAACAACCAGAACGCGAACGCGATCGAGATCGACCCGCAGGGGCGCTTCCTGCTTGCCGGCTTCGACCGGGACGGGGACGAGAACTACCACATCTACGCGCTGCCGGCGGAAGGCGGGCATCCGCTCGAGCTGATCGAAGGCACGCCGCAGGAGAAATTTTATGCCGTGAAGCTGTCGAAGGACGGCGAGCGTCTGTACTACGTCACCTCCAAGGACAACCCCAACTACTTGAATGCGCGCGTGCGCCATCTGGCCACCGGCGACGACGAGCTGCTGTACGAAGGACGCGAGCAGCCGACGTTCCTGGAGGCGGTCAGTCCGGACGAGGACAAGTTCGTCGTGGCGAGGACGTTCGCCAACACGCATCAGCTCGGGATCCTCGTGGCCGGCGGCGAAGAGACGGTCGTATCCCCGAACCCGGAGCGGGTGCAGGTCAGCCATGATTTTCTCTTCACGGACAACGACACGCTGCTGTACGTCACCGACGTGAACCGGGACTTCGCCTACGTGATGGCCTATAATCTGGTCACCCGCGCGTATGAGACGGTGTGCGAATTCGACGGCGAAGCGGTGTCCGGCATCAAGTGGCACCGGGCGTCCGGGATGCTCTACGTCCGGACGGAGCGGGGCACGGAGCATCGCCTGTACGCGAAACCGCTGGCAGGCGGGGAGGCCGTGCCGATTCCGCTCCCGGTGGACGTCGTGGAGAAGGTCGTCGTCGCCGACTCCGGCGCGGTCTACATCCTGGGACGCGGCGCCGTGCAGCCGTTCAATCTCTACCGCTACGCGGACGGGGAGTGGACGCGGCTGACGCAGAACCGGGTCACCGGACTCGCCGAGGAGAATTTGGTCAAGCCCGACGTCGTGCGGTATGCGTCCTTCGACGGGCTTGAGATTGAAGCGCTGCTCTTCAAGGCGAAGGCCGACGTCGCGAACGGCTACACCATCTTCTGGCCGCACGGCGGGCCGCAGGCGTCGGAAGGGAAGTTCTTCCGGGCGATGTTCCAATTCATGCTGGCATACGGTTACAACATCTTCGCGCCGAATTTCCGGGGCAGCACGGGCTACGGCTCCGAGTTCGTCAAGCTCGTCGAAGGCGACTGGGGCGAAGGGCCGCGGCTCGACTGCGTGGCGGGGATGGAATGGCTGTTCGAGCAGGGCATCTCGAGCCGGGACAAGCTGTTCGTCGTGGGCGGCAGCTACGGCGGGTACATGACGCTGCTGCTGGCCGGGCGGCACGCGGATTATTTCCGGGCGGCGGTCGATATCTTCGGGCCGAGCAACCTGTTCACGTTCATCGACTCGGTGCCGGACGACTGGAAGCCGATCATGGAGCGCTGGCTCGGCCATCCGGAGCGGGATCGGGAACGGCTGACGAAGGATTCGCCGATCACGTATTTGTCGCAGATGGTCAAGCCGATGCTGGTCATTCAGGGCGCGAACGACCCGCGGGTCGTGAAGGCCGAATCGGACCAGATCGTCGCCGCCCTGCAGGCGCAAGGGACGGACGTCGATTACATGGTGCTGGACGATGAAGGGCACGGCTTCTCGAGGCGCAGCAACGAAATCGCCGTGTACCGGCGGATGCTGGCGTTCCTGAACAAGCATCGGGCTTGATCGCTCGCTCGGCGAGGCGGCGGGCCGGGCGCTTCCGGTCGTCCGCGGCGGAAAGAGTTTCGGCATAACGCGAAGAACACATCCAATGTCTGACAGCGGCGAATGCGCATACGTGATCACGATTCTCGCGATGGGAGATGGGCACGATGACCGTACGGGAGCAGTCGATATTGCAGGCAGCCGGCAATACCCTCCGGGCCGCGGACCGGGAGATCCCGATTCTCGGCCGGATCGACGAGCCGCTGATTCTGATCCTGAAGCATGTCTTAAGCTGCGCGGAGTGCGATGCGCTGATCGGCTTGGCCCGGGACCGCATGCGGCGGGCGAGAACGGGCCGGACCCGCGCCGTCGGCGATGTCCGCACGGGCCGCGGCACGTTCCTCGAGGAGAACGAGAACGAATGGGTGCGCGCGATCGAGCTTCGGCTCGCCAGCCTGATGGGCGTACCCGCCGCCCACGCCGAGCCGCTGCAGATTCTGCATTACCGGCCCGGCGAGGAATACCGGCCACACCTGGATTATTTCACGGCGGACCAGGTCGCGAACAATCGGATCAGCACCATGATCATGTACTTGAACGACGTGGAGGAAGGCGGGGAGACGGCGTTTCCGGAGCTGCGTTTCGCGGTGGCGCCGAAGAAGGGCAACGCCGTGTACTTTGAATATTTTTACCGGGACCCGCGGCTGAACGAGCTGACGCTGCACGCAGGCGCGCCCGTAGCGGCGGGAGAGAAGTGGATCGCCACCCAGTGGATGCGGCGGCAGCGGTACCGGGAGCTGTAGCGGCAGGCCGAATTAGACAACCGCCCCCATCGCAGGGCGGTTGTTTTGTCGCGGCCAATATGGCTGATATAGCCGATATAGCCGATATGGAGGATGCCGCGTCAGCCGTCTTGCTTCGCCGCCTGCCCGTCTTCCCCGGTCAGCGTCAGCTCGACGACCGTATTCCGTTCGTCCGGGAGCGGGTACGTGAAGTGCTCCGGCCGGGCGAAGTTGAAGAAGGCGTCCTGCTCGTACAGGGCGGCATTCCACGGACGCGTCACGAACACTTCCGAGCCGTCGGCGAGCAGCCGCGCCTGCTTGATCCGTCCCGCCAGGCCGGCGAGGTTGACGGGGCCGATGCTCTCCTCGAACAGATGCGCGTACAGCTTGTCGCCGCGCTGCGTGTAGCGGCCCCATTCCGGCTTCGGCAGATCGGCCGGGCCGCAGCCGTAGATGCTGTCCCCGTTCCGGCGCATCCAGCGGCCGACCTCCTCGAGCACGTCCAGCGACGGCTGCGGGATTTCGCCCTTCGCGTCGGGCCCGACGTTCAGGAGCAGGTTGCCGTTCTTGCTCACGCATTCCACGAGCTTGCGGATGACCGTCTTGGCGGACTTGTAGACGTGGTCGGCCGCGCTGTAGCCCCAGTTGTTGTTCAGCGTGATGCACGCTTCCCACGGAATGGAGCGGCCGGCCCGGTCCGTCACGCCGCGCGGCGGAATGATCTGCTCCGGCGAAGCGAAGTCGCCCGCGTACGGGGTCGGCTGCTCCGAATAGATCGAGCCGCCCTCTTCGCCGCTCGCGTCCAGCCGGTTGTCCACGATGAGATGCGGCTGCACGGCGCGGATCGTCTCCATCAGCGCGCTCGCCCGCCACGCCTCGCCCCGCAGCTCGTCGTAGGAGAAATCGAACCACATGATGTCGAGCTTGCCGTAATTCGTCAGCAGCTCGCGGACTTGCCCGTGCATGTAGTCGAGGTACCGGTCGAAGCTGCCGGGCTCCCGCTTGTACGCCGGATTGTCGCGCATCGGGTGGATGCGGTCGCCGTAGGCCGGATAGTCCGGGTGATGCCAGTCCAGCAGCGAGTAGTAGAGGCCGACCTTCAGCCCTTCCGCGCGGAAGGCGTCCAGGAACTCGCGGACGAGGTCGTGCCCGGCCTTCGTGCGGGTCGACTTGTAGTCGGTCAGCGCGCTGTCGAACAGGCAGAAGCCGTCGTGATGCTTGGCCGTCAGCACCGCGTACTTCATGCCGGCCGCCTTCGCCGTCTTGGCCCATGCCTTGGGGTCGTAGCGGTCGGGGTTGAAGTCGTCGAAGTACGCCTGGTACGCCTCGCTGGTGATCCGCTCCGCGTTACGCACCCACTCCCCGCGCGCGGGTATCGCGTATAAGCCCCAATGAATGAACATGCCGAAGCGGTCGTGCAGAAACCATCTCGTCCGTTCCGTTCGCTGCTCGATATACGATTGCGTCGTCATTCGCCTCATGCCTCCCCGAATGTTATGGTCTTGATACAACCAGTCTACCAACGGCGGTCCCGGGGCGTATAGGCACGAAGCTAAGGTCTATGGGGATGAAACGAACGCGTTGAGCGCGCTTTCAGCCGCTCCCGTTCTCCTTCGACCGCGACCCGATCAGATAGCCGATGATCGTCGATTCCACGGGGATGACGATGAGCGTCCACATGTCCTTCAGGCCGAGATCGGGCGAGCGGTACCGGTCGGGCGTGAGCGTGTAGACGAGGGCGATGAGCAGCACGCCGAGCGCGATCGTGCCCACGATGTACAGGCGGACGTTCTCCCCCGAGCCGAAGAATCGGCCGAGGAAGCCGAGTTCCGCCTTGCGCTTGTCGTTCTCCGCGTTGGCTGCGATGATTTTGCTCGCGACCTTGGGGTCCTGGAGCTCGATTTTGTTCATGGGCTGTCGACCCCCTCGCCCGAATAGAACGTGAACGCGAGCGCCCACGACGTCGCGTCGTAGCTGATCGTCGCCTCGTAGCGCAGCGAGAGCTTGCGATTGTGCAGCACGCCGAGATGGATCATATCCGGGGCGCCGGTCGGCTTGCCCCGCGGGAAATTGACGCACGCGATGCGCACTTCGTTATAGCGGACCAGCCGGATGTCCGTCATATAGTCGCCGCGCTCCGGGTCATGCTCGATGCAGAAGACAAAGGTCAGCGGATCGTTCTCCTCCGACAGCACGACCTCGATGGGGTTCATCCCGTACGCGAACACGCGGCCGTGGTAGGCGACCTCGAAGCCGCCGGACGTTATTTTCATCAGCGATCCCTCCGTAACGGTCAGTCGTACGAGCTTCCTGCTTTCATTGTACGAGCGCGGGGCGGGGTTCATGCCACGGAAGGGAGCGCGGGCGGGAAAAGACCGGAAGCTGCGGGTGCCGGGCGGGCCGAAATTTTTTTGCGCGGACGGCGGGAAATCGCCAACGGTTGGCGAGTACCGTCGTTATCCTGATTGTAAGCCATTAACCGAATGGAGGCGTTTGGGAATGAGCGAGGCTGTGCAAGGGTCGACGATCGAAAACTTAGGGGTACTCGATTTGACCGGCAAGACGGCGGAAGGATTGGCGGGCATCTCGCTGATCCATAACGTGGGGCTCATGATCGTGCCGAATTCGCTGGCCGATGCCGTAATGCGGATTCCGCAGAAGAACGTGGGCTCCACGCTGCAGCTCCCGGAAGAAGCGGGCAGCGGCAAGCTGAAGGTATTCACCGGGCAAATCTCGCTCAGCGGGGAGTCGCTGGCGAACGCGGGCGGATCACCCGACGATATCCTCGTCGTGGCGGGGCAGGCGCTCATCACGTCCCGCATCGACGCGGTCGGGTACCGCGAGATGATCGTCATGGGCCAGCTGATAGCGCCCAAGTCGTCGGAATCGGCGCTGTCCGGCGCCCTGACGCGGATGATGGGCCAGGTGTGCTACTACAAAGGCGCTGTGCCGCGCGTCATTCTCGACCGCGAATCGTACTCCCGCGCGTTCCTGGAGCTGCTCGACCAGCCGATCACGCTGGTCGTGCTCGGCGATTGCGAGTTCGAGGCCGACGTGGACGCCGCGCTCATGAAAGCGAAGGTCAGCGAGCTGGTCATCCTCGGCACGGTCCGGGCGCCCAAGCCGCTGATTCCGCTCGTGCAGCTGCTGGCCGAGACGAAGCTGGGCGATATCGTCGCCACGGACGACCAAGCCGGCTCGCAAGGAGCGTAGCCTGTGGACCGGGCGCTCTTCCGCGAGCTGTACGCCGCGCACGCCAAGCCGATCTTCGCCTTCCTGCTCGCCCGGACGAACGATCGGGAGCTGGCGGCCGACCTGCTGCAGGACGTGTTCCTGAAGACGTGGAACCGGATAGAGGCCGTCGCGGCGGTGCCGGCGGATGAACGGCTGTACTGGCTGTTCGCCGTCGCCTCGAACCGGCTGAAGGATCAATACCGGCGCAGCGCGAACCGGAAGCGGGCGGAGGAGCGGCTGGAAGCGGGGCCTGGCGCGGCGCCCGGCGCGGCGCCCGGCGACCTGTCCGGCGTGCTGGCGGGCCGGGAGCGGATGCGCGAGCTGGAGGCGCAGATCGGCCGGCTCCCGGAGGAGCTGCGCGGCCTGCTGCTGATGAAGGTGCTCGGCGGGCTGAGCAGCGTGCAGATCGGCGCCGCTATGGGGCTGCCGGCGGGCACGGTGCGTTACAAAATCTCGCAGGCAAGGAAGCTGCTCGCCGACGGGCTGCGGCTGATCGAGACGGCGCCGGCCGGCGCGGGGAGGGAGGTCAACGAGCATGCATGACGACGAACAGCGGCTGAATCCCGACGAGGAGCGGGCCCTCGACGGGCTGCTGGGCGAATGGGCGGAAGGGCTCTGGGCCGAGCTGGGATTGGCGGAGCCCGCGCTGCCGGAGGAGCCGGTCGTCCTGTCCGGGGACTTGGGGTACGCGTGGTGGCGCGCATTCCACGAGCGCGTGCCGTATCATAACGGCACCGTGCCGCACCCGGCGTGGCCGAAGGCGGTGTAGCGGCCGCGGCCGGAGCGGCGACGGGCTGGCCGCAGCGGGGTCGCCGCTGAGCAGCGCGGCGTCCGCGACGCGCGGCTGCCGGCATCGGCGCCGGGCTGGCCGGAGCGGGGCCGTCGCTGAACAGCGCGGCGTCCGCGACACGCGGCAAGGCGTGCCGGTAACGGCGCCGAGAGCGGCCGAAGCCGGCACGCCGGGGCAAGGCAGAGCGGATCGTCGCTCTGCTTTTTTGCGTTTCCCCGCCAATTAATAGTTGCAATACCATCCTATACGGCATATACTGCAATTAGTTGCAATAACATTCTATATCGCAGACAGCCAATTAGTTGCACTATATGAAAGGCAGGTGAACTATATGGACACGGATTGGAGAGCGGACGCGGGCCCGATGGCGTCGCACGGCAAGTACATCTCGGCGATTTACCGCCACATGCAGATGCTGATCGCCGCGGAGCTGGCGCCCTACCGGATCGGCAGCGGCCAGTATATCTTCCTGATGGCCATTGCCGCCGGGAAGAAGACGACGCAGAAGGCGCTGAGCGAGGAGCTGCTCATCGACAAGACGACGACCGCGAAGGCGATCGCGAAGCTGGAGGCCGAAGGCTACGTGCGCCGGGAGCCGGATCCTGCGGACAACCGCTACCACCTGCTCGAGCTGACGGACGCCGGCCGGGCGGTCGTGCCGAAGGTGCAGGAAGGGCTGAACCGCGTCCGGGACATTGCCCGGGAGGGCATCACGGACGAAGAGTACGCGCTCATGACCGGATTGTTGAAGAAGGTGCTGCGCAACGTAAGCCGATAACGGGAGGCGATTGCGCATGGATTCGAACGGGACATTAGCCGATGTGCTGCTGGCATGGGAAGGGGTATCGTCGCAGCCCCATCGGTACGGCGGGATCGAGTTTCGGGTCGCGGGGAAGGAAATCGGGCATCTGCACGGCGAGCAGCTCTTCGACGCGCCGCTGCCGCGGGCAGAGAGGGACGCCTGGATCGCCGCCGGCAAGGCAGAGCCGCATCACATCTATCCGGATTCGGGCTGGGTGTCGGTATACCTGAGGACAAAGGAAGACGAGGCGCATGCCGCGGAGATCGCGCGCGCCAATTACGAACGCCTGCGGAAAGGGGAGACGGAAGCATGATCATGGAGGCGCAACCGTTTATCGTGGTGGATCGTTGCAAGGAGAAGATCGAATTTTACCGGGACGTGCTCGGCGGGGAGATTACGATTCTGCGCAAGCAGGGGGACGACGTCTTCAACGCGGACCTGCATGTGGACGGCTGCACGCTCAAGTTCGCCGACACGAAGGCGGCGAGGCCGGCGCAGCAGGGCGACTACGTGCGGGTCTTCCTGAAGCTCGCCGCGGAAGACGGCTTCCGCAGCGTCTACGGCCGGTTCGCGGACGGCGGCCGCGTGCTGACGGAGCCGTACGAGGCGCCGTTCAACGGCCTGCTCGCCATCGTCGCCGACCGGAACGGCGTCTGCTGGGTGCTCCCCTACTACCGCGAGTAGCGGCGGACGGGACGCGATTCACCGAAGCAAGAGCCGGCAAGCCGCTCATGATTGGGGGGCTTGCCGGCTCTTGCTAGCTTCTCGCTCCGTCATGGCGGGTTAGGGGAGGGTCTCCAGGCAGGCGATGGCCTCCTGCAGCGTGGCCACCGGCACGACGCGCAGACGCAGGTGCAGCGCTTCGGCCGCCTGCCGGGCTTCTTCCTCATTGCTGGGGCCGATATACGGGGAATTCGCTTCGTCCTTGGGCACGAAGAAGAGATCGGTGCCTTCAGCTTCCGCCGTGCGCAGCTTGTCGCGGATGGCGCCGACCGGGCCGACCGTCTGGTCCGCCTCGAGCGTGCCCGTGCCGGCGATCGTATAGCGGCCGTCCCGGGAGAAGTCCAGGCCGTGCGATTCCTCGTACAGCCCGATGCCGAGCATGAGGCCGATGGAATCGCCGTAATACTGTGCGGTCTGCCCAATCAGCGCCTGCAGCAGGCTCTCGCGCTGGTCCGGCGTGCTCGGCTTGCCGTCCAGCTCCGCCGCCGAGTCCACCGCGTGCTTGATCGTGTCGTTCTTCATGTCCTGCTCGGCGTCGAGCCGGTCGCCGTACGCCTCTTCCTCGGACGCGCCGACGCGCGTGAACTCCGCGCCCGGAAAGGAACTCACGAGCGCGTACTTCTCATAGCGGTTGCGGGCGATGCCCTCCCGCACGTAGACGAAGTGCACGCTGCCCTTCACGCCGATGTCCCGGACGGACACGATGTCCCCCGGCGCCGTGAAGCTGTAATAGCGGGGCAAGTAGAAAAACAGTCCGACCGCCAGGGGGACGAGCAGCAGCGCGAGGACCGCGATCCAGTGGCCGGCCGGGGTCCGTCTGCGCTTCGCCGGTCTGATAGGCAAGGGTTCCAGGGCGATCATCCGTTCTTTGGTGGAATGAGAAGCGCGAGAATGAGAAGCAAGACGGGTAGAAGCGCGTAAAGAAGCGGGAACGATGTTCCAACGCGAACAATGTCCTATTGTGCCCTAACCATTCGCCGGCATAGGCCGAACTTCCTGCATGAAGAGTTCGTAAACGCGCGGGAAGGCGTGCCGTGCCTGCCAGAGCAGCATGCAAAACGAGCACGGGATGCTATAATAGAGGAGACTTTGACACGCGGGAGGATGGCCCATGTTCGGTAACAAGAAGGACGCCGCGTTCGCCCAGCCGGAGCAGGCCCGGGTCGTGCCGGTCTATACGGTGCACACGCTGCCGCGGCCGTACGAGGTGCTGTGCACGGTCTATTCCGGCAAAGTGGGCAACGGCTCGCCGCTCAACGTCTTGCAGCGGCTCGGGCGCGCCGGGGGCGCGATCCCGGAGTGCGACGCGGTAATCGGCGTCCTGGTCACGCCCGCCGCATCGCTCGCGGTCGTGCACGCCTATGGGACGGCGATCCGGTATATCGGCTGACGTTCCCGGAGCGGGGACACGGCGCTAGGCAAGGAAGCAGAGGACGGCCGCGGCCGCGCTCTGCTTTTTTCGCGTGCGCGGGGAGCTTTTGGGCGAGAGCTGTCGAAATGACAGGTTTCGCGCGCATAATTTTTCGTGCTGACATGGCCGCCGGGGCTGCGAGGGCTGTCAAGGTTTCCCTTTCCAGTTTTCGATTGGGATTTTTAATCGCGGGGACAAAAAAATTGAATTGGCCATATCGCCTTCGATTCTCTATCATTCCTTGATAATAAGTGCAAACAATCTGACGATTTGTGCAAATCCCATTCATCAAGGAGGCTATTATGTCAACCGCAGTCCGCCAAGATACGCATGCCGCGCGCTATGTGCAGTCGATTTACGAGACCGTCGTCCGCCGCAACCCGAATGAGAGCGAGTTCCATCAAGCCGTCCAGGAAATTCTGGATTCCCTAATTCCGGTCTTCGAGAAACGTCCGAAGCTCGCCGAGCAGGGCATCCTGGAGCGAATCGTCGAGCCGGAGCGCATGGTGACGTTCCGCGTGCCCTGGATCGACGACCGGGGCAAGGTGCAGGTCAACCGCGGCTTCCGCGTACAGTTCAACAGCGCCATCGGCCCGTATAAGGGCGGCCTGCGCTTCCATCCGACCGTCAACGCCAGCATCGTCAAGTTCCTCGGCTTCGAGCAGATCTTCAAGAACGCGCTGACCGGGCAGGCCATCGGCGGCGGCAAGGGCGGCTCCGACTTCGACCCGAAGGGCAAGTCCGACGGGGAGATCATGCGTTTCGCCCAGAGCTTCATGACGGAGCTGTACAAGTACATCGGCCAGGACACCGACGTGCCGGCCGGGGACATCGGCGTCGGCGCGCGGGAGATCGGCTACCTGTTCGGGCAGTACAAGCGGCTGCGCGGCGCCTATGAGGCGGGCGTCCTGACGGGCAAGGGCATCGGCTACGGCGGCAGCTTGGCGCGGAAGGAAGCGACCGGCTACGGCTGCGTCTACTTCGCGAGCGAGATGCTGCAGTCCAAGGGGCTGAGCTTCGAAGGGAAGAAGGTCGTCGTCTCCGGTTCCGGCAACGTCTCGATTTATGCCATGGAGAAGGCTGTGCAGTTCGGCGCGAAGGTAATCGCGTGCAGCGATTCGAACGGCTACGTCTACGATCCGCACGGCATCGACGTGAACACGGTGAAGCGGCTGAAGGAAGTCGAGCGCAGGCGGATCCGCGATTACGTCGAGGAGCACCCGAACGCCGAGTACGTCGAGGACTGCTCTGGCATCTGGACGCTTCAGTGCGACATCGCGCTGCCGTGCGCGACCCAGAACGAGATCGGCGAGGAGGCGGCGGAGCGGCTCGTCGCGGGCGGCGTCGCCGCCGTCAGCGAAGGCGCCAACATGCCGTCGACGCTGGCCGCGATCGACGTCTTCCACCGGCACGGCGTGCTGTTCGGGCCGGCCAAGGCGGCCAACGCGGGGGGCGTCGCCGTCTCCGCGCTGGAGATGGCGCAGAACGGCATGCGCATCTCCTGGAGCTTCGAGGAAGTCGATGCGAAGCTGCACGAGATCATGCGGAACATCTACGCGGCGTGCGTGCGCGCAGCCGAAGTGCACGGCCAGCCCGGGAACCTCGTCGCGGGCGCCAACATCGCCGGCTTCCTGCGCGTCGCCGACGCCATGCTGGCCCAAGGCGTCGTCTGACGCAGGCTCCGCGCGCAGCCGGCTCCATACGCAAAAAGCCTTGCCGTTCCCTGAGGGGGGACAAGGCTTTTTGCGTTGTCGGCGGGCACGGCTTCGCTCGACGACCCCGCCGGGTTCGATGCGGATTGCCGCCGTCGAAGCGAAGCGGGCTTCGAAGCCGGTGTCTATAACCGGCGTCGATACCGGTCTGCGCCGCCAATACCGGCCTGCGCCCGCCAGAAACGGCCCGCGTCCTACAGCAGCTCGCGGCGGAGCTGCTCCGGCGACTTCGGCGACAGGTAGCCGAGCGGAAGGTCGAACACCGTCTTGGCGCCGACGGCGCCTTCGCCGCGCAGGCGGACGGCCGCTCTGGCGCAGGCCGCCAGCACGCTGGCGGTGAACTCCGGATTGCTCTCGAGCTTCAGGCCGAACTCGACGAGCTGCTTCGTGCCTTCGCCGGTGATGCCGCTGCGGATGACGAAACCTCCGTGCGGCATGCCCTGATGCTCGTTATGCAGCTGCTCTTCCGTAATGAACGTCACGGTCGTGTCGTAATCCGCGAAGTAATTCGGCATGTTCACGATCGCCTCGCGGATCGCGTCCCGGTTCGCGCCTTCCTCCGCCACGACGTAGCATTCGCGCAGATGTTTCTCGCGCGTGGACAGCGCCGGCGTCTCGCCCGCGCGGATGCGGTCGATGACGGCCTGCACGGGCACGGTGTACTGCACGCCGCCCTTCACGCCGGGCACGCGGCGGATGGCGTCGGAGTGGCCCTGGCTCACGCCCTTGCCCCAGAACGTATAGTCCGTGCCCTGCGGCAGAATCGCCTCGGCGAGCAGCCGGTTCAGCGAGAACAGGCCCGGATCCCAGCCGGTGGAGATGACGCTCAGCGTGCCCGCTTTGCGCGCGACGGCGTCGACCGCCTCGAAGAACGCGGGGATGTTGGCATGGGTGTCGAAGCTGTCGACCGTGTTGAACAGGCTCGCGAGCTGCGGCGTTTGTTCCGGCAGGTCCGTCGCGGAGCCGCCGCACAGAATCATGACGTCGATGATGCCCTTGTACCGCTCGGCGGCGGAGATCGGTTCGAACTTCACGCCGGCGTTGCCGCTTGCGAGCTCGGACGGCGTCCGGCGCGTAAAGACCGCGACCAGCTCCATGTCCGGGTTTTGTTCGATGGCTTTGCGGACGCCCTTCCCTAAGTTTCCGTACCCGACGATGCCCAGCTTGATCGTATGCTGCATGAATAGATCCTCCTCGATAAGTGCGAATCTGGCTTCCCATGGGGGTGAAACCGCTATAGTCCAGTATATAGAGATTACATGAGATGTAAACTATGTACATGCCGGAGAGCGGCTCCGCGGAGCTGTACTTATCCCGGATTTCCCCGAACGTCCGCCTGCTCCGGCTGCTTTACCTGCCGATCCGCCGCGGCGCCGGATTCGCCGTCTCGCCTGCGGGGCGCTTGCGCAGCGAGAGCCGGATCAGCATCGGGCCGGCCATGCTGCCGGCCATGGCCCAGAGCACCGAATGCAGCGGCAGCTTGATGAGGTAATAAAGCGCAGTCCCGCCGACGAGGTCGATGGCGATGAACTTCTTGATCTCCGACAGCGGCACGACCACGACCACGAATTCCCGTTTGCTTCCCAATGCATCCCCCGCCTTTGCATCCGTCTCTCCTGCAAGTGTATGGCCGGGCCGGTTCGTCCGATGCCAGCCGCCACGACATGGAAATAAACGAATAACGCGAAAAAAACCGGCAGGCTTCGGCCTCGGGGGCGCGGAAGCTGCCGGAGTCGGACGGGACAGGTTAGATGCATGTGAACGATTCGACGCGCGATAGATCGAAGCCGGAGAACATCCAGAAGAAGCCGTTCCAGCGGAAGCCGGAGACGGACGTGCGGCCGACGAACACCGGGTAGAACCAGAAGCCCGGACCGCTGCGCGGCCAAATGTACGTGTAGCGGAACCGGCAGCCGGCGATGGCGCCGGGATCGACGGCCAAGAGACCCGCGGACAGCGGCTTCGGCGGAATCGTCTGCGGCGGCGGCGCCGTCGGAGGCTGCGTGCCGGCTGGCGGACCGCCTGGACCGCCTGGACCAAATGGCGGACCGCCTGGACCGCCTGGACCAAATGGCGGACCGCCTGGACCGCCTGGACCAAATGGCGGACCGCCTGGACCGCCTGGACCAAATGGAGGGCCTGGCGGGCCGAATGGAGGGCCCGGCGGGCCTGGCGGCGGACCGAATGGAGGCATGAATGCCATACGAATCACTCCTTGTCGGACGGATGGCGCGCGGCGCGCTTAAAGCAGGGAAATCGTCAACAGGTTGAACAGCACGAGCGGCAGGATGAACCGGTTGTAGTACGGATACAGGAACGGGGTGCCCGGGAAGAAGGCGCGATGAGACCCTTCGTCGTTCAGGCAAATGTAGACGATGCCCTTGTGGCAGTGGACGATGTGGCCTTCGAAGACGTCGCCGTCCATCGTTTCCATCTTGACCAGCCGATGCGTGTGGTCGCAGCAGAGCTTGTGCAGATGGTCGTGGACCGCCTTCAGCGTGTGATGCACCTTGGAATCGCATTGATAGAGCGGCGACAGCTCCTGCGGTGCCGTTTTTTGCGAACTCATGGTTGGCAGACCTCCGTTATCAAGCATGGAACAGTCTATGCAGGCGCCCAGCCCGGGGTTACAGCCCATGGCGGCAGCGCGCCGAACATCACAAAAAACCGCCCATCGGATAGATGGGCGGCTCTTGCCGCGAGTGCGGAGGCGCTGCCGCGAGCGCGGCTGGCCCTTATAACGATTCACCGTTCAGGTAGTTATAGAACGGCACGTCGGTCCAGAAGTCGTACGTCTCGACCTTCACCGCCGGATCGACCTGCTTAAACCCGTCGACGACGGCCTTGGACTGCTCCTTGAGCGAGAAGGATTGCGCGTAGTAGCGGCCGAGCTGGATCTTGTTGTTCGTGATTTCCTTGTAGTCCGCGAGCGGCGTCAGCGAATAGTAGAGCGGCTGCCACCACGAGCCGGCGATGAGGCCGGTCTGGTTCTCCTCGTTCTTCTTGGCGTACGCGCTAATGATGCCGTTGAAGCGATTCTTGTCGGCGGCGGCGGCGAATTCGAAGGCGATGTCGTATTCCTTGGCGTACTCGATATAGTTGCCGTTCGCGATCTGCTTCACCTCGTATTGCTCCGAGACGCGGGGCTCGCCCCACTCTTTCAGGTAGACGAACGCGGACGTCTTCGGTTCGAACTGCACCTTCGCGTCGATGCCCTCGCCGCGCAGCAGGCCGATCAGCTGCAAGGCGTGATTCAGATCGGAATGGCCGTACACGAGCGTCAGCGATTCGACGAAGTTCGGCTCGAAGCGGCTGTCCTTCAGATTGTAGCCCGTGACCAGCCCTTGCTCGAGCGCGGTATCGACGACCTTCTGGAGCTGCTCGTCCTGAATGATGGCGGATTCCGCGTAGGCGTCCGACAGCTGCGCGTAGATGTCCGGGTCGCTGACGCAGCCGATGTAGTGCTTGTACTGCCCTTTAAAGACGAGCACCTTGCCGATCAGCACGTTCGCGAGGTCCGCCGAGACGGCCGCGCCCGGTTTCAGCTGGCCGTAGTAAGCGGCGGGCAGCAGGCCGGTGTCGATGGCGGCGGCGAGCTCCTGCACGGTCTTCGCGTCCAGCGAGGCCGCGCGGATCGGCAGCTTGGCGACGGCCGCCTCCGCCTTGGCCTTCGGGTACGTATAGGCCAGCTCCTTGAGCCCGGCGGCGCGGACCGCGGCCTGCACGGCATGGACGGCGATGAGCGTATTCGAGGCGTTCACGGTATCCGTGGCCAGCACGCCGGTCTGGAACAGCGCGCGGGCGGCGTCGTAGTACGGGCTGTCCGCGGGCAGATCCTTGAACGCGACCGCGTCTTCGGCCGGCGCGAGCCGCGCAGCGCGGGCCAGGTCGAGGAAAAATTCGCCGCGGCTCATGCCGGCGGAGAGCGTAATGCCGAACTTGTCCTTCAGAAACGCCGCGTACTCCGAGGCGGCGATTTCTTTGGCCGCGGCCGGCGCTGGCGCGGCGATCGGCGTGGCGATCGGGACGGCGGCCGGCTCGGCTGCTGGCGCGGCCGCGAACGCCGCGGCCGGGCTGCCGGCGAGCAGCGTCGCGGCGAGCGCGGACGCGAGCAGCGCCCTAGTGCGGGTCGAGTAGGTAACGGTCATGACTATTCCCCCTGCATCGAATAATGGTGTTAAATCATAGCAATTTAGTAGGAATATACTACCATTCGCAATCGTGTGTCAATCACGGATTTACATGATTTCCATAATTGGGATGACAGGGGGGCATTTATTCAGGCGTCGCTTGTCTCCGGCGTCAGCCGCTTCCGGGCCCGCTGGTCCGCGAGCAGCTGCAGCAGCTCCGCCCGGGCGGCGCGCGAGCGGGCGTCCGCGAATGCGGGATGCGCGAGATTCCGCAGCTCCATCGGATCCTCCGTGACGTTGTACAGCTCGTATTCGTCCGGCACGGGCGCCCGCCCGCCGCCCGGCAGAGCGGGCGCGCTGTCGAAGTAGCGGCTCAGCTTCCACAGCTGCTTACGTCCGTCCGCGCCGGCCGCCGCGATGACCGTCTCGACGCCGTTCGGCTGAGCGACCGCGGGGTACGGGCGGCCGAACGGACTGACCTGGTGCCGTCCCCTCGTCGGATCGTCCAGCGTGAGGAAGTAGACCGGGTCGTCCGGGATCATGGGCGGCCGCCCGCCTCCGACGTACGGGGCGAGATTCCGCCCGGGGAGCGGCCGCGCCTCGCTGAAGCGCCCCCGCAGCCGCTGCCGGACGGCTTCGGGGTCGACGCCCGCGAGCCCGAGCAGCGTCGGCAGCAGGTCGACGTGGCTGGTGAGCGCATGGCTGTGCGCCGGCTGCGGGAACAGGCGCGGGCTGTGGATGAGGAGCGGCACGCGGAGCGCCTCCTCGTAGGCGCAGTGCCACTTCTGGTGCAGGCCGCCGTGGGCGCCGAGCAGCTCGCCGTGGTCCGACGTGAAGACGATGATCGTATCCTCGTAGAACGGCGAGCGCTTTAGCGCGTCCAGTACGGCGGCGATCCGGCGGTCGGCGTTCTCCTGCAGCTGGTAGTACAGCCGGCGGTAGAACGGCTCGTCGCCGATCGGCTGGAGCGCGAGCGGGTAGATGTCCCGGTAGCTCGCCTGGCAGCGCGGCTTCGACTGGAGCGTCTCGCCTGCCGACGGGGCCGGGGGAATATCCGGGACAGACGGGCCGGCCTCGAACCGGAACAGGCGCCGCATCCGCGCGGTCGCGGCGCCGTACAGCACGATGTCGTGCGGATTGACGAAGGACGCGACGACGAGCCACGGCTCGGGATGCGCGCCGCCGCGCCGCGCCCGCGCGAGCGCTTCGAGCAGCCGGACGGTCTCGGCGGCATAGACCTCGTCCCGGCCGGGCAGGCCGGCCGCCGCGGAGGAGCCGGAGTTGCGCGGATCCCGCCCTTGCGGCTCGGGGCCGATCCAGCCGGCGAAGCCGTAGCGGCCGAGGCGGTCGGCGCGGGCGTACAGGGCCTCCTTCGCCGGGACTGGCACCCCGTGGCGGGATCATAGCTCGGTACGCTCCGGTGTGTGCCCGGGACGATGATGTCCTCGAAGGAAACATGCCATTTGCCCTTATAATACGTCCGGTAGCCGGCGGCGCGGAAATAATCGCCCATCGTCGGCACCGTATTGGCGTCCAGCCAAAACATGTCGGCGTCGAACGGCTCCTTCGCGATCCCGGGCGTCTGCGTGACGCCGTGGAGGGACGGATACTGGCCGGTCAGCAGGGTGGCGCGGCTCGGCGAGCACGCGGAGCTGCCGATGTAATGCCGGTGGAATTCCAGCGCGTGGGCCTGCAGCAGCCGCCGGGCCGCCAGGTGCCGCGAGCGCCACTCCCGGGCGGCCGGCGTCTCGTAGACGGGCGGGTAACGCTCCTCGTCGACGAGCAGCACGAGGATATTCGGCTTGGCACGGTCCATGGGAATCGCCTCCGCGAGCAAAGTTCTTCCCTAAGCGTATGCGGCGGCGGCCCGGAATACGCGGAAACGTCCCGGAGGTGGTATAATCGGACGAGACCGGCGGTAACGGGACGGGAGAGGGGAACGACATGAGCGTCATACGATTGGAGAACGTGACAAAGAAATACGGGGACGCGCTGATCTTTCGCGAGATCTATTTTCGCTTGAGCCAAGGGGAGCGCATCGCCCTCATCGGCCGCAACGGCGCGGGCAAGTCGACGGTGTTCAAGCTGATCCTGGGGCAGGAGGAGCCGACGTCCGGCAAGGTGGAGGTCGATCCCGGGGCGCGGATCGGCTACTTCTCGCAATTCTCGGAGCTGCATGGGACGCTGTCCGCCCAGCAGGAGCTCGAGCTGTGCTTCGAGGAGGCCGCGCGGCTCGAACGGGAGCTGCAGGAGATCGCGGAGCGGCTAGGCGCGGCGGCGGACGACGGCGAGATGGAGGCGCTGCTCGCTCGGCAGGCGGAGCTGTTCGAGCGCATGGAGCATATCGACGGCTGGAGCGTGCCGGTGGAGATCGACACGGTGCTGACGAAGCTGGGCTTCGACGGCCGCTCGCGGCATCAGCCCGTCGACGAGCTGTCCGGCGGCTGGCGCAACCGCGCGGCGCTGGCCAAGATGCTCGTCCAGCGGCCCGACGTCGTGCTGCTCGACGAGCCGACGAACTACCTCGACATCGAAGGCATCGCGTGGCTCGAACAGTGGCTGCACCGGTTCGGCGGGGCGATGATCCTGATCTCCCACGACCGCGAATTCATCGACAAGGCCGCGACGCAGATTATTGAGATCGAGAATTACCATTTTCATAGCTACGACGGGAACTATACCGACTACATCCGCAAGAAGAAACTGCGCCGGAAGGAGCTCGTCCGCCAGTTCGAATGGGAGGAAGAGCTGCTGCTGATGGAGGCGGAGGGCATCGAGGACCGCGCGGGCCGCAAAGCCGCGAAGGATCGGCTGTCCCGCAAGCTGGCCGACAGCAAGAAGCGTGCCGAGCCGCACCCCGTCAACGTGCTCATTACCGACATTTACGAGCGGCTGCGCTTCCCGGACAAGCTGTGCGAGATCAAGGCCATCGGGCAGCGCTACGAGGGGCGTGAGATTTTCCGGGGCGTGAGCTTCGACATTCAGAAGGAGGACCGGCTCGTCATCGCGGGGCCGAACGGAAGCGGGAAGTCCACGCTGATCAAGGCGCTGACGGGCGAAGAGAAGCCGGAGACCGGCGAGGTGGTCTGGGAGCGGGGCGTCGAATTCGCGTACTTCAACCGGATGTGGGCGGAGCTCGATCCGAAGGACACCGTGAGCCACGCGGTGAACACGTACGGCCTCGGGCTGGACGCGCCGCGCAAGAAGGTGAACAAGTTCCTGTCCATGCTGCAATTCTCGGAGGCGGACTTGAGCAAGCCGATCGGCAGCCTCTCCGGCGGGCAGAAGGCCCGGGTCGCGCTCGCGAAATGCCTGCTCTCCGGCGCGGCGGTCGTCATCCTGGACGAGCCGACCAACCATCTCGACCTGACGAGCATCCAGGTCATGGAGCAGGCGTTGATCCATTTTCCCGGCGCGGTCGTGACGGTCAGCCATGACCGGTTCTTCATCGACAAGATCGGCACGAAGATGCTCGTATTCGACCCCGAGACGGGCGTCACTGAACGGTCCCTGTAACGGGGACTGCCGTGAAACGCACCTTGCGGTCAAGCACGTTCGGGCACAAGCAGAAGCAGGCCGGCAGCCCCTCGCAGCAGGAGGCCGCCGGCCTTTCGCGCGCTTGCGCTCCGCGCAAGAACGGCGCAAAAATAACGCAAAAACAGCGCAAAAACAGCGCATGAATGCGCCAGACCAGCGCAGACCAGCGCAAAACTTCTACTTCAAGGCGAACGCCGCATGCGCCCACGAATAGTCCGGATCCGGCTGCCGGCCGTCCTTGTACGTGGAGATGAGCGCCCAGCGGTCGGCGCCGGAGACGTTCGGGTACGACGCGTGCAGCAGCAGGTCGTGGAACACGAGCGCGTCCCCCCTGGCGGCGGGGAAGTCGACGATCCGCGACGCGTCCAGGCTCGCCTCGTCGAGCCGGTAGACGAAGCCCTTGTTGTCCGGCGCTTCCCCGTCGTGGGCCACAGCCTCGTCGTGCGAGCCGGGAATGAGCCGCAGGCAGCCGTTCTCCGGCGTCGCGTCGTCGAGCGCGATCCAGACGGACAGCTTGTGGCTGCCGTGCCAGTACGAGTAGTCCTGGTGCCACGGCGAACCGAAATCGGTGCTCGCGTTTTTGAACACGATTTTGTCGCTCAGGAACACGACGTCGCCGCCGAGAATCGCCTTCAGCGCCTGGGACAGACGGGGCGCGGCGGCGGCTTCCTTGAACAGCGGGCTGGCAGCGGCCAGGCCGAGGCAGACACCGCTGCCGTCGACGGCCTTCCGCGACAGGACGTCCTTGGCTTCGGCTTTGAGCCGGCCGATCTCTTCCTCCGAAAACAGCTGCTTGACGATGACGTACCCTTGCGTGTCGAACAGGTCCTTGATCGAGGCGGTCATGGGCATTCCTCCTTGTCGGAATCGGGTCGGGCTTAAGATAGATATTCGCCGGCAAGCGGCGGAATCATTCTTTTCGGGGGCGGTTGCCGCCGTTCGCCTGCCCGAAGATTCGCCGCGTTCGCGCCCGCGAAGCCCGGTCCGCCTCGCGGGCTGCGCCTCCCCGCGTCAATTGATTTATCCGGGTGCTTCACATAAGCTAGTGTATGGCGGATCAGTAGCGGCAGGAAGGCGGCTGGTGATTGCTCGCGCTTTACCCATCTTCGATTGGTCAAGGAGGAATGCTCTATGACAACGATGCTATGTCTGTACCCGTTCACCCCGGAGCAGGAAGCGGCCGTTCGCGCCGCCGCGCCGGGCGTCTCGATCGCGTTCGGCCGCCCGGGCGGGCAGGACGACGAGGCGTACCGCAAGGCGGAAATCATTTTCGGCTGGGACGCGAAGGTGAAGGAGGTCGCCCTGCAGGAGGGGACCAAGCTGCGCTGGATTCAAAGCTGGTCGTCGGGCATCGACAGCCTGCCGCTCGACCGGCTGGAGGCGCGCGGCGTGCTGCTCACGGATGCGAGCGGCGTGCACGCCCGCTCGGTGTCGGAGACGGCCGTCGCCATGATGCTCGGCCTCTCGCGCGGCATCGCGGCCGCCGTCCGCAACCAGCGGGCCGGCGCCTGGGAGAGCCCGGAGACGCTGGCCGAGATGAACGGCGGCACCGTTGCGATCGTCGGCGCCGGCGAGATCGGCCGCGAGGTGGCCCGGATCGCGCGCGCGTTCGACATGAGCGTGCTGGCCGTCCGCCGCTCGGGCGGCGCTGTGCCGGAGGCGGACGCGGTATATGCGGCCGACCGGCTGGACGAGGCGCTGCGGGAAGCGGATTACGTCGTGAACATCTTGCCGCTGACGAACGAGACGGCGCATCTGTTCCAGGCGGAGCGGTTCGCCGCGATGAAGCGCGGCGCGTACTTCATCAACGTCGGGCGCGGCGGGACGGTGCGGACGGAGGACCTCGTCGCGGCGCTCGAGCAGGGCGTCATCGCGGGCGCGGGACTCGACGTGTTCGAGCAGGAGCCGCTGCCCGCGGACCATCCGCTCTGGGCGCTGCCGAACGTCATTCTCACGCCGCACAACGCCGGCGGTCTGACCGCGCGCAACGTGGAGCGCCTCGTCCGGCTGTTCGCCGCCAACCTGGGCATCTACTTGTCCGGCGAGCCCGGGAAGCTGCGCAATCTCGTGGACTACGGGAAGAAGTATTGAGCAATTGCCGCACTGATCAAACTGTATGTCGCATCCTAACGCAGAAGAGGACAACCCCGCCCGGGGCCGTCCTCTTCTTTGCGTGTACGCCCAGCATGGGCGTCATCTCTAGGGTGAAAGTCCCGAACGGGGGCTGGCGAACGCCTACCGTTAGCCAAAAGCAAGGGTGTCCGCCGCGAGGCGGAATCTGAAGGAAGCTTACGG
>NZ_JBHSHY010000033.1:0-55567 GCF_042653205.1 Paenibacillus sp. GCM10023250 | reverse complement strand
CGAGTCAGGGAGCTCCGGGCACTTGGAGTTCCGAAGTGGTTCAGTCTGGTAATGGGCAACTCAAGACGTGGCCCCTGGGAAATGTCCCGAAACACAAACAATGCCCTTCCGACTTCCTACTGGGAAGAGAAAGGGCTCAAGAGTATGCTTTCACGTTATTTGGAGCTTTGTTAACCCTTTGGAACCGCCGTATGCGGACCCGCATGTACGGTGGTGTGAGAGGACGGAGGCTAGCCGCCTCCTCCTACTCGATTTCGGGCTTTTCGAGTAATTTCGGGCATGCTGGACCTTCACCTTGCGTCATGGTTTATAATGAGCGCATGCTGAGGGCCGGCTGGAGACCGGCGAGCTGTTCCGGCTGACGCGGCGGTTGAACGATATTCGACGTCAGCAGGCTTCATGGAGTGACGACTGGCGGTTCGACGACCTCGCTCCGCGGTTCGACGGCTCCGCGGCCGGACGAGCCGGGGCTGGACGTCGGGGCGGGGACGGGTAATCTGGCCGGCCTGCTCGCCGCCCGTGGCGCGCGGATGTCGGCCGTCGACCAGTCGAAGGCGATGCTGGCGATATGCCGGGAGAAGCATCCGGACGTGGCGGCCAAGCTTGGCAACGCGCTGGCGCTGCCGTTCGCGGACGGCCGGTTCGCGTTCGTCGCGTCGGCGTTCGCGTATCACTTCCTGAACGCGGAGCAGCAACTGCTGGCGCTGGCGCAAATAGACCGCGTCCTGAAGCCCGGCGGGCGCGCGTGCCTGGCCGGACTCATGACGGAGGAAGGCGGGGAAACGGCCGGTCCAGAACCGGCCAAGCATAGCATCGGGCGGGCGAAGACGTTAGCGTGGTTCCGGGAGCGGGGCTACGTGACCGTTCAGTATGCCGTCAACCCGCAGATCGGCGTCCTGTACGCCGCCCGCTCGTCGTGACTTGACCTTGTCCCGGCGTCAGGCCTCATGCTGGAGATGCGCCGCCATTACACGGGAGGGGATTCAATGATCGATCACGACGTTATTTACCGCAGTGAAGCCGCGCGTTACGACCGGCTCGTCGAACGGGAAGACTGCGAGGGGAACCTGCTGAGCGCCATCCGGACGGTCGCGCCGGATCTGCGGGCACGGGACGCGGCGGACATCGGCGCGGGTACGGGACGGCTGACCGCGCTGCTCGAGCCGCATGTGCTGACCGTCCGAGCGACGGATGCCTCGGAGGAGATGCTCCGATTCGCCGCGGATCGGCTGCGCGCGCAAGGCGCGGCCAATTGGACCGTTGCGGCGGGGACCAACGACCGCCTGCCCTTGGCGGACTGTTCCGTCGACCTGCTGACCGCGGGTTGGACCATTTGCTACTCGGCGAGCTCTTCGGTCGTTGGCTGGCAGGACAATCTCGCGGCCATCATGGCCGAGATCGACCGCGTGCTGAGCCCGGGCGGCGCGGCGATCGTCTTCGAAAACTTCGGCACGGGCACGGCGGAGCCGAATCCGCCTCAAGCCGGGCGGATGAGGCGTTCGCGATAGCGCTTTGCTTCTTCATGCCGCTTAATTTATGAGGACTGCCGATCAACGGCGGTTCTTTTTTTTAGTGGAAATCTCTGCTAAAAGTTAGGATATTCATGGAAAGGTTCGTTTTTTTATAGGTTACAAACGGAAAACGCTTTCTTACAATTTGAGTGTACGGCGAAATCAAGTTGCAGGAGGGATATACAGGATGAAATGGATGAGGAAGGGTTATATAACGGCTTCCGTGCTTGCGCTTGGCGGCACGCTGCTCCTCGGCGGCTGCGCGAAGGGGGATCCGCCTCCCGGCGAAAGCGGTACGGCGAATCAGAACGCGCCAGCGGGAGCGAATACGCTGCCGGGCGGCGGCCAGGCCAAGAAGGATGGCAAATTCGATCCGCCCGTTACGATTACGACCGGCGCCTGGATTGGCGGCGACACGAAATTCGTGAACGGGGACTCGATCGAGAACACGCCGATTATCCGCTGGGCGCGCGACAACATGGGCATCGACCTGAAGTACGCGTGGATCGTCGCCAAGCAGGGCGAGACGCTGGAGAACAAAATCAAGCTTTCGCTTTCGAGCGGCGAGCGGCTGCCGGACATTCTCAATTTCGGCGACAAGGTGCTGCTGAAGGATCTCGTCGAGGCGGGCAAAATCCAGCCGGTCGACGACATGTTCGACAAGTACGCGTCCGATCGGCTGAAGAAGCTGTACGCCGACAACGCCGATGTCTGGAATTCGGTGACGATCGACGGCAAACGGTACGGCATTCCGTTCATTTGGACTCATCAGTTCGACAACATCCTGTGGATCCGGACCGACTGGCTGAAGAAGGTCGGCATGGAGGCGCCGAAGACGATCGACGACCTGGAGAAGGTCATGGACGCCTTCGTCACGCAGGACCCGGACGGCAACGGCAAGAAGGATACGATCGGACTGGCCGTCGCCGGCAAAGATTCGCTGATGGACTGGATGGCATCGACCGACTGGGTGTTCGGCGCGTACGGCAACGATATTCCGGGCATCTGGTCGAAGGCGGCCGACGGCTCGCTGCAATACGCCTCGATCCAGCCGTCGGTCAAGCAGGGCCTCGCCAAGCTGCACGACTGGTACGAGAAAGGCTATCTCGCTCAGGATCTGTCGCTCAACGACGCCTACAAGGCGGCGGAATGGTGGCAGAAGGGCAAAGCGGGCCTTATCGCCGGTCCGGCCTGGATGGGCGGCTGGCCGCTGCAGGACGTAACGGTGAACGTCAAGGGCGCGACCTACGAGCCGATCCCCCTGCCAGCAGGACCCGGCGGCCAGACCGCCCGCCGGTCGACCGCGGGTGCTAACGGCTTCATGGTGTTCGGCAAGGAGTTTAACCAGTACGAGGCGTTCTTCGATTATTTCGACGTCATCTACGGACCGGCTTTCTTGGACCCGGATTCCCCGTTCAAGTACGGCTACCAAGAGGATTACGATTATAAGCTGCAGGACGGCAAGCTGCTGCCGAAGGATCAGCTGCCGGGCAAAAACGCGCCGATTCCGATCGTGGGCGGCGTTTCGCCGGGGCAATACTCGAATGAGGACCTCGTGCAGAAGGCGCTGTCCGGCGACGTCTCGACGCCGTATTTGCAATCCCGCGCGCAGGATCCGAAGCCGGTGCTGCAGGGGCTCGTCATCAACGACGGCCTGATCGGCAAGAGCATGCCCAACCATTTCACCGGCGCCAGCACGAAGACGATGAGCTCCAAGGCCGAGCTGCTCGACAAGAGCGAGAAGGAAACGTTCATCAAGATCGTGTACGGCAAAACGCCGATCGACGATTTCGACCGGTTCGTCCAGGAATGGAAGGCCGGCGGAGGCGACGAGATCACGAAGGAAGTTAACGATTGGTGGACATCCGTAGGCGGCCAATAAAGAACCCGGCATCCGCCGGATGCCGCTTGCATCATCGCGGCAGGCAGCGGCATGCTTCGTCAGCGGCGGCCCGGCGAATCGCGGGCCGCATGCTCCGGCCGCCGCGCCCGCCAGCAAGAAGAGGAGGTGCCGGCGCCCCATGAAGGCTTATTTGCGCAAAACCTGGCAGCTGCACGCGCTGCTGCTGCCGACGATCCTATTCATCGCCGTCTTCAGCTACGTGCCGATCCTGGGACTCGTCATCGCTTTCCAGGACTATAAGCCGTGGCTCGGTTTCGCGGGCTCGCCCTGGGCCGGGCTGACGCATTTCGAATATATGTTCACGTATCCCGACAGCGTGCAGGTCATTTGGAACACGTTCATCATTTCGTTCCTGAAAATCGCGGCCGGGTTCGTCGTGCCGTTCGTCTTCGCACTGCTGCTGAACGAAGTCCGGAAGACGGCGTTCAAACGGACGGTACAGACGTTCGTCTACTTGCCCCATTTCCTGTCCTGGGTCATTCTAGGCGGCATTCTGACCGACCTCCTGTCGGTGAACGGGCTGCTGAACCGGGGGCTCGCCGCGCTGTTTGGCATCGATCCGATCATGTTTCTCGGCGACGGGAACTGGTTTCGGGCGACGATTGTCATCAGCGATATCTGGAAGGAATTCGGCTTCTCCACGATCGTGTATCTCGCGGCGCTGACGGGCGTCAATCCGTCGCTGTACGAGGCTTCGGACATCGACGGCGCGAACAGATGGCAGCAGACGATTCACATTACGATCCCGTCGATATTACCGATCGCCGTCGTGCTGGCGACGCTGTCGCTCGGCAACATTCTGAACGCCGGCTTCGATCAGATTTTCAACCTGTACTCGCCGCTCGTCTACGATAAGGGAGATATCATCGACACGTTCGTTTACCGGGTCGGCCTGCAGGGCTCCAACTACAGCTTCGCGACGGCCGTCGGTCTCTTCAAATCCGTCGTCGGCTTCGTCTTGATCGTCCTGACTTACGGAGCGGCCAATAAAGCGGCCAATTACCGCATTTTCTAGGGAGGGATACGGCAATGCGGAACAACTACTCGCTCGGCTACCGCGTATTCGCCCGGTTCAACGCGGTTTTTCTCGCGGCGGCCGCGCTGCTATGCATCGCGCCCCTGCTGAACGTGCTGGCCATTTCCTTCAGCTCCAAGGAGCCGGCGGATGCCGGTCTCGTCGCGTTCTGGCCGATCAAATTCACGCTCGACGCGTACGCCAAAACGTTCGACAATCAAAATTTCATCCGTTCGTTCTGGATCGCGGTCGAACGAACGGCGCTTGCCACCACGCTGACAATGGCGCTGACGTGCACGGCGGCGTACGCCTTGTCGAAGGAAGACCGCGTCTTCCGGGGACGGACGGCCTACGCCTGGATCATCGTCTTCACGATGCTGTTCAGCGGCGGGCTCATCCCGTCCTACCTGGTTGTCTATCATCTCGGATTGACCAACACGATCGCCTCGCTCGTGCTGCCGGGCGCCGCGAACGTGTTCAACGTCGTGCTGATGATGAATTTCTTCCGCGGTATTCCGAAGGAGCTCGAAGAAGCGGCGCTGATCGACGGAGCCGGCCATTTCCGTACGCTTCTGCGCATCTATTTGCCGATCTCGCTTCCGTCGCTCGCCACGCTCGGGCTGTTCACGATCGTCGGCAATTGGAATTCCTGGTTCGACGGGCTCATCTACATGTCCGATTTTCGCAACTATCCGATGTCGACCTTCCTGCAGACGGTCGTGGCGGCGACGGATTTCACGAAGCTCAGCATGGACCCGCGGGAGTTCTCGAATCTGTCCGACCGGACGCTGAAGGCGTCGCTCATCTTCGTGTCGGCGCTGCCCGTGCTGGCCGTGTACCCGTTCCTGCAAAAATATTTCGTGCACGGCATGACGCTCGGTTCAGTGAAGGAATAAGGGGCTGTACGCGCGGCGGATCGACCTGCTACAATCGGGGGCTGAAGCGAAACGTAAACGGAGGTGGCTCCATCCATGCGCGTGAAATTCAGCATTTTCGGCAAAATGGCCTTCCTCATCTGCGCCTTGCTGATTCCGATCGTACTGCTGTTCTCGTACGTGAACGACCGAAGCTCGACGCTCGTCGAGGATGAGATCCGCAAATCGAAGCTGAAGCAGCTGTCGGTGTTCATGAATCAGATCGGCGGGCAGATCGAGCAGCTGTCGATGTTCTCGCTGCAGCTGATGCGGGATTCGGACGTGCTCGACTTCCAGCTTGCCCTCCAATCGAGCCGCGGCTACGACCGGGACCGGATGATCAATGCGATTTACGAGAAGCTGCTGCTCGGCAGCATCTCGACCAGCTTCCAGAACCGGCTCGCCTTCTATTCGCCGGCGAGCGGTCTCGTCATCTCGACGAGCACGGAGGAGCCGTTCGACAAGGACGCATTCCTGAAGGACGTCAGTGCCGGCTGGAGACTGCACCGGTCGCCGGATACGCCGGCGGAGGACGACTATTTTACCCGCTACACGGTCGAGCCGTATTCCGCCTACGCGCATCCCGATCAGGCGAACGCCATTATCCGGACCAGCTTTCCCGTCGACAGCCTGCGGCGCATGCTGGACGATTTCAAGCGCAGCGGCGGGGACGATCCGTTTCTGTTCAGTCCGGAGGACGGCATGATCGGCAACCGTTCGATGGACGGCGCTATTGCCGCCGAATTGCAGCGGTCGCTCGCGGGCATGCCGCTTCCGGACGTCCGGTCCATGAAGATCGCGCTCGGCGGCCAAAACTACATGATCAGTTCCACGAAAATCCCGAGCCTCGGCTGGTACTTGGTCGATTATGTGCCGATCGGCAGCATTCTTGCGCCGATTCGCGAGGTGAGCAAGCTGTTCTACGTCTCTGTCGGCCTGCTGCTCGTGCTCAGCATACTGGCGCTGCTGCTGCTTTACCGGAATGTGCAAATTCCGATCAGGCAGCTCATCTTCAGTTTGCGGGAGATCAAGCACGGCAATTATGCCGTTCGGATGTTTCAGCGGAGGGAGAACGAGTTTTCGTTCGTTTTTTCCAGATTCAACGAAATGGCACAGGAAATCCAGCGGCTCGTGGAAAAGGTATATATGGAGGAAATCCGGACAAGGGAGGCGACGCTCAAGCAGCTCCAGTCGCAGATCAATCCGCATTTTCTCTATAACTGCCTGTTCTACGTCCAAAGCATGATCCGCCTCGGCGCGCTCGATCTGGCGGAGAAGATGGCCCTGAACCTCGGCGAATATTACCGGTACAACACGCGCGTGGAGAAGCAGACGGTCACGCTGCGCAGCGAGCTCGGCTTCGTGGGCAATTATTTGGAAATCCAGCAAATGCGCATGAAGCGGTTCGAGTACGAAATCGACGTTCCCGAGGAGATGATGGAGCTGCCCGTTCCGCGGCTGATCGTGCAGCCGGCCGCGGAGAACGCGATCGTGCACGGGATTGAGCGCAAGCCGGGAAGAGGTCGAATCGCGATTCGCGGCCGGCAGGAGGACGCGTACAACTATCTCGTCGTCGAGGATGACGGCGCGGGGATGTCGCAGGATGCGCTGGTGCGGCTGATGGAGACGATGGACCGGACCATGGACGAAAGCATGGGATGCGGCGTCTGGAACGTCCATCAGCGGCTGAAAATCCAGTACGGCGATGGCTCCGGCATCGGCATGAGCCTGCTTCCGGAAGGCGGCATCCGGGTTACGCTCGCTTGGACAAGACTGGACAGGGAGGTGGGACGCGATGTACCGGCTGCTCGTAGTGGATGACGAAGAGGCGGTCGTCGACAATTTGGCGCTCACGATGCCGTGGAGCCGGCTTGGGATCTCGGAGGTGTTCAAGGCGTTCTCCGCCGAGGAGGCGCTGGGTGTGCTCGAGACGGAGACGATCCATATCGTCATTACCGACGTCCGCATGCCGGGCGCGTCGGGACTCGAGCTGGCGGCCCAGATCGGGGCAAGGTGGAGCAGGATCAAATGCCTTATCCTGTCCGGCTATGCCGACTTCGATTATGCGCGCCAGGCGCTGCAGAGCGAAACGGTCGATTATTTGCTGAAGCCGATCCGCGAAAACGATTTGCTGCGGGCCGTCGAACGGGCGATCGGCCGGATCGAGCGGGAATGGGAGGCCGTCGTCTCGCAGCGGCGGGCGGAGGAAGCGCTGGAGCAGCATTTGCCGCTGCTGCGCAGCAATCTGCTCGGCGAGCTGCTGCAGGGCAAGCGGTATTCGGCGGACCGGCTGCGGCAGAAGCTTGCGCTGTACGGCCTGCCGTTCGAGGACGGCGACCCGTTCTCGCTGTTGCTGGTGCGCCTGGAGGAGGATTTCGCCGGCCGCGATTTCCAGCGGCTGTCGCTGCTGGAATATGCCATCGTCAATATCGCGGAGGAGCTCGGCGAGCGCGACTTCGAATTTTGGTCGCGCAGGGACGTGCACGACCATCTCGTGCTCTGCGTCAAGCCGAAGAACCGCCGCGGCGACGGAGAGAGCGCCCTTGCGGAAGGGCGGCCGCTGAAGCTTGCCGAGCGCCTCGCCGTGCAGCTTCAGGAGAACGTGAAGCGGTATTTGAAGGTCGGCGTTTCGGTCGTGATCGCCGAATGGTCGGCGTTTCCGGCGCGCATCGCCGAGCTGTACGAGCAGGCGCTCGCGGTCGTACGGGAACGGCTCGGCAGGGACGGGGAGCTGATCCTCGTCGCCGGCACCCGCCGGGACGGCGGCGAAGGCAGCCGCGTCGGGGCATTGTCGGCCCTGTACGAGCCGCCGACGCTGCTGCATCTGCTGGACGCCGGCCGCTGGGAGGCGGTAAGGGAGAAGCTGCAGACGATTTTCGCGGAAGCGGCGGCCATGCGAATGACCAGCGAGCATGCGATGGAGCTTTTTTTTGCCCTTTCCGGCGCGGTGTTGCACATCGCGCACAAGAGCGGCTTCGCCTTGGCCGACGCGATCGGCGGCGACGCGGCGCAGCTTGCGCAGCCGCAGTACCGGACGCTGGCGGAGCTCAGAGGCTGGGCGATGCGCGTCTTCGGGAAGATCGAGGAACTGCTGGAGCGGGACATGAGAATGAACCGCAGGGGCATCGTCGATCGGGTACGGTCCTTTATCGAGGAAGAACTCTCCAGGGACGTATCGATCCAGTCCATTGCCGAGCACATAGGCCTGCACCCGGTTTATCTGTCGCGAATCTACAAACTGGAGACGGGCGAGAGCATCGGGCAGTACCTGCTTCGGCTGCGCATGGAGAAAGCAGCCGCGCTGCTGAAGTCCGGAACGGACAAAATCATGGACGTCGCGTCCAGGCTCGGCTATCAAAACGCGACGTATTTCTCGAAGGTATTCAAAGACTATTTCGGACAAACGCCGCAGCAGTACCGCGACGATGGCGCGTATCGGCTGTCCCGGGAGCACGGAGGCTGATCGGCGTATAACCGAAACCTGAGGAGGAAGACGAATGCGGCTTACGCACATGCAGCGCGAGCATCTGATCGAACGAGGCTACGTGAAGATTCCGGGCGCCGTACCGGACATCATGGTCCGCGAGGCCATGAAAGCGATCAACCATTCGATCGGTCAAGGCATCCCGGCCGGGCACAGAGGCGCGAACTACTGCAGGGAGCTGGAAAACAGGCCGGTCATTACCGACCTGTTCAACCGGACGCCCATCAAATCCATCGTCGATTCGCTGATCGGCGAAGAGGCCTATTATTCGATCGGCGCGGGCCAGATCGCGCTACGCTTCCCGGACTACGCGGACAATCCGCCCGACGATCTCGGCGCGCACTTGGACGGCGTTCTCCGCGTGAAGGAAGGAATCGCGCAGAATTTCACGGCGCTCGTGGGCGTCATGCTGAGCGATCAGACGGAGCCGGACCGCGGCAATTTCAAGGTCTATCCCGGCACCCACCGGGACTATGAGGCGTTCTTCCGCGAGCACGGTCCGGAGGCGCTGCTGACGGACGAGGGCATCCGGCAACGACACCGGTCGGACCGCGTGCCGCTGCCGAAGGGGGTCCAGATTACGGGCGAGCCCGGCGATTTGATTATTACGCATTACCAGCTCGTCCACGCGGGCGGCGTTAATCAGTCGGACCGCATCCGCTGTTCCGTCTATTTTCGCGTCGACCATAAGGACCGCCGGAACGACTGGCGCGCGCCGCTCGTCGACCTATGGCGCCACTGGCCGGGCGTTCGGACGGCAATTCCCGAATAGGGACGACGTGCGTCAGCACCGGTAACGAGCCGGAAAACAGTCGACAATTCCCCCCGTTCTAAGGTACACTAACTCTTAATTAGCATGGTGGCCAACCGGCACTCATGATGTTTTTCGACAAATTTCTTCGAACGGGGAGACCAGGAATCATGAACTTCACGAAAATGCACGGACTCGGCAACGACTTCATCGTGGTCGCGGGCGAATCGAAACTGCCGGACGACGCGGCGCAGCTGGCGGAACGGCTGTGCAACCGCTTCTTCGGCATCGGCGCGGACGGCCTCGTTTATATTTTGCCCTCGGAGCGGGCGGACTTCCGGATGCGGATCATCAACTCGGACGGTTCCGAGGCGGAGCAGTGCGGCAACGCGATCCGCTGCGTGGCGAAGTACGTGTACGACAACGGCCTTACGGACAAGGAGACGCTGACGATCGAGACGCTCGGCGCGGGCGTGCAGGAACTGCAGCTGACCGTCGACAACGGCAAAGTGAGCCGGGTGCGCGTCAACATGGGCCAGCCGATTCTCGAAGGGCTCAAGGTGCCGACGACGATCGACGCCAATCCGGTCATCGGCCATCCGATCGAAGTGGACGGCCGCGAATTCAAGTTCACGGCGGTGTCCATGGGCAACCCGCACTGTGTCATTTACGTCGACGACGCGGCCAATTTCGACCTCGCGGCGTGGGGGCCGAAGCTGGAATCGCATCCGCTCTTCCCGCGCAAGATCAACGTCGAATTCGTGACGGTGCGCGCCAAGGACCGCACGGACATGCGCGTATGGGAGCGCGGCGCAGGCCCGACGCTGGCGTGCGGCACGGGCGCGTGCGCGACCGTCGTGGCGTCGGTGCTGAACGGCCTGACCGACCGGACGGCGACGGTGTCGCTGAAGGGCGGCGACCTGCTGATCGAGTGGGACGAGGCGACCAACTACGTGTTCATGACGGGTCCGGCCGAGGAAGTATTCCGCGGAACGGTCTAAGCATCGGATGAAGGAGTTTTGACATATGAAACCGGATTTGAGGGAAGCGCTGAAGGCGCGTATCTTGACCGGCGACGGCGCGATGGGAACCTACCTGTATGGGATGGGGTTCCCTGTCGGCGTTTCCTACGAAGAATTCAACTTGCTCCGGCCGGAGGTTATCGCGGACGTCCATCGCCGCTACTACGACGCCGGAGCGAGAATCATCGAAACTAACACGTTCTCCGCCAACCGGATGAGCCTGGCCAATTACGGGCTGGACGCCGAGGTGGAAGCGATCAATCGCGCGGGCGTGCGCATCGCCCGCGAAGCCGTCGGCGGCGACGCGTACGTCGTCGCGGCGGTCGGCTCCATCCGGGCCGGCAAGCGCAAAAACATCGCGCCGTCCGAACTGGAAGGCCTGTTCCGCCAGCAAATCGGGGCGCAGCTCGCTGAAGGGGTCGACGGCGTCCTGCTGGAGACGTTCTACGATCTCGAAGAAGCGGTGCTGGCGCTCCGGATCGTGCGCGAGCGGTCCGACCTGCCGGTCATCTGCCAGTTCGCCGTGGAGAAGGAAGGGGTGACGCTCGACGGCAAGCCGATCGCAGCGGCATTCGAAAGCCTGCGCCTCGAAGGGGCCGACGTCGTCGGCTTCAACTGCCGCAGCGGCCCGAACGGCATTCTCCGCGCCATCGACGCCATCGGTGGAGAGCCGGGGCTGCCGCTGTCGGTCTTCCCGAACGCGGGCATTCCGGACTACGTCGACGGCAAGTACCAATACACGTCGACGCCGGATTATTTCGCGGAATCGGCGCGCAAATTCGCCGACCGCGGCGCGCGCGTCATCGGCGGCTGCTGCGGGACGACGCCGGAGCATATCGCGGCGATCGCCGCGGCGCTGGACGGCTACGCGCCGCGGCCGGTCGACCCGGTGGACCGGCTGGCGGCCGCGCCGGCGGAGCGCCTGACCGTCCGCGAGACGAAGCCGGCGGAACGCGCGCCGAAGACGGAGCCGTCCATCGTGGACCTCGTCAACCGGCGCCACACGGTCATCGTCGAGCTCGACCCGCCGCGCGACCTGGACATCCGCAAGTTCATGGACGGCGCCAAGGCGCTGAAGGCGGCCGGAGCCGACGCCGTGACGATGGCCGACAATTCCTTGGCCGTCACGCGGATGAGCAACATCGCGCTGGCTTCGCTCGTGCAGCATCAGATCGGCATCAAGCCGCTCGTGCACATTGCCTGCCGCGACCGCAACCTGATCGGGACGCAATCGCACATGATGGGCCTCGACGCGCTCGGGATCGACCACGTGCTCGCGGTGACCGGCGACCCGGCGCGCTTCGGCGATCTGCCGGATTCCAGCTCGGTCTATGACCTGACCTCGTTCGAAATGATCCGCATGATCAAGCAGCTGAACGAAGGCGTCGCGTTTTCCGGGAAGCCGCTCAAGCAGAAGGCGAGCTTCGTCACCGGCGCGGCGTTCAATCCGAACGTGAAGTATTTGGACAAGGCGATCGCCAGGCTGGAGCGCAAAATCGAAACGGGCGCCGACTATATCATGACGCAGCCAGTCTACGACAAGGCGCTGATCGCGCGGATCGCGGAGGCGACCAAGCATCTGAACGTGCCGATCTTCATCGGCGTCATGCCGCTCGCGAGCGGCCGCAACGCGGAGTACCTCCACAACGAGGTGCCCGGCATCCAGCTCTCGGACGACGTCCGCGGCCGGATGGCCGGCCTGGAGGGCGAAGCGGGCCGCGCCGAAGGCGTCCGCATCGCCGAAGAACTGCTGGACGCGGCGATGGACCATTTCAAGGGCATCTACCTGATCACGCCGTTCATGCTATACGACATGACGGTGAAGCTGACCGATTACGTCTGGCGAAAAACGGGCAGTTTGGCGAGGTAACCTCGTTATTTCTCGCGATTGCGCTTTAACACTTGTTCGTCCGATAAAAATGGATTAATATAGACGTTGGATGCACTTGCCATGCCGCGCCCCGATGCGTTACAATAAGGGGCCCGAAACCCCGCGCCTCCGCTTGGGCTTTCGGCTGGCGCAACGTATGCTCCGGACTTTTTTCGTCAAGAATAGTGCAATATTCTGCCATCGGCAGACGCCTTCATTCTTGCGCTTATCGATAGATCGTGTACTATTCCTAACCAAGCACGAGAGATACCGGAGGGGAACCTTAACATGGCCATCAAACTCATTAATATCGGCTTTGGCAACATCGTGTCCGCGAATCGGATCATTTCGATCGTCAGTCCGGAATCGGCGCCGATCAAGCGGATCATTCAGGAGGCGCGCGACCGGCACATGCTGATCGACGCGACGTACGGACGCCGCACGCGCGCCGTCATCATCACGGACAGCGATCATGTCATCTTGTCCGCCGTGCAGCCGGAAACGGTTGCGCATCGTCTCTCGACCAAGGATGACGATCACGACGAATAAAGTTACGGGGAGTCTTATGAAAAGAGGATTGTTAATCGTATTGTCCGGTCCTTCGGGCGTGGGCAAGGGCACCGTGTGCGCGCAGCTTCGGCATAAGCAGAACGATCTGGTGTATTCCGTATCGGCGACGACGCGTAAGCCCCGCCAGGGAGAAATCGACGGCATCAATTATTTTTTTAAGAGCAAGGAACAATTTCAGGACATGATCGCGCGCGACGCGCTGCTGGAATACGCAGAGTACGTCGGCAATTATTACGGCACCCCGCGTGATTTCGTGGAGCGGACACTGGCCTCGGGCAAGGACATCATCCTTGAAATCGAGGTGCAGGGCGCGCTGAAAGTGAAAGAGAAATTTCCGCAAGGCGTATTCATCTTCTTGGTGCCGCCGTCTCTTGACGTGCTCAAACAGCGCATTACGGGACGCGGCACCGAGAATGCCGATATCATCGACCATCGCATGAACGTCGCGGTGGAAGAGATGAATTTGATTCATTATTACGATTATGCCGTCGTAAACGACCAGATCGACGCAGCTTGCCATCGGATTCAAAGCATCATTGTCGCGGAGCACTGCCGCAGGGAACGGTTTGTCGAAGAACTCGAAGAAATGAAAGCAGCTTCCGAGAAAGCATGAGCGAGGTGAAAGCAGGTTGTTATATCCATCCATCGATGAAATGATGAAGAAAGTCGACAGCAAATATTCATTGGTCGTCGCGGCCTCGCGCCGGGCGCGCAAGCTGCGGGACGGCAGCAAGAGCGAGATCCGCTCGCCGAAGTCTCACAAATACGTGGGCGTCGCGCTCGAAGAAATCTATCACGATATTCTCGTGGTCGAAAGCACGCTGAACAAGAAAGACACGGACGAACAGGAATAACAACCCTCGCGGTTGTTATTTTTTTCATCCCGGAAAAGGGAGCGGCGCTATCCGCGGGACCGACCGGTCGGCGGCGCGGCCACGGGAACAGAGAGGAGAGGCAGCCATGCTGCAGGGAAAAACGATTTTGCTCGGTATTACGGGGGGGATCGCGGCCTACAAGGCGGCGACGATTTGCAGCCGGCTGACGCAGGCGGGCGCGAACGTGCGCGTCATCATGACCGAATCGGCGACCAAATTCATCTCGCCGCTGACATTGCAGACGCTATCGCGCCACCCCGTCTATCTCGACACGTTCGACGAATTCGATCCGTCCGTGGTCGCCCATATCGACGCGGCGGACAGCGCGGATCTGGTGCTGGTCGCGCCGGCGACGGCGAACGTGCTCAGCAAAATGGCGAACGGGCTCGCGGACGATTTCTTGAGCACGACGCTCCTGGCGGCGACGGCCCAGGTCATCGTGGCTCCGGCGATGAACGTGCACATGTACGCGCATCCGGCCGTGGAGCGGAACATGGCGGTGCTCGCGGAGCGCGGCGTCCGGTTCGTGGAGCCGGGCACGGGCAACCTGGCCTGCGGCTACGTCGGCAAAGGACGGCTCGCGGAGCCGGAGGAGATCGTGTTCGCGGTGAAGCAGTGGTTCGCCTCCCGTACGGAGCTGGCGGGCAAGAAGGTGCTGATTACGGCGGGCGGCACGGTGGAACGGCTCGATCCTGTGCGGTATCTGACGAACGATTCGTCCGGCAAAATGGGCTTTGCCCTGGCGGAAGCGGCGGCGAACCGCGGCGCGGACGTCACCGTCATCGCCGCGCGGACGACGGCGGCGCCGATCGGCGGCGTCGAGCTCGTCCGCGTGGAATCGGCGGAGGAGATGCTCCAGGCGGTGCTGGCGCGATACGAATTCGCGGATCTCGTCATCAAGGCGGCAGCCGTCGCCGATTACCGGCCGGTCGCGCAGGCGCCGTCCAAAATCAAGAAGACCGGCGAACGGCTCGTCGTCGAGCTGGAGCGGACGACCGATATTTTGAAGACGCTCGGCGAACGGAAGACGCATCAATATCTGGTCGGCTTCGCGGCGGAAACGGAAAACGTGGCGGCCTACGCCATGGATAAGCTGACGCGCAAACATTGCGACCTCGTCGTCGCGAACGACGTGTCGCAGGAAGGCGCGGGCTTCCACGTGGATACGAACGTCGTGCAGGTCTTCGGGCCGGAAGGGCTGGTCGAAGCGCTGCCGCAGCTGCCCAAGCGCGAAGTGGCGGAGCGGCTGCTCGCCCGGATCGCGGAGCGGATGAACGCGAAGGCGGATCCGGGGGCCGCGGAATGATCGCGAGAGTCATCGTGGATGTGCCGAGCCGCGCGACGGACCGGCCGTTCGATTATGCGATCCCGGGCGCGATGGCCGGCTGGGTGGAGGTCGGCAGCCGGGTCGGCGTGCCGTTCGGCGGCCGCGTGCTGCAGGGCTTCGTCGTCGGCATCGCGCCGTTCGCGGAGGTGGACGCGCGGAAGCTGAAGCCCATCGCGGAGCTGCTCGACCATCTGCCGCCGCTGTCGCCGGATCTCGTCGAGCTCGCGCAGTGGATCGCCGACAAGTATTGCTGCCCGCTCACGACGGCGCTGCAGGCGATGATCCCGTCCGCGCTGAAGGGCAAGGCGGACTCCGTCGTGACGCTGTCCGAGGATGCGGCGGCGGAACCGGACGGGCTATTCGGTCCGGAGGAAGAGCCATGGCTGCGGTACTTGCGGCAGCAAGGCGGCGAAGTGCGGCTCGCGCTGCTGCAGGAACGGTTTCCCGAGGCGGCGGCGTCCGTCAAGGCGGCGATCGGCCGTGGCATGCTGGAGGAGCGGGTGTCGATCCGCGACCGGCTCTCGGTGCGCAAGGTGCTGACGGTGTTTCCGCCGGAGGATGCGGACGCCGTCCGCGCCGAGCTCGCGAACGCGTCGGCCCGGGCGGCCAAGCAGCGGGAAGCGGCGCAATACATGCTCGAGCATGCCGAGCCGATTCCGCTCGCCGCACTGGCGCAGGCGCTCGCAACGACGACCGGCACGATCCGCGGCGCGGAGGCGAAGGGCTGGCTCGCGATCCGCGAGACGGAGCAGCGGCGCGATCCGTACGCCGGCCGAGGCTTCGGGAAGACGGCGCCGCTGCGCCTGACGGACGGGCAGCAGGCGGTCTACGACGAGCTCGCGGAGGCGCTGGACGACGGGGCGTCCCGCGTGTTCCTGCTGCACGGCGTGACGGGCAGCGGCAAGACGGAGGTATACCTGCAGGCGATCGAACGCTGCTTGAACGAGGAGCGGCAGGCGATTGTGCTCGTGCCGGAGATCGCGCTCACGCCGCAAATGGTCGAACGTTTCAAGGGCCGCTTCGGCGACGCTGTTGCCGTGCTGCACAGCCGCTTGTCGAGCGGCGAGCGCTACGACGAGTGGCGCAAAATCCGCGAAGGGCGCGCGCAGGTGGCGGTCGGCGCGCGCTCGGCCGTGTTCGCGCCGTTCAAGCGCATCGGACTCATTATTATCGACGAGGAACACGAGTCGTCCTATAAACAAGAAGAAAGCCCCAAGTACCACGCCCGGGACGTCGCGGTCCGGCGGGCGGCCCAGCACGGCGCCGTCGTCGTGCTCGGCTCGGCGACGCCGTCGCTGGAGTCGTTCGTCGCCGCCTCGGCTTCCCGCGTCGGCCAGGAGGCGCCCGGCGAAGGCGCGGCTCCGCGGCGCGGCGCAGCGCTGCTGCCGATGCCGGACCGGGTTGCGGGCCGGCCGCTGCCCAAGGTGCACGTCGTTGACATGCGTGACGAGCTGAAGGACGGCAACCGCTCGATGTTCAGCCGCCAGCTGCACGAAGGGCTGCGGCAGCGGCTCGAGCGCGGCGAGCAATCCGTGCTGCTGCTGAACCGCAGAGGCTATTCGACGTTCGTCATGTGCCGGTCCTGCGGCTATACGGCGCAGTGTCCGCATTGCGACATTTCGCTCACCTTTCATCAGAAATCGCGGGCGCTGCGCTGCCATTACTGCGGCCACGCCGAACAGGAGCCGAAGGCGTGCCCGTCCTGCGAGAGCGAGCATATCCGGTTCTTCGGCACCGGCACGCAGCGGGTGGAGGAGGAGCTGGCGAAGCTCTTTCCGGGCATCCGCGTGATTCGGATGGACGTCGACACGACGACGGAGAAGGGCTCGCACGAGAAATGGCTGACGCAGTTCGGCAACCGGGAAGCGGACGTGCTGCTCGGCACGCAGATGGTCGCGAAAGGGCTCGATTTTCCTTATGTGACCTTGGTAGGCGTCATCGCCGCGGATACGTCCCTGCATCTGCCCGATTTCCGGGCGGCGGAGAAGACGTTCCAGCTGCTGACCCAGGTCGCGGGGCGGGCCGGCCGCCACGAGCTGCCGGGCGAAGTCATCGTGCAGACGTATAATCCCGAGCACTACGCCATCGTCAGCGCGCGGCATCACGACTATGCGTCGTTCGTCCGGGAGGAGCTGAAGCACCGCCGGTTCATGGCGTATCCGCCGTTTTGCCGGCTCATTCTCGTGACGCTGTCCCACGAGCAGCTCGCGCTCGTCATCGGGGAAGGCGAGAAGCTCGCGAGGGCGCTGCGGGACCTGGCCCGGGCTGCTGGCATCCAGAGCTCGGACGAAGGGGACGGCAGCCGGTTCATGGACGTGCTGGGTCCCGTCGCCTCGCCGATCCCCCGCATGAAAGATCGCTATCGTTTTCAATGTATGCTAAAATATCGGGGAAACGTGGGGGCTGCGGACCTGCTGCAGCAAGCGATCGCGCATCTTGCGGGCGCGAACGGGCAGCAGCCGGTCACCATGAGCGTGGACGTGGATCCGCAAATGATTTTATAACGTACGTTATAGAGAGCAGCTTAGACTGGGAGGTCGTATGGTATGGCAATTCGATTAATCGTTCAGGATCCGGACCCGGTGCTCCGCGAACGCGCGGCCGTGGTCACGAAGTTCAATTCCAATTTGCATAAGCTTCTGAACGACATGGCGGAAACGATGTACGACGCGGAAGGCGTCGGCCTGGCCGCGCCGCAGGTGGGCATCTCCAAGCGCGTCATCGTCGTGGACGTCGGGGACGATCACGGGCTGATCGAGGTGGTCAATCCCGAAATCGTGGAGCGCTCCGGCGAACAGATCGGACCGGAAGGCTGCCTCAGCATCGCCAACCTGAACGGCGAGGTCCGGCGCGCCCAGCACATCAAGCTGAAGGGCTTCGACCGCAACGGCGCGCCGATCGAGCTCGAAGCGAGCGATTTTTTGGCGCGGGCGTTCCAGCACGAAGTCGATCATTTGAACGGGGTGCTGTTCACCGACATCGCGGACTCGGTGTACGACGTCAGCAAGCGGCCCCGCCCGGACGGAGAGTGACCGCATGCGCATCGTGTTCATGGGCACGCCGGAGTTCGCCGTACCTTCCCTGGAAGCCATCCTGGATGCTGGCCATACGGTCGAACTGGTCATCACCCAGCCCGACCGCCCGAAGGGCCGCAAAAAAACGCTGACGCCGCCTCCGGTCAAGGAAGCGGCGCTTCTGCGCGGGCTGCCGGTCGAGCAGCCGGAGCGGCTGCGCGGCTCGGAGACGGCGGCGCGCATCGCCGCGCTGCAGCCGGATCTGATCGTTACGGCCGCGTACGGGCAGATCCTGCCGAAGGCGGTGCTGGACGTGCCGCGGCTCGGCTGCATCAACGTGCACGGCTCCCTGCTGCCGCGCTATCGCGGAGGCGCGCCGATCCAACGCGCGATCATTAATGGGGAGACGAAGACCGGCGTGACGATCATGTACATGGCCGAGGGGCTCGATACCGGCGACATGATCAGCGTCGTCGAGGTGCCGATCGCGGAGACGGACACGTCGGGCAGCCTATTCGAGAAGCTGACCGCCGCCGGCGCGAAGCTGCTGGCCGAGACGCTGCCGGCCCTCGAAACGGGCACGGCGAAGGCCGTCCCGCAAAATCACGACGAGGCGACGTACGCCCCGAACCTGACGCGCGACGACGAGCGCATCGACTGGAGCCGTCCTGCGCGCGCCATCTATGACCAAGTGCGCGGCTTGTCGCCAATGGCCGGCGGCTTCACGGTATGGAACGGCGAACCGTTCAAGGTATGGGGCTGCGAGCCGGTGGCCCGCGGTACCGGTTCGGCGGCGCCTGGCACGGTGGTGGCCGCGGACGAGCGGGGCATCGCTGTGCAGACGGGCGAAGGCGCGCTGCTGCTGACCCTCATTCAGCCCGCCGGCAAAAAAGCGATGCCCGCTTCCGAGTGGCTGAAGGGCGCTCGGCTCGCGCCGGGCACGGTCTTCGGCGCGGAGGCCGAAGCGTGAGCGGGGCCGGCGGCGGCAAGCGTCCGGCGTCCGGCGGCCAGGCCCGCGGCGGCGGAGCGGCGTCCGGCGGCGGCAAGCCGAGGCCGAAGCCGCGCGTTCATGCCGGCGGCGCGCGTCCGGCGGCCGGGGACGGACAGCGCCCGGGCGGCAAACCCGGGGGACCGGCCAAGTCCGGCCGGAGGCCGGTGCCGCGGCCCAAGACAGCGCGCGAGGTCGCGTTGGATACGCTGGTGCAGGTCATGGAGGCCGGCGCTTACAGCAACCTGCAGCTGAACCGTGCGCTGCAGGCTGCCGAGCTGTCCCGGGCCGACGCGGCGCTCGTGACCGAGCTCGTGTACGGCACGATCCAGAACCTGCGGATGCTCGACGACAGGCTGGACGCCTTGGTAGTGAAGGGACTGGGGAAGTTGGCGCCCTGGGTGCTCGCGCTGCTCCGGATGAGCGCGTACCAGCTGCTGCTGCTCGACCGCATTCCGCCGCACGCGGCCGTCAACGAAGCGGTCGTCATCGCGAAGCGGCGCGGCCATGCCGGCATCTCCGGCATGGTGAACGGCGTGCTCCGCAACATGGAGCGCAGGCTGGACGAGCTCAAGCGGCCGTCCGCGCTGACGAATCCAGTTCGCCGGATCGGCATCGACCATTCCTATCCCGATTGGCTCGTGAAGCGCTGGATCGACCGCTACGGCGAGGAAACCGCGGAGCGGATCTGCGCGGCCGGCAACGAACGGCCGCATAACAGCGCGCGGATCAACGCGCTCAAGCTGTCGCGGGAGCGGGCGGTCGCGCTGCTGGCCGAACACGGCGCCGAAGCGGCGCCGTCCGCGCTCGCGGCCGAAGGCGTCGTTGCCGCTGGCGGCGGCAATCTGGCGCAGTCCGACGGCTACCGCGACGGCTGGCTGACGCCGCAGGACGAAAGCTCGATGCTCGTGGCGGCCGTCTGCGCACCGGGGCCTGGCATGCGCGTGCTGGACTGCTGCGCGGCGCCGGGCGGCAAGACGACGCATCTCGCGGAGCTGATGGAAGACCGCGGCGAAGTCGTCGCGAACGACGTCCACCCGCACAAACAGCGGCTGATCGACGAGCATGCCGAGCGGCTGGGGCTCGCATCCGTGCGGACGGTCGTCGGCGACGCGGCGACGCTCTCGGAGCGGTTCGCGCCCGGCAGCTTCGATCTCGTGCTGCTGGACGCGCCATGCTCCGGCTTCGGCGTCGTCCGCCGCAAGCCGGAGATCAAATGGACGAAGACCGAATCGGACGTCGCGGCAATCGCGGAGCTGCAAGCGCGGCTGCTGGCCGAAGCGGCGAAGCTGGTCCGCCCCGGCGGCACGCTCGTCTACAGCACCTGCACGATCGAGACGGACGAGAACGAGACGCAGGTACTGAAATTTCTGGAGGCGCACGAAGGGTATAAACTGGATGCCGAGTGGCCTTCACGCGTGCTCCAGCCGCTCCGGGCGAACGGGATCGTCGGCGACGATTTCGAAGGCATGGTCCAGCTGCTGCCGCAGCATTTCGGCAGCGACGGCTTTTTCATCGCCCGGATGAAACGCGATCCGGACAGCTCCGCATAACCGTCTTGCCCATACGCCCCTAACAGCGCGCAAGTGGCCTGTTATGGGCGTTTATGGTACTATTAACGTGGCGGTCCGCATCCATGGGGCGCCAGCCAACATTTCACGAAAGAAATAGGTGTAAACCCGATGAAACCGTTCATCTACGATTATACGCTGGAGCAGCTGCAAGATTGGATGAAGGAGAACGGCGAGCCCGCGTTTCGCGGCGCCCAGCTGTTCGAATGGCTGTACGTCAAGCGCGTGAAGAGCTTCGACGAGATGAGCAACCTGTCCAAGCCGCTCCGGCAAAAGCTTGAAGACCATTTCGCGTTTGTGACGCTGAACGAAATCACCCGCTTCGAGTCGAAGGACGGCACGGTGAAGTTTCTGTTCGGCCTGCACGACAACCACGCGATCGAAACGGTCATCATGCGTCATAACTACGGCAACAGCATTTGCGTGACCACGCAGGTCGGCTGCCGGATCGGCTGCACGTTCTGCGCCTCGACGCTGGGCGGTTTGAAGCGCAATCTGACCGCGGGCGAGATCGTCGCGCAGGTCGTCGTCGCGCAGCAGATGCTCGATGCGACGAACGAGCGCGTGTCCAGCATCGTCATCATGGGCTCCGGCGAGCCGTTCGAAAACTATGACGCGACGATGACGTTCCTTCGCCTCATGATCCACGAGAAGGGACTTAACATCGGCCAGCGCCACATCACGGTATCGACGAGCGGCATCGTGCCGAGCATGTACAAGTTCGCCGAGGAGAACACCCAGATCAACCTGGCCATTTCCATCCACGCGCCGAACGACAAGCTGCGTTCCAAGCTGATGCCGGTCAACCGCCGGTTTCCGTTCGAAGAGGTCATGGAAGCGTGCCGCAACTACATCGCGAAGACGGGACGGCGCATCACGTTCGAATACGCGCTGATCGGCGGCGTCAACGACCAGAGCGAGCACGCGGAAGAACTGGCGCAGGTGCTGAAGGGCATGCTCTGCCACGTCAACCTGATTCCGGTCAACCACGTGCCGGAGCGCGATTACGTGCGCACCCCCCGCGAACAAATATTCGAATTTCACCGGATCCTGGAGAAGAACAAAATCAATGCCACCATCCGCAGAGAACAGGGACACGACATTGCAGCGGCTTGCGGACAATTGCGCGCGAAACATATGGAGTCTACGGCGGGGTGATGAGGCTTGAAAACGGTTTTGCGAAGTGATATCGGAAGAATTCGGCTCGTGAACGAAGACCGGGTCTGGTCGGAGGAACTGGAGCCCGGTCTCGTCGCCGCCATCTTGGCCGACGGCATGGGCGGGCACCAGGCAGGAGAAGTGGCAAGCCAGCTTGCCGTCGATACGCTGCGCGAAGCACTGCGAGGCACGACGGCGAACCTGACCTTGGAGGAGCGCAAGACGCTCATCGGCCAAGCGATTCTGCAAGCCAACGAAGTCGTGTTCGACGCGGCATCCAACAATGAACAATATTATAATATGGGCACGACGGTCGTCGCGGTGCTGCTGTCCGCGGACCATGCCGTCATCGGCCACATCGGGGACAGCCGCGCCTATCAATGGCGGGAAGGCAAGCTGACGCAGCTGACGGAAGACCATACGCTCGTGAACGAACTGGTCAAATCCGGGCAAATCACGCCCGAGGAAGCCGAGAAGCATCCGCGGCGCAACGTGCTGACGCGGGCGCTCGGTACGGACGAACAAGTGGAAGTCGACGTCAACAGCATATCCTGGTTGAAGAACGATCTGCTGCTGCTGTGCAGCGACGGGCTGTCCGACATGGTCGGCACGGCCGTGATCGCCGAAACGCTGGAACAGAACGGACTGGACCTGGATCAAAAGGCGGACAGGCTCATACAGCTTGCGCTGCAAGCCGGCGGGGACGACAACATCACCGTCGTGCTGCTGCATCATGCCGAAGACACAGAGCTTGAGGGGTGATCGACATGATAGGACATGAGCTGGGCGGAAGATACGAAATCATATCGCGTATCGGCGGCGGCGGCATGGCGCTTGTCTATAAGGCGCTTGACGTGCTGCTGAACCGCAACGTGGCGGTCAAAGTGCTTCGCCAGCAATACGTGCACGACGAAGAATTCATCCGGCGGTTCAGACGGGAAGCGCAGTCCGCCGCGGCGCTCTCGCATCCCAACGTCGTGAGCATTTACGACGTGGGGCAGGAGGACGACACGCACTACATCGTCATGGAATACGTCGAAGGCAACAATTTAAACGAAATCATCAAGGAACGCGCGCCGCTTCAGGCCGAAGAAGCGGTCAAGATCGCGATCCAGATTTGCGATGCCTTGGAGCACGCGCACCATAACCAAATCATCCATCGCGATATTAAACCTCATAATATTCTTATCGGCAAAAACGGCCGCGTGAAGGTCACGGATTTCGGCATCGCGCGGGCGGTCACGTCGTCGACGATCACGCAAACGGGCTCCATGGTCGGGTCGGTGCATTATTTCTCGCCCGAGCACGCCAAGGGCAGCGCGACCGGCGAGAAGTCGGACCTGTATTCACTCGGCATCGTGCTGTACCAGATGCTGACGGGCAAGCTGCCTTTCCTCGGCGAAAGCCCGATCAGCGTCGCGCTGAAGCATTTGCAGGAAAATTTCGAGGAACCGCGCGAGCTGAATCCGTACATACCGCAAAGCGTGGAGAACGTGATTCTGAAGGCGATGCGCAAAAACCCGAACGAGCGTTACCATTCGGCGACGGAGATGCTGGCCGACCTCGAAACCTGCCTGCAGCCCGGGCGGCTGCGGGAGCCGAAGATCGAGTTCGACAATCCGGACTTCGACGAGACCCGTGTCATGCCCGCGATCCGCGGGAACATCACGGATACGCTCGCTGCATCATCGGCCGCCGCGAGAGCGGACAGGACATCGCCGTACGGCGCCACTGACCGGGGACGTCCGACCGCGGAGCGAACGGCCGCGGCGTCCGCCGCGCGGCCGGGCGAACCGGGCGATGTAGAGGAAGACCGTTGGAATGCCGAAGGTCTCGAAGAGAAGAAACGCGGACGGCGCTGGGTGAAGCCCGTCGTGACGGTCGCGTCGACACTGGTCGTGATCGCCCTCGTCTACTGGGGCGCCATGACCGTACTCGGCTGGTTCGATATCGAGGAGGTCGACGTGCCGTATGTCGTCAACATGAACGAAACCGACGCCCGGATGACGCTCGAGAAGGCAGGTCTGAAGGTCGAGGAACCGTCGATCTACACGAGCAAGGAAGGCGTCCCCAAGGACATCGTGTACGAGCAGTCCAAGCCGAAGCAGCGCGTGAAGGTCGGCTCGTTCATAAAGCTGTACGTCAGCACCGGCCCGAAGCTGGAGGCGGCCGATAATTACGTCGGCAAGTCCTATGACGACGCGGTGGCGGCGCTCGTCGCGCTCGGCCTCGACCAGGAGAAGCAAATTTCCAAGAAAGAGACGTTCAGCGACGAAGCGCCGGGAACGATCCTGGAGCAGACGCCGCCGGCGGGCGAGCAGTTCGATCCGAAGAACGCGGCGTTCTCGTTCACGGTCAGCCAGGGCAAGGAGACGCTGAAGATGCCGAACGTGATCGGCAAGAAGGAAAGCGAAGCCATCGCCCAGCTCCGTTCCTTGGGGCTCGTCGTGAACGATTCCGATATCGTCCGGGAGCCGAGCTATAAGCCGAAGGGCGAAGTGACCGCGCAATATCCGTACGATCCCGACGCGCAGGTGACGAAAGGATCGGCGATCACGCTGACGGTCAGCTCCGGCCTGCCGGACGACGCGCTCGAATATACGTTCAACATCGTCATTTCTCCGGCGCAAGCGGGCAAGACGAGCGAGATCCGCATCGTCTATTCCGATGCCACGGGGCAAAACATCGAATGGGGCAAACGGAAGATCAAGAATATAGAGACGTTCCCCGTGAAGGTCGTGCTCGACCCGAACACGGAGGCACAGGTGCAAATCTACCGGGACGGCCAATTTACGGATACGTTCACGCGGACGTACGACGACGTCAAATCGGGCGCCGACGCGCCGCCGGAAACGGTGCCGGGCATGGACCCGCCGCCGGCCGACCTGCCGGCCAACACCGAGGAGAGTCCGACGAATGGCAGCACAAACACGGATGGAGCCGACAATGAAACCGAGCACTAAGGGAACCAAGACCGGCAGAATCGTCAAAGCGCTCAGCGGTTACTATTACGTGCGTCCGGAAGGCGCGGAGCCAGGCGAGGCGAACGTGCAATGCCGGGCGCGCGGCATCTTCAAGAAACGGGGCGAATCGCCGCTCGTCGGCGACGTCGTCGATTTCGAAGAGACGGAGAACGGCGAGGGCGCCGTCAATGCCATTGGGCCGCGAAGCTCGGAGCTGATCCGTCCGCCGGTGGCGAACGTGGACCTGGCCGTGCTCGTCTTCTCCGTCACGGAGCCTGCGCTGAACCTGCAGCTCCTCGACAAATTTCTGGCGCATATCGAGCATGCCGGCATCGAGGCCGTACTATGCTTAAGTAAAGAGGATTTGGCCGAGGACGGCGCGGAAACGGAAGAGGCGCGGCGCGCGATGCGCGAGGTACAGCGGATCTACGAGCCGATCGGCTACGAGGTGCTCGTCACTAGCTCGAAGCGCGGCGCGGGGACGGCAGCGCTCAAGGAACGGCTGCAGGGGCATTTGGCGGTGTTCGCCGGCCAGTCCGGCGTCGGCAAATCGTCGCTCTTGAACGCCCTCGTGCCGGGCCTGACGCTGGAAACGAATGAAATCAGCAACCGGCTCGGCCGGGGCAAGCATACGACGCGGCACGTCGAGCTGATCGACATCGGCGGCGGCTTCGTGGCGGATACGCCGGGGTTCAGCCAATTGGACTTCGAGGAGCTCGGCATCGAGGAGCTCGGCAGCTGCTTCCGCGAAATGCGCGAACGGGCGTCCGCTTGCAAGTTCCGCGGCTGCACCCACATCCATGAACCGGAATGCGCGGTGCTGCAGGCGGTGGAAGACGGCGAAATCGCGCCGAGCCGCCATGCCAACTACGCGCTGTTCATGGCGGAGATGAAAGAGAAAAAGCGGAGGTACTGACATGTCCATCATCATCGCACCATCGATTTTGTCCGCCGATTTCGCGGCGCTCGGAGAAGAGATCAAAGACGTGGACCGTGCCGGCGCGGATTGGATCCATATCGACGTCATGGACGGCCATTTCGTGCCGACCCTCACGTTCGGACCGCAAATCATTCAAGCCGTTCGGCCGGCGTCGAAGCTCGTATACGACGTCCATCTGATGATCGAACGGCCGGAGCTGCATATCCCGAATTACGTCGCCGCGGGCGCGGACCGCATCACGGTCCATGCCGAGGCTTGCGTGCACCTGCACCGCGTGGTGCATCAAATCAAGGAAGCCGGCCTCCCGGCGGGCGTGGCGCTTAATCCCGCGACGCCGGTCAGCGCGCTCGAGAACGTGCTGGACGATATCGACATGATCCTGCTGATGACCGTCAATCCGGGCTTCGGCGGCCAGAAATTCATCCCGCAGTCGCTGCAGAAGATTCGCCAAACGCGCACGCTGCTGGCGGAGCGGGGCCGCGAAGGCATGCTGATTCAGGTCGATGGCGGCATCAACGCCGAGACGGCGCCGCTCGTGCGCGAGGCCGGCGCCGACGTGTTCGTCGCGGGCAGCGCCGTATTCACCGAACGCGACCGGGCGGCGGCGATCGCCGCGCTGCGTTAAGGGGCGCGCGGATGGGCGGGCGCTTGAAGAAAGGGCTGCTGCTGCTTCTGTACGGCCTCGGCTGCGGCCTGATGCTGTGCTTATTCACGATCATCAAGGGCATGGCGAACCTGGTGTTCTCCCTGCTCGCGGTCGTAATCGCGATCCATTATTTCAAGAACTTCGCGTCGATCCGTTCGCGGGTCGCGTTCGTTGCGCTGGCGATCGTAAGCTTCCTGCTCTTCGTGTTCATCTACGCGGTGATCACGGCGATGCGAAGCGGCGTGCCCGGCGCGGCATAGAGAGAGGCCGGCGGAGTCCGCCAAGCCCAGGTTTGGAATAGGACAGTCTCGGGACGCATAGGATGGTTACATGAACGAACGTCGTTCTTGTAGCCTTTTTTTATGGACGAAAGGCGCGGAACCGTGACGGATGTTAAAGACGGCCCGTGCTTCAACGATCGGAGACCGCTTCCGGCACTTTGGGGCGAACGGGTTTTCTGCCTGCAATAACTCTTAGGAGGGGTGGAGCATGAAATTCTATACGATCAAGCTGCCGAAGTTCTTGGGTGGTTTTGTGAAGGCCATCTTAAACACGTTTCAGAAGAGCTAGCAGCGGCTGCCCCTGAAGCGGACGATCGGCGTGCGAAATCCGGAGCGCGGAAGGCTTCGCGTGCATCGTCGCGCCTTCCGCGCTTTGACATGCAAAAAAGCACCTGATGTTGAATCAGGTGCTTTTTGTCCATGGCTTCATGCCGTTATACGCGAGTGACTTTGCCGGATTTCAGCGCCTTGGTGCTGACGTAAACGCGCTTCGGCTTGCCGTTAACAAGAATCCTTACCTTCTGAACGTTAACGCCCCAAGAGCGGCGGGTTTTGTTGTTAGCGTGCGATACGTTGTTGCCTACACCAGGACCTTTGCCCGTAATGAAACATTTGCGAGACATGGAATACACCTCCCCTTGACAATCACTGCAAACAAACAGACTTCAATATAATAGCATATGTCCGGGCTTTCTACAAGCATTGTCAACGCGCAATATCGACATCTACGGCTTAAAAAAGGATGAAAACGGTCGAGAATGGGGGGCTGGACTTCAAAATCGTTCAAATTTATAGTACAATGTGCATTAGTCCATAATAACAACGGTGAAGGAGTGGTCTTCCATGCCTCTGCAGCTTCAATCCGAACTCGGAAGCGTTCATATATCCGATCATGTGATTTCCGTCCTTGCCGGGTCCGCGGCCATGGACTGTTATGGGCTGGTAGGCATGGCTTCAAGAAAGCAGCTGAAGGACGGCATCGCCGAGCTGCTGGGTCGAGATAATCTGTCGCGCGGTGTCGAAGTCCACCGAGAGAACGAATACTTGCACATCGATTTGTACATCATCGTGAGCTACGGGACAAAAATTTCCGAGGTCGCACATAATATTCAGTCAAAAGTGAAGTATGTGATGAACGAGGTTGTCGGCGTAAAAGTCGACGTCGTCAATATTTTTGTCCAAGGCGTACGGGTATCTCGGTAGGAAGGGGTAATCACGCTTGATCAAACGCTTTATTAACGGCTCGGATTTCGCGAGAATGGTCCTGAGCGGAGCGGACAATTTACAACGAAACGAATCGCGCATCAACGCGCTGAACGTATTCCCGGTTCCGGACGGAGATACGGGATCCAATATGAATTTGACGATGAGCTCCGGAAAGCGCGAGCTGCAGAAGAACCCGAGCAACGCAGTGGGCAAAGTTGCGGAAGCGCTTTCTAAAGGGCTGCTGATGGGCGCCCGGGGCAATTCCGGCGTTATCCTGTCGCAGCTGTTCCGCGGTTTCTCCAAGAGCATCGCGAACCAGGAGCAGATCGACGCGCAGCAGTTCGCCGCGGCGCTGCAGCACGGGGTCGACATGGCGTATAAAGCCGTCGTGAAGCCGGTGGAAGGCACCATCCTCACGGTGGCGAAAGACACGGCCAAGCATGCCGTCGCCTTCGCCAAGCGCAACAACGACGTGGCGCAGCTGGTGCAGGAGGTCGTGACGCGCGCGAACGAGTCGCTCGCGCGGACTCCGGAGCTGCTGCCGGTGCTGAAGCAGGTCGGCGTCGTCGATTCCGGCGGCCAAGGACTCGTCTGCATCTACGAAGGCTTCCTGAGCTGTCTGACGGAAGAGAACGGCATGCCCGGCGAGGCCGCGGTCGGCGCGGAAGCCGCCGCGCCATTGGCGCTTCCGCGCCGGGAAGTCCCTAAGCCGCCGGCTCAGCCGGTGCCTGCGCCGTCCCGGCCATTGAGCGCGCAGTCCAAGCTGGAAACGGAGCAGATCGAGTTTCTGTACGACATGGAGTTCTTCATCAACCGCAAGCAGGCGGGACGGACGGGACTGCGCTTCGACGAGGCGCTGTTTAAGGGAATGCTGTCCCGGGACGGCGACAGCATCCTCGTCATCGTGGACGACGAGATCATCAAGGTCCACGTGCATACGCGCAAGCCGGGCGACGTGCTGAACTTCGCGCTGCCGTACGGCGAGCTGACGGAGATTCACATCTTGAACATGCGCGAGCAGCATCGGGATTTGCTGCACGAGCAAGAGAGCGCGGCGATTGCCGGCGGCGTATCCGCACCGGCGGCCGGCGTGCTGCCGGAAACGGCGGTCGTCGAAGAGGCCGCTCTCGGGCTCGCCGTCTCCGAAGTGCTGACGGGCACGCCGGCGGACGCCATCCCGGCGGAGCAGGCGCATGAGCTCGCGCCGTTCGGTCTTGTCGCCGTGGCGATGGGGGACGGCATCCGCGCGATCTTCCTGGATAATAACGTCGACGTCGTTCTGTCCGGCGGACAGACGATGAATCCGTCGACGGAGGATTTCGTCAACGCCATCGAATCGCTGCCGGCGGAGCATATTTTCCTGCTGCCGAACAACAGCAATATCATTCTGGCGGCCCAGCAGGCCGCGGAACTGAGCGGGCGCAACGTCACGGTGATCGGCTCGAAGAACATCCCGCAAGGGCTGGCCGCGGTCCTGGCGTTCCGGGAGGAGCAGCCGGCGGAAATGAACGCGCAGGCGATGAGCGAAGCAGTGCTGCAGGTGCGGTCCGGCCAAGTGACGAACGCGGTGCGCGACACGTCAATCGACGGCATCTCGATTCACGAAGGCGATTATATCGGGATCATGGAGAAGACGATCGTAACCGCCTCCGCGAGCCTGCAGGAAACGTGCCGGGAGCTGCTGGCGCGGATGCTCGAAGACGGCGGCGAGCTGGTCACGGTACTGACGGGTGAGCAGGCGGAGCCGGCGGAGACGGCCGAATTGACGGCATGGGCGAAAGAAACGTTCCCGGATGCGGAGTTCGAGGTGCATACGGGCGGCCAGCCGCTCTATCCATATTTAATCGCGGTCGAATAGAGGGGGGCATCGCATGAGCGGGGTTAAAATCGTAACGGACAGCACCGCCGATATCCCGAAACGGGTCAGAGAACAATACGGCATCGAGATGGTTCCGCTGAAGGTCATGTTCGGCGAAGAGTCGTTCCTGGACGGCATCTCGCTGACCAACGAGCAATTTTACACGCGGCTTGCCACTTCGGCAGCGCTGCCGACGACGTCGCAGCCGTCGCCCGTGGAATTCACGGAAACGTACGAACGACTGAGCAAGCAATATCCGGATTCGCCCATCATTTCGATTCATCTATCTTCCATGCTCAGCGGTACGTACCAATCCGCACTCCTCGGCTCGACGATGATGGATACGCCGGCCGACGTCACCGTCATCGATTCCCGGTCCGTCTCCTACGGGCTGGGCATGCTCGGGGTGAAAGCCGCCGAGATGGCGGCCGCCGGCGCTTCGAAGGACGAGATTCTCGCCGCGATCGACGCGATGCGGAAGGACATGAACTTGTATTTCTTCCTCGATACGCTGGAGTATCTCCAGAAGGGCGGCCGGATCGGCAAAGCCGCTGCGCTGTTCGGCTCGATTCTGAACATCAAGCCGATCCTGACGATCGATCGAGAGGGCGAAGTGTCGCCGGTCGACAAAGTGCGCGGCACGAAGAAGGCCATGCAGCGCATCGTCGACCTGTTCAAGGCGGAGTACGGCGACGATCCGATCGACATGACGGTCGGCTGGACGCACAAGCGCGAGCACGCGCTCGAATTGGCCGCGCTGGCACAAGGCCAGCTGAACGTGCGCAACATCAGGCAGACGGACATCGGCGCGGTTATCGGCACGCATGCCGGCGCCGGGGCCGCGGCCTTATTTATTACGCGAGTGTGAGGTAATGGGGATGAAGCTGGATCAAATACCGGTCCGGCAAATGAAAGGCGTGAGCGCTCAGAAGGAACAGGAGCTTCACGCCTTTGGCGTTCATACGATCGCGGATTTGCTGGACTATTTTCCGTTTCGCTACGAGGATTATCGCATTCGGACGCTGGGGGAGACGAAAGACGGCGAGAAAGCGACCGTAGAAGGCAAAATCATGGGCAATCCGGTGCTGCAGCGTTATGGCCGGGCGAAATCGCGGCTGACGTGCAAGATCGCCGTGGACGGCTTGCTGGTGACGGCCGTCTGGTTCAACCGGCACTTCCTGCAGGATCAGCTCGTGCCCGGGCGGGACATAATCCTGACCGGCAAATGGGAGCAGCGACGGCTGCAGATCACGGTGTCGGAATCGGAATTTCCCGATAAAGGCACGGCACGATCCGGCACGCTGCAGGCGGTATATTCCATCGGCGGGAGTATTACACAGACGTGGATCCGGAAGCTGATCGCGCAGGCGCTGCAGCAGTATGGCGATATGGTCGAGGAGATTCTGCCGGCCGTGCTGGTGGACAAGCATGGCTTCATGCCGAGGCGGGAAGCCGTGCGGCATCTTCATCTGCCGGAGGCCATTGCCCAAGGGCAGGACGCGCGGCGCCGGCTCGTGTACGAAGAGTTGTTCCTATTCCAGCTGAAGCTGCAGGCGTACCGCTCGCTGAACCGCAAACGGATGGACGGCATCGCGCACGTCGTCGACGCGGAGTCGATCCGGGCGTTCTCGCGGACGCTGCCATTCGAGCTGACGGACTCGCAGAAGAAGGTCGTGAACGAGATCCTGATCGACATGCGCTCGCACGCGTGCATGAACCGGCTGCTGCAGGGCGACGTCGGCTCCGGCAAGACGGTCGTGGCCGCCATCGCGCTGTTCGCCACGTTCAAGGCCGGCCATCAGGGCGCCTTGATGGTGCCGACGGAAATCCTGGCGGAGCAGCATTACCGTTCGCTGCAGAAGCTGCTGGGGCCGGCGGGCATGCAGGTCGCGCTGTTGACCGGCAGCCTGACGGAGAAGAAGCGGCGCGAGGTGCTGGCCGGCTTGCAGATGGGGTTGATCGACGTCGTCGTCGGCACGCAGGCAATCATTCAGGAAGGCGTCTTTTTCCGCAGCCTCGGTCTCGTCGTCACGGACGAGCAGCACCGGTTCGGCGTGAACCAGCGCAGCGTGCTGCGGCGCAAGGGGCTGAATCCCGATGTGCTGACGATGACGGCGACGCCGATTCCGCGGACGCTCGCGATCACGGCGTTCGGCGACCTCGACGTGTCGACGCTGCGGGAGCGCCCGCACGGACGCAAGCCCATCCAGACGAACTGGGTAAAGCACGGCATGCTGGACCGCGTGCTCGGTTTCGTTCGCCGCGAGGTGGAGGGCGGCCGGCAATGTTACTTCATCTGTCCGCTGATTGAGGAATCGGACAAGCTGGACGTGCAGAACGCGATCGACCTGCATGTTCAAATCCAGCAGGCGTTCCCGGATTTGCACGTCGGGCTGCTGCACGGCCGGCTGTCCGCCGCCGAGAAGGACGAGGTCATGCGCGCCTTCGCTGCGAACGAAACCCATGTCCTCGTGGCGACGACCGTCGTGGAGGTCGGCGTCGACGTGCCGAACGCGACGCTCATGGTGATCATGGACGCCGAGCGCTTCGGGCTGTCGCAGCTGCATCAGCTGCGCGGCCGCGTCGGCCGGGGCGGCCACCAGTCGTACTGCGTGCTGATCGCCGATCCGAAGTCGGAGCTCGGCCGCGAACGGATGAAGATTATGACGGAAACCGACGACGGCTTCGAGGTGTCGCGGCGCGATTTGGAGCTGCGCGGACCGGGCGATTTCTTCGGAACGAAACAGAGCGGGGTGCCAGACTTTAAGCTCGCCGACATGGCTGCGGATTTCGCGGTGCTGGAGGCGGCGCGGGACGACGCGGCGGAGCTGACGGCAGGCGCGGATTTCTGGAGGGAAGCGCCGTATGCGCGGCTGAGGGACATCCTGCGCAAGGAGCAACTTTTTCAGGGGGAGCTGTTGGACTAGTTTTTATTGGGAATGCCCCGGCATATAGTACATCTATACGAGGTTTTCGGAGGTCAGCCGTGCTTTGCTCGCGGGGGCTGGCTTCTTGAAGCTGGACGGAGGTGCTGTAACCGGACATGAACTACACAAAATTCGGCATACGCCCGGAGCTGGTCGAGCGCATCAAATTCAAAATGAAAAACCCGGTCATCAAGGACCGGATTAAAATGCTGCTGAACGGCGTGAACAAATACGATTTGCAAGATCGTACGAAGGTCCGCAAGCTTGTCCGCACGGCGGCCGGCATCATGCATGAAAACTTGACCGAGCAGCAGGAGGAGCAAATCATCGCGTTCGTCCTTGCGCAGAAGATCGATCCGAACAATACGCTGCACTTGATTCGCCTATGGGCGATGTTCCGCTGATCCTCCGGGATCGGCGTTTTTTTTCGGCTTTGCCATTCGGAGTTGACATTCGCTTTGTCATTCGGCTCGGGTCAGCCGTACGACGCGAGCGGGGCGATGCAGCTCTCGTCGTCCTTGGCGACGCTCCCGACCTGTGCGCCGACCGGGTAGGCCTCGAGCAGCTCGGACGGGAACGGGCGCAGCAGACGGTTCAGCGCCGCGCTGCCTTGCTCGGAGCGGTCCAGCCACGTCGCCTCGTCCTCAGGGTGCAGAATGACCGGCATGCGGTTGTGGATCGGCGTCATGAGCTCATTGGGCGTCGTCGTCAGCACGGTGCAGGTGCTCAGCTTGATGCCGTCGGGGGATACCCACGTGTCGTAGAGGCCAGCCATGCTGAACAGCTTCCGGTCGCGCCGGACGATGCGCATCGGCTGCTTGCGTCCTTCCTCCTGCCGCCATTCGTAGAAGCCGTCGGCCGGTATGACGCAGCGCTTGCGCTCCATCAGCTTGCGGAACGCCGGCTTCTCCCAGACCGTTTCGGAACGGGCGTTGATCATTTTGGCGGCCAGCTTCGTTGTTTCGGCCCAGGAAGGGACCAAGCCCCACTTCAGCTCGCCGAGCCGGTTCTTCTCGCCGTCGTGGATGACCGCGAGCACCATTTGGCCCGGCGCGACGTTGTATTTGGGCCGGTAAGGCGCGTTCGAGTCGGATATCCAGTAATGGAGCAGCAGCTCCTCGAGCGTAACGGTGATCGTATAGCGTCCGCACATGGCGTTCATACCTCCTCCCGTACCGAAACGGCACGTGTTTGCATAGCTTTAGTATACTACAACGGCTAAGCGAAGGTGGAGCGGCCCATACTAATCCATAACGGTACAGCGGGATGAAAGGAACGGAAGGAGGGCGATCGGCGATGACGTTACATTGGCCGAGCCGCGGCAAGCCGTCGCTGCTCGGATGGCTGCTGCACGCGCTGCGGCTTCTCCGCGATTACGCGGCGCATAAGCGGGAATCGCGCGCCGTCTCGCACGACTTGGCGGCGCATGCGCTGCCGGCCGTCATTCGCCGGGAGTCGGCGCAGGAGCTGTTCGCCGCGCTGGACCGCGCCGCCTCAGCCTCCTCGGGCGCCGCGGCGGAGCCCGAAGAAGCGGCCGGCCCCGGTTTATCGGACGAGGATCGCGCGCTCATTCACCGGATCCGGCACGAAACCGAGCTCGCCAATGTGAACAACGTCACGCGGACCGAAGCGTACCGCGCGGTGTACCATCGGCAGCCGGAGCTGCACTGGGCGCTGCTCGCGCACGTCGTCTCCCGCAACGGCGGCTGGAACATGACGGATTTACAGGGCGAGCTGCTGCCGGAGCTGCTGGACGAGGAGAACCGTCTGCACACGTTCATTCTGCTGGAGCGGATCAACGCGCTTATCTTCCACGACGCCTACCCGCAGCTGCTGCTGTACGAGGCTTCCCTTCGGGAAGGCCGCGACTTGTCGGCGCTCCTGCCGGCGTTCGGCGTGTCGCGCTTCATGCCGCCCGTCTGGGCGCAGTATTGGGAGCGCCGCGATCCCGTGCTGCTGACGACCGCGCTCATCGTGAACGAGCAGCACGTCATCGAGGCGCCGCTTGTGCAGAGCGATTATTTTCAGGCGCACGTGACGAAACGGCTGCCGTTCCTGATGCAGATCCCGCTGCAGACGAACACGGTCGTCCTGCCGTACGGCTCGCCGCTCGACGCCGGGGGCGGGATGCAGCTGGCGGGACTGGTGCTGGAGCAGTTCGGCAGCCTGCACGAGCGGATCGAATTCGGCAAACGGCTCTACGCCATTCTGCTGCGCGTGCCGGAGGTGATGCAGGGCGTGCTCGCATTCGTCCGCGGGGTCCATCATACGGGCTCCCGCGCAGATTACGCGCCGCATCTGTTCGCGAAGGAGCGCGAGGCCCAGGGCCGGGACGCCGCGTACGAAGAACGGCTGGCCGGCTGCAGCCTGATCCCGGGCGGGAAGAAGCTGCTCAGCCCCGAGCTGGGCGCCGCGTGGCCGAACGTGCCCGTGTCCATACCGAAGCGTTGCGATTGGCTGCAGGACCCGGCGGCCGTCCGGGGCTACTTCGAGGAGCTGCCGCTGCCGGCTGTTTTCGAAATCACGTTCGAGCACTGCCTGGCGTTCAATAAGCTGGAGCTCGCCGTGCAGGCGAAGCAGCGGTTCGGCGGCAACAGCAAAAGGCGATAAGCACAGCTGACCGGTCAGCTCGCTTATCGCCTTTTTGAATTGCATGGGGACGCGCCAGCCCGAAGGATTAACGGCGGTGCAGCAGCTCCCAGCGGTACACGTATTCGAAGAGGAATTCGAACGCCTCGAGATGGCGTTTCGCCTCGAAGGCGTTGGCGCCCCAGGCATAGATGCCGTGCTTGCGCAGCATGATGCCCGGAATGCGCTTGTCGAGCCGCTCCGTCACTTCCGGCACGATGCTCGGAATATGGGCGAAGTTGGAGACGATCGGAATGTCGATGTGCGCTTCTTCGTCCCAGATGTTGAATGCTTTAATCAGCTCCACGCCGTCGACGGGAATCGATTTGCGTTCCCAGAACAGCTCGGAGACGAGGTTGTTGAACACCGTATGGACGTGGAAAATCGCGCCGCAGCCCGTCAGCCGGTAAATCTCGCAGTGGATGAGCGTCTCGGCCGACGGCTTCAGGCTCGTCGTCTCACTCGGCTTGCCTTCGCGGTCGACGAAGAGAAAGTCCTCCGGTGTCGACAAGGACTTGTCCTTGCCGCTTGCTGTAATGGCGAATTGGAAGTCGTCCGGCGCGAATTCGCCGACGCGGACGGACAGGTTGCCGCTCGTGCCGGGGAACCAGCCGCGGTCAGCGAAGAGGCGCTTCACGTCGGTCAGCTCGGCGAGCGCGCGTTGTTTCGTTTCGAGAGAAAGGGATGCAAAGGACATCGGTTAACGTGTCGCCTCCTGCAGCTTCAATTGGTCGATGACGTCGTGGAACGTCTCGTATTCGTGGCACGGCAGCCCTAGCTCCGCGCACTTCTGCGTCAGGTGGGAACGGGCGAAGACGGTGTCGACGAGCTTCGCGCCTTCGAAATCGGTCACGCTGTCCCCAATCAGGATGCGCTCGTACCGGTCCGCCGGGAACCGGTTGATGATCGTCTTCTTGCACATGCCGCATTTCGTCGTGCAGTCCGGGCCGCACGGATGCGGCCAGGTGATCTCGATGAACGCGCCGCTGAAGTCGCTGCCGTTGCAATAGATATGGTCTTCCGGAATGCCGAACGGCGCGAGCAGCGGATAGACGAAGAAATCGATGCCGCCGCTCGTCACATAAAAGTCGATGCCGTTGTCCTTGCAATACTGCAGCAGGTCGGCAAAGCCGGCCCGAATGCGCGCGTTTGAGATCGCGTAGTCGACGACCTCGCGCTTCATGGACGTCGGAAGCAGGCGAAACAGCTCGCCGACGCCCTGCTTGATGGATTTCGCTTGGCTGACGATCGCGTTCACGATCGCTTCCCAGCCCGGCGGGTTGAAATGGCGGATAATCGCCACGATGTTGTCGTTCTCGGTAATGGTGCCGTCAAAATCGCAGAAGATGACGCGCTGCTTGTTCATGGTCGTCGCTCCTTCGTTCATCGTCATGCTTGCTTATATCCCCAGCTGTCGATCGCCGTGCGAAGCGCCTCGTTGCCCGGCTGCGCGGCCGCGTCCGGCAGGGATACGCCGGCCAGCGTCGCGTCGATGGCTTGGCGGAACGCGCGGCCGCCGGCGGCCGTGCCCATCGGATGGCCGTGAATGCCGCCGCCCGCGTTGACGACGACGTCGGTGCCGAAGTCATGCAGGATGAGGGGCACGAGGCCGGGGTGGATCCCCGCGGACGGCACCGGGAAGCTTGTCCGGACCGGCACAGCCGGATCGAGCAGGGCGGCCTGCACGGCCAGGTTCTCTTCCCGCGGCATGACGACGGAGCCATACGGGGACGGGAAGAGCGCCAGGTCCGCGCCGGCGAGGCGCATGAGCTTGCCGAGCAGCAGCGGCGCCGCGATGCCGTAATGCGGCGACGGATAGAAAGCCCCCGCCATCGCCGGGTGGGCGGCGATCGGCACGTTAATCTCCGGATCGGCGCTCAGCTCGTGCAGGACGTCGAAGCCGTACGCCAGCACGTTGAAGAGCAGGGCGTTGGCGCCGGAGGCGATCGCGAGCTTCGCCTGCGAAGCGAGCTTCGACGTCGGCCCGGTCAGGTTCACGGCGTAGAGCAGCTTCTGGCCGGTCTCGGCTTCCGCCTGTTGCGCGGCTTCCATGCACGCCTCGACGCGCTTCTGCAGCGGCGTCAGCGGGTTCTCGAACAGGATTTCGTCATCCTTGATCAAGTCGACCCCGCCGAGGGCCTGCTTATAAAACTGCTCGCGCAGGTTCGGCAGGTCGTGGCCGATGACGGACTTGAAAATGCTCATCAGCAGCGGGCGCTCTTGGATGCCGAGCTGCTCGCGAATGCCGTCCATGCCGAACTTCGGCCCCGGGAACGCGGACAGAAAGCCGGACGAGAAGCCCAGATCGAGCAGCTTGATGCGGCCGTCCATGGACAGCTTGCCGAAGACGGTGACGAGCAGGGCGGGCAGGTCGCGGCTGAAATTGACGTCCGGATAGGCGATGACGATGTCCGCGTAACGCGTGCCAGGTTCCGCGCCGTCATGCTCCGTGACGGACACGACACGGCCCAAATGCTGCTCCATCTCGGCTTTGCGCGCTTCCGGCAAGTCGGTCCAGCTGCCGACGGTCAGACCGACGGCGATGCCGAGCGCTTTCTTCTGAAAATCGGCGTGATCGTCGTAGCAGCGATACGTCGCCGTGCAATAGGATTGGTTCATGATTTCGCATTCCTTTCGATTTCGGCTCCCATTTCCACGGCCCTTGCAGACGCCCGGGCGATTGCGGCCTCGACCGCCTCCGTGAACCGGAAAGCGGCGAATACCTCGATCGCCGCCTGCGTCGTGCCGTTCGGGGAGGTGACTTTGCGGCGCAGCTCGGCAGGATCTTCGCCCGTGGCTTTCACCATGTGGGCTGCACCTAGTATGGTTTGGATCGTCAATTCGCGCGCGGCTTCCTCGGTCAGGCCGAGCTTGGCGCCGGCGGCGATCATGGCTTCCATCATGTAATAGATATAGGCCGGTCCGCTGCCGGACAGCCCGGTTACGGTTTCCAGCATCGGCTCATCCACGACCGCAGTCAGGCCGACGGCCTGGAACATCGCGTCGGTCAGCCTGCGCTGCGCGTCAGTGGCCGAAGACGAGAAGCTGATGCCCGTGGCGCCGAGGCCGATCGTGCAGGAGGTATTCGGCATCGTCCGGGCAATCGGCATCGGCTTTTCGAGCAGCGTCTCCAGCGTGGCGATCGTCATGCCCGCGATGAGCGAGACGACGAGCTGGCCGGGATGAAGCAGGTCGCGCACGCCGCGGATCGCGTCGGCGGCGTCCTTCGGCTTCATCGCCAGGAAGACGATATCGGCTTCGCGGAGCATCGTTTCTTTATCGCCGCCGGTGACGGCGCCGTTAATGCCGTACCGGTCGTTGAGCTCGCGCATGCGTTCGGCGTTTTGCCGGTTCATCATGCTGATGCGGGTCGGCTCGGTCAGGCCGCGGTCCAGCAAGCCGCGCACGAGCGCTTCGGCCATGGAGCCCGCGCCGTAGAAGCACAGGTTCATCGTTTGAATGTCCGGCGCGATGCCGGATGAGGAAAGTATCGTCATGATCGCCGTAAACCTCCTTCTAGTAACGGATGGCCCGCATCGTCTCCCTGCGGATTTCATCCGGAGCGGAAGGGAGCACGCGCAGCATTGAACGTCGCATGCCGGCCGATTCGCTTGTGCCATCAGAATGCTGCATGCAAAGCTCGCGCTTTGTACGCCTGCCACTCTGCTTTTAGTTCCTGACTTGACCGCTGCCGTATACGCGGAATTTGGTGGACGTCAGCGCTGGCAGGCCCATCGGGCCGCGCGCGTGCAGCTTCTGCGTGCTGATGCCGATCTCGGCGCCGAAGCCGAATTCGAAGCCGTCGGTGAAGCGGGTCGACGCGTTGTGATAGACCGCGGCCGCGTCGACCCGCTGCATGAACGCCGCCGCGTTCGCCTCGTCATCGGTGACGATGGATTCGGAATGCATCGTGCCGAACCGGGCGATATGCGCGAGCGCCTGCTCCAGCCCGTCGACGACGCGGATGTTCAGGATGTAATCGTTATACTCCGTCGCGTAATCCGCATCGGCCGCCGCCGCGGCTTCCGGCACGAGCGCGCGCGTCCGTTCGCAGCCGCGGAGCTCGACGTTCGCGGCGCGGAACCGGTCCGCCAGCGCCCGCAGGTGCTGCTCCGCGAAGTCTTCGTGGACCAGCAGCGTCTCCATGGCGTTGCAGACGGACGGACGCTGTACCTTGGCGTTGAAGGCGATGTCGGCCGCCATCTCGTATGCGGCGCTCGCGTCGACGAACGTATGGCAAATACCCGCGCCGGTCTCGATGACCGGCACCGTCGCATTCTCGACGACGTTGCGGATCAGCGCCGCGCCGCCGCGCGGAATGACGACGTCGAGCAGACCGTTCAGCTTCAGCATCTCGTCGACCGACGCGCGGGCAGGATCCTCCACGAGCTGCAGCGCGTCGGGCGGGAGGGCCGTGCCGGCCAATGCGCCGCGGAGAACGCCGACGATCCGGCGGTTGGATTCCAGCGCGGCGGAGCCGCCGCGGAGCACGACGGCGTTGCCGGTCTTGAGGCACAAGGCGGCGGCGTCCACGGTCACGTTCGGCCGCGCTTCGTAGATCATGCCGATGACCCCGAGCGGCACGGAGATCTTCTCGACCAGCAGGCCGTTCGGACGCTGGAACGATTCCAGCGTCAGGCCGACCGGATCGGCCAGCGTTTCCACCTGGCGCAGCCCTTCGGCAATGCCCGCGATGCGCGCCGGCGTCAATGTCAGGCGGTCGAGCAGCGATTCGCTTGTTCCGTTCCCGCGGCCGCGCTCGAGATCGAGCGCGTTGGCCGCGATGATCGCGTCCTGCTCCGCGAGGAGCGCATCCGCCATGACGAGGAGCGCTTCGTTCTTCTGCGCCGTCGTCAGGCGATTCATGAGTTGCGCGGCCTTTTTGGCCAGCGCGGCCTTCTCGCGCACTTCGCTCATCGTTTACCCCTTCTTTCGCTATACTATTCCTTACGTACGAACCGTCCAAGCATTTACGCTTTCAGCGTGACCCATTCGTCCCGGTGAATGACTTCCATGCGGGCGACCTCGACCCGTCTGCGCACTTCCTCGGAGCTGAGACCCGCGGCCGCCTGCGCCTGCCAGGCGGCGTAATTGACGACGCCGCGCCCGAGCGTCTCGCCCCGCAGATTGCATACCTCGACGACGTCGCCGGGGTGAAAATCGCCTTCGATCGCCCGGATGCCGGCGGGGAGGAGGCTCTTGCCTCCGAGCAGCAGCGCGCGCTCGGCTCCTTCGTCCACCAGGATGCGGCCCTGCGGCATGGAATGGAACCCGAGCCACTGCTTCTTCATCGGCAGGTTGTGCAGGCTCGTATCGAAATACGTCCCGCGCCCGTTGCCTTCGACGGCGAGAATCAGATCGCCGGGCTCGACGACGCGGCCGATGAAGGCGGGGATGCCCCCGCGCATCGCGATGCGGGCGGCCTCGATCTTGGAACGCATGCCGCCGGTGCCGACGCTCGAGCCCGCGCCGCCGGCGATGCTTAAGATGTCGTCCGAGATCTGGTCGACGCGCTCGATGCGGCGCGCGGCGGGATTTTTCCGCGGATCCTCGGTGTACAGGCCGTCCATGTCCGTGATGATGACGAGCCGCTTCGCTTTCACCATGTTGCCGACCAGCGCCGAAAGCGTGTCGTTGTCGCCGAACTTAAGTTCGTCCGTGGATACCGTGTCGTTCTCGTTGATGATCGGCACCATGCGCTGCTTCAGCAGCTCTTCGATGGTCAGCTGCGCGTTCTGGATCCGCCGGCGGTTGGAGAAGTCGGCGCGCGTGAGCAAAATCTGCGCCACGCCGATCCCGCCGCCCGCGCCGTGCGAGGCGAAGGCCTCTTGATAGGCCTGCATGAGCAGCGCCTGCCCGACGGCCGCGGCTGCCTGCTTCTCGTGCACGATCTTCGGCCGCGCCGCGTAGCCGATCTTGCGGAAGCCGGCCGCCACGGCGCCGGACGTTACGAGCAGCACCTGCCGGCCGGATTCGTGCAGCGACGCGAGCTCGCGTGCGAAGAACGCGATTCGCTCGCGGTTCAGGCCGCCTTCCTCGGACGTCAGCGAGCTGCTGCCGATTTTGACGACGATCGTATCTGTCATGTGCGCTCAAACCTTTCTCAAGGAATGGACTGCAATGCGGCAAAACAAAAAACTTCCGCCCTCTGTAATGACAAAGGACGAAAGTTCGACTTCCGCGGTACCACCTTTATTAACGGCCTCGCCGTTCCAGCGGACTGGAAGGGAGCCGTTCGGCTTAAAGACCTGATAACAGCAGGCCGCTGTCCGACTCGTCGCCGGCCGTTCAGGGGTGGGTTTCTGCAGCAGGCGCGGTAAATTCTCGCAGCAAGCGAATTTACTCTCTGATCGCGTCGCGGATTGCATACTTAGCCCCGTCAAGACGTTGATTTGTGTGAAATTAAAGCTAGCATACCATGTTAGCCGCCGGCCTGTAAAGCGACCGGAGGCGCGCCGTTGCGGGCACGGCATAAAAAAAATCGCCCGAACGTTCGTTCAGGCGATGAAACGGGCCGTTAGCCGAACAAGCCCAGCCGGCCGATCCGGCGAACCGCTTCGGCCAGCCGCTCTTCGGAGGCGAGCAGCCCCAGCCGCACGTAGCCTTCGCCGTGCGTGCCGAAGCCGATGCCCGGCGCGAGGACGACGTCAGCCTGCTCCAGGACGCGGTCCGCGAACGACGCCGACGTGAAGCCCTTCGGCACCGGCAGCCAGCAAAAGAACGAACCGCTCGGCTTGCGGCTTTCCCAGCCGATCTCGTCCATGGCGGCGAACAGCGCGTCGCGGCGGCTTTCATACGTGGCGGCCAGCTCCGTCACGCACTGCTGCGGACCGGTCAGCGCCGAGGCGGCGGCGGCTTGGATGCCGCCGAACAGGCTGCAGTAGTAGTGGTCTTGAATCAGGTTGATCAACGAGACCACTTCCGGGTTGCCGAGGGCGAAGCCGACGCGCCAGCCGGCCATATTGTATGTCTTTGACAGCGTGTAGAATTCGACGCCGACTTCCTTGGCGCCCGGCGTCTGCAGGAAGCTGACCGGCGCCTTGCCGTCGAAGCCGATCGCCCCGTAAGCGAAATCGCTCGCGACGACGATGCCGTGCTTCGCGGCGAATTCGACGGTGCTCGCGTAGAAGTCCGAACCCGCCGTAGCTCCGGTCGGATTGTTCGGGTAATTGATGAACATCAGCTTCGCTTTGTCGGCGACGCTGGCCGGCACCGCGCCGTAATCCGGCAGGAAGCCGTTGCTTTCCAAGAGCGGCATATACTCCATGGTGCTGCCGGCCAGCGCGACGCCGGACCAATAATCCGGGTAGCCGGGATCCGGCACGAGGCAGACGTCGCCCGGGTTCAGCAGGCATTGGCTGATCTCGATCAAGCCGGTCTTGCCGCCGAAGAGAATCGCGACTTCCTTCTCGGGATCGAGGTCGACGCCGTAATCTTCCTTATACCGCTGCGCGACGGCCTGCTTCAAGAACGGAAAGCCGCTGAACGGCGGGTACTTGTGGTACAGCGGATTCGGCGCGGCTTCCTGCAGCGCCTCGACGATATGCGGCGGCGTCGGGCGATCGGGATTGCCTTGGCCGAGATTGATGATGTCGCGCCCTTTGGCGGCCTGCGCGTTCGCCTTGCCGACGAGCGCAGCAAAAAACTGAGCCGGCAGACCGGTCATCCGGATTGCCGGCGCGATTCGAAATGGTTGTGTGCGTTCCATCTTTCTCCTCCACCCTTATTCTATGCTTTAATGTAGCATACGAGTCGAATAAGTGTCGAGCACGTGCGGTCCGGCGAGCCGGGCGCTACAGATCCATCGCCTTCAGGAACGGTTTGATGTTTGCTTTGAATTTCAGCAAATAAGGCTTGCGGTTCTCGTCGAAAATAAGCAGCAGCTGCGGTTTTTTCGGGCAGTAGAACAGGAAGACGTCCTGCGTCGCGACCTGTTCCGCGCCGGCTTTTACCGAGGTCGGCTCGTCGAGGGGAATGCGGAACACGTACCCGCATTTGTCCTCGGCCTGCAGCTTCGGCGACAAGCCGGTGACGCCTTTCAGCCACGACTTCGCATACCCCTGAAACTCAGGGCCGTTCGGCACCGTCTTGACGACTTTGCCGGCGACGACGTCGAACGCCTGCACGGGACGCTGGTCCGGCATATGATGGTCAGCGGCGTTCGCGAAGGCGGACAGGGGGAATGCCAAACAAAGCAAAAGGCCGAAGAGGGCGACGATTTTCAAACTTCGCATTTTCATGACAAGGGCTCCTTTGGCGAGCATGGATTTCGTTTCGTTGTTACGGTACCCATCTTGACAGCGAAGCATGAGACGTTATGATTAGGTAAAAACTGCGCGGAAGCCCTATCGCGGCGATATTCGCGCGGCAGGCATGGGAAACGGGAGGCAATGGGAATGAACGGAACGACATTGAAGGTAGCCTTGGTGCAGATGCACGTGGACGCGGGCGAGCCTGACGCGAATTACGAACGGGTCGCGCGCAAGCTGGAGGAAGCGGTCGGCGGGGAGGAGAAGCCGGAGCTGATCGTGCTGCCCGAGATGTGGAACACGGGCTACGCGCTGCAACGCATCGAAGACATCGCGGACCGGGACGGGGAACGCGCGAAGGCGCTGCTGTCCGCGTTCGCGAGAACGCATGCCGTCCGGATCCTCGGCGGCTCGATCGCGGAGAAGCGGGCGGACGGTGTGTACAACACGACCTACGTCTTCGACGAACGGGGCGAACTGACGGATACGTATTCCAAGATGCATTTGTTCCGGCTGATGGACGAGGAGAAGTATCTGCAGGCCGGCGACCTGCCCGGCACACTGCGCGCCGGCGGGCTCCAAGCCGGCATGATGATCTGCTACGACCTCCGGTTTCCGGAGCTCGCGCGCAAGCTGGCCCTGGGCGGCGCGAAGGCGCTGTTCGTGCCGGCGCAATGGCCGAATCCGCGGCTTCACCATTGGCGGACGCTGCTCACGGCAAGGGCGATCGAGAACCAAATGTACGTCGTCGCCTGCAACCGCTGCGGCGCGAGCGGCGATACGACGTTTTTCGGCCATTCCATGATCATCGATCCGTGGGGCGAGATCGTCGCCGAAGCCGGCGAGGAGGAGACGATCCTGCGCGGCGGGATCGATCCGGCGCTCGTCGAGGCGGTGCGCGCGAAAATCCCCGTGTTCGAGGACCGCAGGCCGTCGTTGTATTAGTCCATTCGGGTCAGCCGAAATGCTCCTCGGCGGTCACGTTCAGCGTGGCGATGAATGCTTCGGCCGCTCTCGACAGATAGCGGCCTTTGCGGCTGGCGATCACGAGCGTCCGCGTCGGCTTCGGGGCGGCGAATGATAGATAGGCCGGCGCCAGCTCGCCGTCGGCGGCCCGCATCAGCATCTTGGGCACGAACGTGATGCCCATGCCCGCGGCCACGAGCGACTGCACGGTCTCGATGTTCGTGCTCTCGAACACGACGCGCGGCTCGAAGCCGGCGCGCTCGCACGTTTCCAGTACGATCTGGCGGAAGCCTTGGCCTTTCTTCAGCACGATGAACGGCTCCGCGCGCAGCTCGCCGACGCGGACCGGCGTCGTCCGTTTCGCCAGCGGGTGGCCGGGAGGGACGGCCAGGATGATTTCTTCCTCCAGGATCGGAAGCCATTCCAGCGACGGCTCGTGCAGCGGCAGCGCGAGCAGGCTGAGGTCGGTCTGGCCGCTGGCCGTCAGCTGCTCCAGCTTGGACGGCGTGTCTTCCACGAGCACCACTTCGATTTCGGGATAGCGGCGGTTGAAGATCGGCAGAACGATCGGGAGCACGTGGGAGCCGGTAATCGAGAGGCAGCCCACGACGAGCTTGCCTTTGCGCATGTGCGCGAGGTCGTCCAGCTCCTGCTTCAGCTGCTCGACGCTGTCGAGAATGCCTTCCGCCTTCTCCACGAACACGGCGCCGGCATGCGTCAGCTCGACGGAGTTGGTCGTCCGCCGGAAGAGCAGGACGCCGATCTCCTTCTCCAGCTTGGACAGCTGCTGGCTGAGGGACGGCTGGGCGATATGCAGCTTCTCGGCGGCGCGCGAGAAATTTTTCTCCTTGGCGATTTGAATGACGTATTGAAGCTGGCGAAGTTCCAAGATGAGCACTTCCTTTCATGGACGATGTCCGTTACGGTCATTATAGGCCGTACCTATTGCTTTTATAGATATTATATCTTGGATCAATGAAGAAAGAAATGCTATGATAACTGCAAGGATTTCATAGAAAGCGCAACCGCACTTATGAGACTATGATAGAGGTGAGTTCAATGACGAAAAGAACGATGTTTGAGAAAATTTGGGATAACCACGTCATTCATGCCGAAGCCGGCAAGCCGAGCGTTATTTATATCGACCTGCATCTCGTGCACGAAGTCACGTCTCCGCAAGCCTTCGAAGGCCTTCGCATGACGGGCCGCAAGGTTCGCCGTCCCGAATTGACGTTCGCGACGATGGACCACAACGTGCCGACGAAGGACCGCTACAACATCACCGATCCGATCTCCAAGCAGCAGATCGATACGCTGACGCAAAACTGTAAGGATTTCGGCGTGACGCTGTACGACCTCGACACGATCGACCAAGGCGTCGTGCACGTCATGGGTCCCGAGCTCGGGCTGACGCATCCGGGCAAAACGATCGTCTGCGGCGACAGCCACACATCCACGCACGGCGCGTTCGGCGCGCTGGCGTTCGGCATCGGCACGTCCGAGGTCGAGCACGTGCTGGCGACGCAATGCCTGCAGCAATCCAAAGCGAAGACGATGGAAGTCCGCTTCGTCGGCAGCCGCAAGCCTGGCGTTACGGCGAAGGACTTGATCCTCGGCGTCATCGCCAAATACGGCACCGACTTCGGCACGGGCTACGTCATGGAATACACCGGCGAAGCGATTCGTTCGCTGTCGATGGAAGAGCGCATGACCGTCTGCAACATGTCCATCGAAGCCGGCGCCCGCGCGGGTCTGATCGCGCCGGACGAGACGACTTTCAACTACCTGAAGGGCCGCGAACACGCGCCGCAGGGCGCAGCGTTCGACCGTGCCGTCGCCGCCTGGAAAGAGCTGGCGACCGACGAAGGCGCGACGTTCGATAAAGTCCTCGAGTTCGACGTCGATTCGCTCATTCCGCAAGTAACCTGGGGCACAAGCCCGGGCATGGGCACCGATATCACGAAGAGCGTTCCGGTTCCGGCCGAGCTGCCGACGGAAAACGAACGCAAAGCGGCCGAGAAGGCGCTGGAATACATGGGCCTGACGCCGGGCACGCCGATGAGCGAGATTGCCATCGACTACGTCTTCATCGGCTCCTGCACGAACGGCCGGATCGAAGACCTTCGCGCCGCCGCCGAAATCGCGCGCGGCTATAAGGTAAGCGACCGCGTCACCGCGATCGTCGTGCCGGGCTCCGGACGCGTCAAGCTGCAAGCCGAGAAGGAAGGCCTCGACAAAGTGTTCACAGAAGCGGGCTTCGAATGGCGCGACGCGGGCTGCTCCATGTGCCTCGCGATGAACCCGGACGTACTTGAGCCGGGCCAGCGCTGCGCGTCGACGTCCAACCGGAACTTCGAGGGCCGTCAAGGCCGCGGCGGACGCACGCATCTCGTATCGCCGGCCATGGCCGCGGCAGCCGCGATCATGGGCAAATTCACGGACGTCCGCGACTGGAAAATCAAGTCCGAAGTGCTGAACTAACGGGAACGAGAGAGGAGCCAACTAACATGGAAGCATTCAAACAACTGACGGGAATCGCCGTTCCTGTGGACCGCGTGAACGTCGATACGGACGCCATCATTCCGAAACAATTCCTGAAGCGCATCGAGCGCAGCGGCTTCGGCCAATTCCTGTTCTTCGAATGGCGCTGGGACGAGAAGGGCAACGTCATCGAGTCGTTCAGCCTGAACCAGCCGCGCTACAAGGGCGGAGAAGTGCTGCTCTCCCGCGCCAACTTCGGCTGCGGTTCCTCCCGCGAGCACGCGCCTTGGGCGATCCTCGACTACGGGTTCAAGGTCGTCATCGCGCCGTCGTTCGCGGACATCTTCTACAACAACTGCTTCAAGAACGGCATCCTCCCGATCAAGCTGAGCGAGGAGCAGGTGGAAGAGCTGTTCCAGCGCACGGCGAAGACGGAAGGCTACAAGCTGTCGGTCGACCTGGAAAACAAAACGATCACGGATGACCAAGGCCTGAACATTCCGTTCGACCTCGACGAGCACCGCCGCCAATTCCTGCTGCTCGGCCTGGACGATATCGGCCTCACGCTGCAGCACGAAGACAAAATCGCCGCCTACGAAGCGAGCCGCGCCGCGTACTAAGCCGGCTCGGACGGCGTTTCGTTTCACCGGAAGACCCCGGCATTTTTGCCGGGGTCTTCTATTGTCGTTTTCTTTAGCTACATTTTTCCTATAAACGCAACTTTTTCTGACAAGCCGCGTCTAATGTACGTCTGTAAGCATCGTCTTGTACGAGCTGCTTCAAGGCGAAAAAACAGTCATTGAGGTGAAAGATGAAGAAGTTTGTAACCGCTGTTTTGCTGTTGTCGTTTCTCATCACATTGTTTCCGGTTCTTGCGGGAGCAGCGGAAGCACCGAAGCTTTATCTGAATGGCAAACAACTGTCGAGCAGCGCGGAACCGAAGAACGTGAACTCCCGAATCTTCGTTCCGATTCGTACCGTGACCGAAGGGCTCGGCTACGACGTCGACTGGAAATCGCCGAACGTCACGATTTCGAACGGCAGCACCATTGTTGTCCTGACGATCGGCAGCAAGACGGCCGTCGTCAACGACCGGGAAGCCGTGCTTGACGCGCCGGCGATGATATCGTCGAGCTCGACGTACGTCCCTCTCCGTTTCGTAGGCGAGCAGTTCGGTTTAGATGTGTATTGGGATGCCGAAACCCGCTCCGTACATATGTATTCAAAGCTCGTGGATACACCTCCTCCGGCTGATTCCGGCGGCGGCAATCCGGCGCCTGGCGACGGCACCGGCGGCTCGGGCCAGCCCGGTACGAATCCCGGCACCGGCGGCGGGGCCACCATTCCGTCCACCGACGAAAAGGCGCTTCTCAAATCCATTACGTACGACGGACTCGGCAGCATTTACCTGCCGTACGAAGGCGAATTCGACGGCGTGCAGACGCAGGTGCTCCATAACACGGAGCGGATTGTCATCGATCTGCCGTACATGAATTTCGACCCGTACTTCATGCCGGGCTTCCTGCCGTCAACGAACGGGACCAAGCTCGGGGAAATGCTGATCGATTCCCATCCGACGCTGCAGAAGGTCCGTTATTCGTATTATTCGGACAAGCCGTCGACGATTCGCGTCGTGCTCGACCTGTCCGCGCCGACGAACTTCAAGGTAACGAACGAAGACCATGTCGTGCGCATCGACGTGCTCGAGCAAACCGGTCCGGCCGTCGATCCGCCGCCGGTGACGCCGCCGGACAGCAAGCCGGGCGACGGCTTGTTCAAGGTTGTGCTGGATGCCGGCCACGGCGGCAAAGACCCGGGCGCTTCGAGCGTGAACGGCCGCAAGGAGAAGGAATACAATCTGGCGATCACGTTGAAGGTGATGGCGCTGCTCGACCAGGAACCGAAGATCAAACCGTATCTGACCCGCTCGGACGATACGTTCGTCGAGCTCGCCGACCGAGCGAATTACGCCAACAAGCTGCCCGCGGACATTTTCGTTTCATTCCACGCGAATATGGCGACGTCCGGAACCGCAAGCGGCTCCGAAACGTATTACTGGCGTTCGGACAGCCTCGCGCTCGCGAAGGTGATGCACAAGCATCTGGTGGCGGGAACCGGGTTGAAGGACCGCGGCGTCCGTACCGGCAATTACCACGTCATCCGGGAAACGACGATGCCTGCGGTTCTGCTCGAGGCGGGTTATCTCTCGAACGGCACGGACAGCGCCGTGCTGTACAACAGCGCGAAGCAGGACAAGATCGCCAAAGAAATCGTGGCGGGCATCAAAGAATATTTGAAGATCGGCTAGGAGGATGCAGATGAAGCGACAGATGACGAAGACGGTCGTGCTGGCATTCATAGCGGCTGCCACGATCGCATCCCTCAGCGCTTGCGGCAGCAAAGAGCAGCCGCTCCAGAACGGCGGGACAAGCAACCAGAATCAATCGGCGACGGAGGGCGGCGGCAATGCCGGCGCGACGACCGATAACGGAAGCGCGGCCGGCGGCGCCGCGAATGCCGGTAACGGCGCGGGGAACGCGACGACGGGAAGCGGGGGCGGCGCCAGTGAGCCTGCCGACGCGGCGGTCGAGAAGGAGCAGGCGGATATTTCCGTCTATTACACGGACGACCAGATGATCGACCTGCACGCGCAGAAGACCCGAATCGAATACGCCGACGACAAGGAGAAGCTGGCCGCGGCGTTCGAGGCCCTTCGGAAGGACAGCGACAAGGGCGAGGCATCCCTGTGGAAGAACGTCGAGCTGTTAAGCGCAAAGCAAGACGGCGGCAATGTGACGCTCGACGTGCATATCCCGGACGAGGCGAGACTCGGGGCGCCCGGCGAACAGCTGGCCGTATCCGCCATCGCGCAAACGTACTTCCAATTCGACGGCGTGACGTCCTTGGACATCCTCGTCGACGGCGAAGCGGTCGAGAGTCTGATGGGGCATGATGATCTGGAGCATCCGATCAAAAAACAATAAAGGGGAGCACGCAGATATGCCGCAAAAAAAATGGGTCAAGCTCGTCTCGTCATTCATGGTATTCTCGCTGCTGACGGGCTTTACGGCGGCGGGCGCCGCATCGGTTCACGCGGACGCGGCGGTCGCGACGACGAAATTCAGCGACGTGCCGGCCGGACATTGGGCCGAGAAGCACATCGCCAAGCTCGCGAGCCAAGGAATCGTCAAGGGAACCAACAGTGCGTTCAAGCCGAACGACAACATCAGCCAGCAGGAAGCGGTCGCGCTCGCGATCCGGTTCATCGGCAAGGAAAGTGAAGTGAAGACGGACGACGCGGTCGTCTTCCCGGAAAATTTCGACGTCAGCACTTATTTCAAACCGTACATCATTCTCGCGTTCCAAGAAGGGCTGTTGAACCGCGACGAAGAGTTCAAGCGGGCAGGCGCGGAACCCGGCACGGCCTGGGGCACCAAGAAGGCGTCCCGCGAATGGATCACCAAGCTGATCGTCAAGGCGATCGGCAAAGAAGAGGCGGCCAAAGGGCTCGCAACCGCGCCGATCTCGTTCAAAGACGGCAACCAAGTCGGAAAAGACTACGCCGGCTACGTCAACGCGGCGGTTCAGCTGCAGCTGATCAAGGGCGTTACGGTCGACAAGTTCGATCCGAAGGGCAGCATCACGCGCGCGGCGATCGCGACGATGTTCAGCCGCGCCGAGGTGCAGTATCCCGTCGCTTACGCCGGTCAATTCACGGCGGTCCTGACGGGCGCCGATAGTTCCTCGCTCAAGCTCTATCAGGACGGTAAAGAGACGTCCGTCGCGCTCGGCGCCGACACGTACGTCTACCGGTTCGATTCGGAGAAGGCGATAACGCTCGACCAGCTGCAGCCAAGCACGAACGTGCTCGTCGTCGCGAGCGGCGGCAAGGCGCTGTACGTCGAACAGCTGGACGACAAGCTGCAAGTCGAGAATATGACGGGCACGTTTGATCGGCTGGTGCCAAGCGAAAGCAAGCTGTGGCTGTGGGTCGACGACGAGCCGGTCGCCGTCAATTACGGCAGCGTCACGAAAGTCACCGACGGCGCGGGCAAGGTCATCCCGGTCACGTCGCTGGCCAAGGACAGCAAGATCGTCGTCGCCCGCGATACATACCGTTCCAAGCCGATCGCGGTATCCATTGCCGTGCAATCGGCGCCGGTGAACGCGACGGGCAGCGGCACGGTCCAAGCGGTGCAAACGACGCCGCCAACGGTGACGATCGCTGACAGCGCGACCAAATCGACGGTCATGTACGGCGTCTCCCCGCAGGCCGACGTCGTGTGGCAGGGACAAATCTTGGACGGCGGCTTGTCGCAGATTCGCGTCGGCGATGCCGTCACGTACGAAGTGAAGGATTCCATCGTGACGAAAATCACGATTACGCAAACGTCGTCGAAGCTGGTGCGCGGCGAGTTTTATTCCGCGAGCAGCGACGGCAGCACGATTCAATACGTGACGAACGCGGGCTCCGCGCAGCAGTCCCTTGAAGCGAAATTCGTCACCCCTTCGGTCGACGTCTCCATCGACGGCCTGACCGGCACGACGATCTCGGATTTGGTTAAAGGCGACGTGCTCGACATTACGCTGAACGACAGCGGGCAAGTGGCCGCGGTCAAAGTCGTGAACCGCAAGGTCAACACACTGCCAGGCGCGACGGTCGTCAGCTACGACGCCGATCTGAAGGCGCTGACGGTCCGGGATACGAGCAACAACCTGGCGTCCGTCTACCTGAGCGACAAGACGAAGCTGGACATGAACGGCACGACGCTGCAGCTGAACGCCGTGGCGTCCCTGCTCGCCAAAGGCAAAAAGATTACGCTCGGCTACACCGAGAACAAAGCCGTCTTCATTCAATTCGTCTACAAATATACGGGCACGGTATCGGCGGTTAACACGAACAACAACTCGATTACGCTGCTGCAAAACGGCTTGGCGGTCACGGTCCCGCTGGACTATCCGTATTACGTCGAAATCGCGGGCAAAACGTCCGCGACGCTTAGCGACGTGAAGGCGGGCGACACGGTGACCGCGCTGCTGAATGCGAATCAAGATAGAGTGTCGACGCTCCAAGTGCAGACCGCCAAGCAGGTCGAGGTCTATTCCGTCGATCTCGTCGGCAAGCGGGTGAAATTCAAAACCGCGGACGGCGCGGTTATGGATTACGCCGCGTCGGCACTGACGCTGACGAATGAAAAGGGCGACAGCCTGGCGCTCGGCAGCATCACGGCAGGGCAGTTCGGCAACCTGTACTTCATGGGACAATCGGTCTCTTCCTTTAAAGCGTTGAACGTCACGGTCGGTCGGATCGCTTCGGTCGCGGCAGACAAGCTGACGGTGACCGATTACAACGGCAATACGGTGACGGTGCCGCTGGGCTCGGCATACTCCGTCGTCAAGAACGGCTCGACCGGCAGCTCCGCCGCCGTGTTGACGGCGGGCGACCGCGTCGAAGTCAAGCCCGACGAGAAGGACCGCCTGTCCATTACCGTCAACGCCGGCATCGCGAAGAAGTTCTGGAAGTACGACGCAAGCACGCGCGTATTGTCCGTCAAACGGGCTAGCCTGACGGACGTGTATACGTACACGGTGCCGGCTTCGGCCAAATTCACGCAGAACGGCTCGGCGATCAGCCTGAGCCAATTGGCCGACGGGGATTCCATCGTGCTCTACTTCTACCGGGACACGCTGGTCGAGATCGCGAAGGTGTAATCGCGTCACAGGTAGAACGATTTGTCCCGGCGTTTTCGCCGGGACAACTTTTTTCTATCAATTCTGTGAAAACCCGCGAAAACATGCCCGTTTCACGCGGTCTGCCGGTTGATTAAAGCGACAATTTTCGCTACACTTTGAAGCGATGGTTCTATTAGGAGTTGAGCGCTAGTTGAAGGCGAAAGAGAAAATGGCTAACGTGCTCGCGGTTATCGGCGAAATGTTCCCGGACGCGCATTGCGAGCTTCATCACAGCAATCCGTTCGAATTGACCATCGCCGTGCTGCTTTCGGCGCAGTGCACCGACGAGACCGTGAATAAAGTCACGGCAACGCTGTTTCAGAAGTACCGGACGCCTGCGGATTATCTGGCCGTCCCCTTGGACGAGCTGGAACAAGATATAAAGAGAATCGGCCTGTACCGCAACAAGGCGCAGTTCATCCAAAAGCTGTGCCGCATCCTGATCGACGACTACGGCGGCGAGGTGCCGCGGGAGCACGAGGAGCTGATGAAGCTGCCCGGCGTCGGGCGCAAGACGGCGAACGTCGTCGTCTCCAACGCGTTCGGCGTGCCGGCGATCGCGGTCGACACGCACGTCGAGCGCGTCTCCAAGCGGCTCGGCTTCGCGAAGCCGGACGATAGCGTGCTCGAGGTGGAGAAGAAGCTGATGCATCTCGTACCGCGCGAGCTGTGGACGGAAACCCATCACCGCTTGATCTTTTTTGGCCGGTACCATTGCAAGGCGCAAAACCCGCAGTGCCCGGTATGCCCGCTGCTAGAAATTTGCAAAGAAGGCAAACAACGTATGAAACCTGCTCCAATCCGAAAGGCTAAGAGCTAGATGCTTTTCCACCCACCCCATACCAAGAAGGATGATTAAACATGAAATGCATTTCCGTGTACACGAAAGACTTTGCGTTGTTTTCCGACATTTACGAACAGATCATGGAGGCGCCGCCGGCCGAAAACGAAGAAATCGTCTTGGAAGGCGTGACGGTCAGCGGAGCGGGCGACGTGCCGGAGCAATATATTGAACGTATGCGGTTGAAGCCGGAATGCGTCGTCATGAAGGAGAAGGAACGCGGCGTGACGATTTTGCAGCATGGCGATGTATTCGAAATTTGCCTGCCGGCCGTACAGCTGGTCTAATAACGGCTCGGTGAGACGTAAGACGGGGAGCAGACAGGGAGAGAGAAACATGAGCCATACGATGGAAAAAACGGCGATCGCCATGGAAACCACGCTGGGGCACATGGCGCCGCTGATGGCGGAGGCGGGAGACGAAGGCGACGCGAAGCGGCTGCTGGAGCTGCGGTCGAAGCTGGACGACGGCCGGCTGACTATTGCGTTCTGCGGCCACTTCTCCGCGGGGAAATCGACGCTGGTCAACCGGATTTGCGGCACGGAGCTGCTGCCTTCGAGCCCGATTCCGACGAGCGCGAACGTCGTTCGCATCCTGAACGGGGAAGCGAAGGCGACGATCCGCAAGCTCGTCGGCGGGCAAGAAACGACGCTGGACGTGCCGATCCAAGACGTAAACGAGTACTGCAAAGACGGCGAGACGGTCGTATCCGTTTCCCTGTCTTACCCCATTCCTCGGCTTGGCGGCCATACGGTGCTGCTGGACACGCCGGGCATCGACTCGACGGACGACGCGCACCGGATGGCGACCGAATCGGCGCTGCATTTGGCGGACGTCGTTTTTTACGTCATGGACTACAATCACGTCCAGTCGGAAATCAATTTCACGTTCGCGAAGCAGCTGAAGGAATGGGGCAAGCCGCTGTACCTGATCGTGAACCAGATCGACAAGCATCGCGAGAGCGAGCTGACGTTCGACGCCTATCGGCAAAGCGTAGACGAAGCGTTCGGGAACTGGCATTTGGAACCGAGCGGCATCGTCTATTTGTCGTTGCGCGAACCGAACCACCCGCACTCGGAATGGACGTCGCTGCTGGCGTTGTTCGAGTCGCTCGCCGGGCTGCGCGGGCCGCTGAACGTCTGCAGCGTCGATGCGTCCGCGCGTCACGTCGTGCGGCTGCACGGCAAAGCGATGGAGGAAGCGGCCGAGGCCGAGCGCGAACGGCTGCTGGCGCAAGCCGGCGGCGAGGCCGAGGCGGAGCGGGTCCGCGCGGAGATCGCGGAACTGGAAGCGCGGCTGCGCAGCATAGAGGACGAAGCGAACGGCTTGCGGACCCGGCTGCGGCTGGATGTCCAGAGCCTGCTGGACAACGCGAACATCATGCCGGCGGCGACGCGCGATCTCGCGCAGTCGTTTCTGGAGAGCCGCAAGCCGGGCTTCAAGGCAGGCCTGCTGTTCGCCGGCGCGAAGACCGCGGCCGAGCAGGAACGGCGGCTGCAGGCGTTTTACCATGATTTCCACGGGCTCGTCCAGGCGGGCATCGAGTGGCATCTGCTCGATCTGTTCCGCCGCGCCGCGGACGGCATCGGCTGGCGCGGCGAAGGGCTGGAGGCGGCGCTGGCGTCGTTCGTGAACGGCTTATGGGACGCCGACCTGCTCGTCACGCACGTCAATGCCGGCGCTACGTTCGGCAGCGCGTACACGATGACGTATACCCGCGAGATCGCCGACGCGGTGAAAGGCATTTACCGCAAGCGCGCGCTGGCGTGGATCGACGCGCTCGGCGACCGGGCCGCGGCGGCGGGCGAAGCGTCCGCCGCGCCGCTGCGCGCGCGGCTGGCGGCGCTCGGCGCGCAAGCCGGCGCGCTCGCGGAG
>NZ_JBHSHY010000032.1:0-60050 GCF_042653205.1 Paenibacillus sp. GCM10023250 | reverse complement strand
TGGGTAGCCAAGTGCGGACGGGATAAGCGCTGAAAGCATCTAAGCGTGAAGCCCCCCTCAAGATGAGATTTCCCAATTAGTAAGACCCCTTGAAGACGACGAGGTTGATAGGTTCGAGGTGGAAGCGTGGCAACGCGTGGAGCTGACGAATACTAATCGGTCGAGGGCTTATCCTAATGTCTCATACCTGAGACGACCAGCTGATGTTGAATTGCATATCATCGTATCCGGTTTTCAAGGTGTTTCTTTCTTCAACTGAAGATACACCCACTTCTGAGTGGGTTTTTTATTGGCCTTTAGCTCAGCTGGTTAGAGCGCACCCCTGATAAGGGTGAGGTCGGTGGTTCGAGTCCACTAAGGCCAACCAACCTCCCTTTCCGGGTAACATACGGGGCCATAGCTCAGCTGGGAGAGCGCCTGCCTTGCAAGCAGGAGGTCAGCGGTTCGATCCCGCTTGGCTCCACCATGATGCGATCTATTCCCTGATAGCTCAGTTGGTAGAGCACTCGACTGTTAATCGAGTTGTCACAGGTTCGAGTCCTGTTCGGGGAGCCATCTGTGGAGAGCTGTCCGAGTGGTCGAAGGAGCACGATTGGAAATCGTGTATACGTTAACCGCGTATCGAGGGTTCGAATCCCTCGCTCTCCGCCATGCTTCCCTTTGAGGCGAGGCTGCGTCATTCCGATTACATATCGGGTATACCTATTCATACGGCCCGTTGGTCAAGTGGTTAAGACACCTCCCTTTCACGGAGGTAACAGGGGTTCGAGTCCCCTACGGGTCACCATCTTTCATGGAGGCTTAGCTCAGCTGGGAGAGCATCTGCCTTACAAGCAGAGGGTCGGGGGTTCGATCCCCTCAGCCTCCACCATGAACAATTTTACATTATCGCGGGGTGGAGCAGCTCGGTAGCTCGTCGGGCTCATAACCCGAAGGCCGCAGGTTCAAATCCTGCCCCCGCAACCAATTAAGATCGGCATTTCGCCGATGCCATTATTTAAGTGTGGAGCCGTGGTGTAGAGGCCTAACATGCCTGCCTGTCACGCAGGAGACCGCGGGTTCGAATCCCGTCGGCTCCGCCATTTTCACTCTGTATCGTGCGTTGTCTCCGGACATCCGAACAATCGTCCGAAGAGCAGAGGCACGAATCGGGAATAGCTTGGCTCGGTAGCTCAGTTGGTAGAGCAGAGGACTGAAAATCCTCGTGTCGGCGGTTCGATTCCGTCCCGAGCCACCATGAACGACATCATCTGCCGGTGTAGCTCAATTGGTAGAGCAACTGACTTGTAATCAGTAGGTTGGGGGTTCAAGTCCTCTCGCCGGCACCATTTATTTGGAGGATTAGCGAAGTGGCCAAACGCGGGAGACTGTAAATCTCTTCCTTCCAGGTTCGGTGGTTCGAATCCATCATCCTCCACCATTTCATTGGGGATTAGCCAAGCGGTAAGGCAACGGACTTTGACTCCGTCATGCCTAGGTTCGAATCCTAGATCCCCAGCCATCGTCATGAGCCATTAGCTCAGTTGGTAGAGCACCTGACTTTTAATCAGGGTGTCGTAGGTTCGAGTCCTACATGGCTCACTTTTATTGAATACGCGGTTGTGGTGGAATTGGCAGACACGCTATCTTGAGGGGGTAGTGCCCACCGGGCGTAAGGGTTCGAGTCCCTTCAACCGCACCATTTCATCTTCACATGCGGTCATGGCGGAATTGGCAGACGCGCTAGATTCAGGTTCTAGTGGTGTAACAGCCGTGGAGGTTCAAGTCCTCTTGACCGCACCATCTGCGGAAGTGGCTCAGCGGTAGAGCATCGCCTTGCCAAGGCGAGGGTCGCGGGTTCGATTCCCGTCTTCCGCTCCATTTTTTTGGCGCCATAGCCAAGTGGTAAGGCATAGCTCTGCAAAAGCTTGACCCCCAGTTCGAATCTGGGTGGCGCCTCCACAATTGTTTTGTGCCCTTAGCTCAGCTGGATAGAGCGTTTGACTACGAATCAAAAGGTCAGGAGTTCGAATCTCTTAGGGCACGCCATTTACGGGATGTAGCTCAGCTTGGTAGAGCACCTGGTTTGGGACCAGGGGGTCGCATGTTCGAATCGTGTCATCCCGACCATCTTTTTTTTCCATTGCGGGTGTAGTTCAATGGTAGAACTTCAGCTTCCCAAGCTGATGGCGTGGGTTCGATTCCCATCACCCGCTTTCCTATATGACGCGTAGAAGCCTTTTATCTCCTCGGATAAGAGGTTTTTTGTATACACGGCAGTTGCTTATGGAGTTAAATGAGGATTGCTGGAGCGAGCATCAGAAATTGGCAGCTTCATTGGGTAAAATAATGCTTGAACTTTGGGATGCTTCGATCTAAAATGAGAACATATGTTCCCATGTGAAGGAGCGTCGATAATGAGCTTATCCAGAAAATGTTTGGAAATCGCCTATTCGATCCTAAATTTCAGCGCCAAGCAAGGGTTTCCGCCGACCGTCGACGAAGTGCGGAATTTTGTCGGCTTGCGGAGCTTCGCGACCTTGGAGCCGCATCTGCTGCGGTTGCGGCAGGAAGGGATCCTGCATTGGGAGCCGAGCGAGAGCCGTTCGCTTCGCGTGCTGCGAGCCGAGTTCGTCAAGTCTGCATACCTCGAACGATTGGCCGAAGAACGGGCCGAATACATATACCGTGCTCCTTAACGACATCTATTATTAAGAGCGCGAAGGTCTGTGCCCAACTCGACCGTTATGCTTCCCCCGTATCGAGGAAGATGGACGACAAGCCGGGAATGGAGAGGCTCGGGAAAATTCGAAGTGGGACAGATCGCAGAACGCGCGCTATAATATAGGGCAGAGAGGGGTGTGCGGCCATGCCATACAGTCTGGACATTCGATTCACACCGCTATATGAAGTGATTGGCAGCTTGCATGCCTACATTTGCCGGAAATCGCATAAGAAACTCGATCTGTCCCCATCGTGGCCAAAGGAGGTCGGCGGGCGGCTAGAGCCGGAGCTGGCGGAAATGCTGAACACCACCGACATTGATGCGGCCTGGAAGCTGACGTACCTGCTCGTGTATCTGAGCCCGAGCAAGAATGCCACGGAATTCGCGGCATGGCTTAGAGGCATGACCGCCGGGGACCTGTATGAATTGATGTCGCCTTATGCCAATCAGTTTCCCGCTAATATGGCGGCGTTCCGCGATCGGACCGCCAAGCTGTTCGAGCTGTGGGACGAGCATTATTTTCGGCATCTCGACGGGGCGATCGTCGAGCGGCTGCGGGACGAGGCGTGCAGCCGCAAGCAAGCGCTTCCTTCGGCGGACCCGACGGCCTTCATCGATGAGACGGCCAACGGACTGTTTTTCGAGCCGCTGGAAGGACTGGAGCAGGTCGTGCTCATGCCGCAGTATCATTTTCAGCCATTCAACGTCATCAGCCATTTCGGTCATGTAACGATCTGCCACTATGCCGCCAGAGTCTACGTGGACGACGAGGATTTCCTCTCGCCGCACGAATACCGCATGATCCGGAGCGTGGCGGAGAAGAGCCGGCTTAAAATATTGCGATTTCTGCATCAGGGGCCGCGCTCGTTCATCGAGATCGTGCGCCATCTGGAGCTGTCGAAGGGCATCACGCACGACCATGTGACGAAGCTGCGCCATGCCGGCATGCTGACGGCGCATTTCGAGGGCGAGACGCTGACCGCGTACAGCCTGCGAAGCAGCGCGCTCGCCCAAGTGCATCGCAAAATCATGGACTACATCGAGCAAGGGTAAACAGCCGGCCAGGCGGCTTCCTGGAATCAAAAAAGAATTTCGCCAGCATTTCGCAAGTCTCGGGCACCTCGTGCGGCTCCCGCGCGAGATGCCGCGGCGCGAGACGACTGTCAACCTAGACATCGGAAAAACCATTCCCCACGGTGCTGTACGGACGGTGTGGACATGGTTTTTTTGTGCATTTCTGCAAAGGAAACGCGTCTCGGATATGGCGAACTTTGCATGTTTTCTTTGTGGAAAGAATTATTTTTAAGTTCTCTATTTACAGAACCGCAAAACGTACCTATAATAAAACCAACAACAATGCTGAGTGATTTAATCGGAATTAATCGGCACTCATAAATAGCTGTTACTTTCAGGAGGTCGTCATGAAGAAAAGAATCGTTACTCTGTCCACTGCCATTCTCGCGAGCGCCATTTTGCTGGCCGCTTGCGGCAATAACGCAAACAACGCCGGTACCGCCAACAACGGCGCGAGCAACACCAACCAAGCCGCGGCTGGCAATTCGTCCAACACGACCGCGCCGGATGCCGCAGCCGATGCTTCGGGCACGTTTAAAGCGTCCGACATGTCCAAGCTCCCGGATACGGCGAAGAAGCGCACGGACACGATCATCGTCGGCTTGACCGATCCAAGCGGCGCGTTCACGCCGTACTTCCAGCAGAGCGGATACGACGGCAACGTCTCGTCGCTGCTCTATACGCCGCTCGTGACCGTGGATGACAAAGGTCTTCCGGTACCGGGCCTGGCGGAGAAATGGGACGTGTCCGCGGATAACCTGACGTACACGTATCACCTGCGCAAAGATCTGAAATTCAGCGACGGCTCGCCGCTCACGGCTGACGATGTCGCGTTCACGTGGACGATCCTGTACGACAAATCGTATGATGGCGACTCCCAAGTAAACGCGCTGCTCGTAAAAGGCGGCGAAGATTATAAGGCAGGCAAAGCGACGAGCATCTCCGGCATCAAAGTCATCGATCCGCAGACGATTTCCGTCACGCTCGAGAAGCCGAACGCCAGCGCGCTGACGATGCTCGGCTCGGATGTCCTGTCCAAAGCGTACTACGGCAAGGACTACAAGCAAGGCGACCTGGGCTACATGAAGAAGCTCAGCGGCAGCCCGCTCGGCAACGGTCCGTACAAGCTGGAAAAGTTCATTCCGGGCCAGGAAGTGCGGATGGTCGCGAACGAGAACTATTATGCCGGCAAGCCGAAGACGGAGCACTTCATCTATAAAACGTCTGAAGGCGACACATGGCAGTATCTGGAGACGGGCGAAGTCGACTACGCTTCGTTCAGCGCCACGAAGGAAAACCTTGATAAGCTGAAGGCGCTCGGCTTCGTGAACATCTTGCCGTACACACCGAGCAATTACGGCTACATCCAGCTGAACCTTAAGCACCCTGCGCTGCAGGATAAGCTGGTCCGCCAGGCGCTCACGTACGGTCTCGACCGCCAAAGCATCTATGTGGACGCGAACCAAGGCGCTGGCAAAGTCGCCAATATTCCGGCGTCCCCGACGTCCTGGGCCTACACGGATGACGGCATTAACCCGTACAAGTACGATCCGGACAAAGCAAAGGAACTGCTGGACCAAGCGGGCTGGAAGGTCGGCTCGGGCGGCATCCGCGAGAAGGACGGCAAAGCGCTGACGATCCATTACCTGGGCTCCAAGAGCCCGGCTACGGATATCTTCATCGCCGTGGCGAAGCAGGACTACGAAGCGCTCGGCATCAAGTTCGAGCCGGAGGTCTTCGCGGACTTCAACGCTCTCGTCTCCAAGGTTGAAGGCGGCGATTACGATTTCGCTACGTTCTCGACTCCGCTCCTGACGGATCCTGCGGACGGTCTGGTGCAATTCATCGACGGCGAAATTCCGGGCTACAGCGACGCGAAGTTTAAGGAGCTGTACGATAAAGGCTTGGCGACCTCGAACATCGAGGAGCGTAAAGCCGTATACAAAGAGCTGTTCCAATACCTCAACGACCAGCTGCCGATTATCTTCACGAGCTACAAACAGAGCGTGTACGCTTATAACGGCCGCATTCAAAACCTGAGCGTCAGCCCGTTCAACGGTCTGTCCTCGAGCCTGCCGAACTGGACGCTCGGCCAATAACGCAAGACGAAACGACGAAACGCGATTCCCTGCCCGGCGACCGGGCGGGGAATCGCAGGTTAAGGAGTCGACTATGAGCACGTACATTACAAAGCGGATTTTGTATATGGTCATCATTTTGTTCGCGGCTTCCTTCTTGATCTTCTGCCTGTATGCCTTGACGCCGGGCGATTTCATCACGGGGAACATCAAGCTGACGCCGGAACGCAAAGCGGAGCTGCGGGAGATTTACGGCCTGAATAAGCCCGTGATCGAGCGGTACCTGCTCTGGATGAAGAACGCCTTCCACGGCGACTTCGGTTATTCGCTGGCGCAGCAGAAGCCGGTGCTTACACTGTTCAACCAGTACATCTGGAATTCATTCCTGCTTGCGGTCGTCTCGACGTTCCTGACGTGGCTGATCGCGACTGTCGTCGGCGTCATCGCCGCCTACAAGCAGTATTCGTGGTTCGATACCATCGTCATGGTGGGACTCTTCGCCGCGATGTCGATCCCGTCGTTCTTCATCGGCTTGTTTCTCATCAAGATATTGGCCGTCGACTGGAAGTGGCTGCCGCCGGGCGGGATGCTGACGACGGGAAGCAACGCGACGGGCATGGCGTACGTTAAGGAAGTCATTCATCACATGACCTTGCCGGTCATGGTCATGACGCTGCTCGGCGTCGGGTCGCTGACGCGGTATTTCCGCAGCAACATGATCGAAGTCATCAAACAAGATTATATCCGCACGGCCCGCGCCAAAGGGCTGAAGGAGCGCAAGGTGCTGTTCACGCACGCCCTGCGCAACGCCCTGCTGCCGGCGATTACCTTGGTCGGCTTCGAGCTTCCGGGGCTGTTCGGCGGGTCGCTGATCATCGAGAAAATTTTCAACTGGCCGGGCATCGGCCAACTCTATATGCAGTCCTTCACGCTGCGGGATTACCCGCTGCTGATGGGATTCACGCTGTTTATCGCCATACTGACCGTCATCGGCACGTTCATTTCGGACATTTTGTACCGCGTCGCCGATCCGCGGGTCCGGTTGTAGGAGGGCACGAGGATGTCAACGATTCACGCAGAAGGCACGGGAACGGCGAAGGCCGCGCCCGCGCGCAGAACCGCGCACGCTTCGCTGTGGCGGCAGTCGCTGTCCCGGCTGCGCAAGAACAAGCTGGCCATGCTCGGGCTCGCCGTCGTGGCGTTCATGTTCCTGGCCTGCTTCATCGGCCCGCTGTTCTCGCCGTATACGGATAACAAAATCAACATGGCGTTCATGAACAAGGCGCCGAGCTTGAAGCACTGGCTCGGCACCGACGCGCTCGGCCGCGACGTGCTGACGCGCGTCCTGCAGGCGGGGCGCATCTCGCTGACCGTCGGCATGGCGTCGATGGTGCTGTCGGTGTTCGTCGGCACGCTGCTCGGCGTCATCGCCGGGTATTACCGCGGCGTCGTCGATCAGCTCATCATGCGGCTCGCCGACCTGCTGCTGACAATTCCAAGCCTGCCGTTGCTGTTCATCTTCGGCGCGCTGCTGTCGGAATGGAAGGTGCCGACGGATTACCGGATGTACATCGTCATGCTGATGCTGAGCATCGTCGGCTGGCCGGGGCTTGCCCGGATGATTCGCGGCCAGATGCTCAGTCTGCGGGAACGGGAATATATGCAGGCGACCGTGGTCCTTGGACTGCGCGACCGCCGGAAGCTGTTCAACCATCTGCTGCCCAATCTGGTGCCCTTGATCATCGTCATCGCCACGCTCAATATCGGCGGCGCCATTCTGAGCGAATCGGTGCTGAGCTATTTCGGACTCGGTGTCATGGCGCCGACGCCGACGTGGGGCAACATGATCGACGCGGCGAACAATATGATCGATTTCCAGAACCATCCGTGGCTCTGGATTCCGCCGGGATTCTCGATCTTCGCGACCGTCATCGCCATCAACATCTTCGGCGACGGACTGCGGGACGTGCTGGATCCCAAGCAAAAAAGGTAGGTGCACGCGAGCATGAATAACGTACTTGAGATCGAGCATCTCAGCACGCATTTCCATACCGAAGAGGGCGTTGTGCGGGCCGTGGACGACGTTAGCCTCCGGGTCCGTCCGGGCGAAATCGTCTGCATCGTAGGCGAGTCGGGCAGCGGCAAAAGCATCACGGCGATGTCGGTCATGGGTCTCGTCGAAGGCCCGGCAGGCCGGGTCGCCGGCGGCCGCATCGACTTTGGCGGCGAAGATCTGCTGCAATTGAGCCGCAGCGAACTGCGCGCCATCCGCGGCAACGAGATCGCGATGATTTTCCAAGAGCCGATGACGTCCCTGAATCCGGTGCTGAAGATCGGCGAGCAGTTGATGGAGCCGCTCATGACCCACCGGAAAATGAGCAAAAAAGCGGCGCGCAAGCGGGCGATCGAGCTGATCGGCGAAGTCGGCATCTCCCGCGCGGAGCAGATCGCGGATTCGTATCCGCACGAGCTCAGCGGGGGCATGCTGCAGCGGATCATGATCGCCATCGCCATCTCATGCGATCCGAAGCTGCTCATCGCCGACGAGCCGACGACGGCGCTCGACGTGACGATCCAGGCGCAAATCCTGGACATGCTGCGCCGCTTCAAGGAAGAATCGGGCATGTCGATCCTGCTCATCACGCATGATCTCGGTGTCGTGGCCGAAATGGCGGATTACGTCGTGGTCATGTATGCCGGCAAAGTCGTCGAGGAGGGCGAGGTCGTGGCCCTGTTCGAAAATCCGCAGCATCCGTACACGCAAGGCTTGCTGAAATCGAAGCCGATCATCAACCAGCGCCAGGAAGAGCTCTATTCCATTCCGGGCCAGGTGCCGAATCCGCTCGAGCTGACGCCGTCCTGCTATTTCCACGACCGGTGCGCGCACTGCATGGAGATTTGCCGGACGAAGCAGCCCGCGCTGAAGGACGTCGGCAATGGCCAGCATGTGGCTTGCTGGCTGTACGAGAAGGAGGCGATCGCGCATGGCTGAGGCGCAAGCGCTGCTTGAAGTGAGCCGACTGAAAAAATATTTTCCGATCAAGGCCGGACTGCTCGGCCGGACGGTCGGCCAGGTCAAGGCGGTCGACGATATTAGCTTTACCATCAACAAGGGCGAAACATTCGGCCTCGTCGGAGAATCGGGAAGCGGCAAAAGCACGGTCGGCCGCACGATCCTCCGCTTGAACGAGAAGACGGACGGCGAAGTGCGGTTCGACGGCATCGACTTGTTCGATCTGCCGCCGGATGAGCTGCGCCGCCTGCGGCCGAAGATGCAGTTGATCTTCCAGGATCCGTACAGCTCGCTCAATCCGCGCGTGCGCATCGGCGACGCCATCGGCGAAGCGCTGCTCGACCACGGCCTGGCGTCGCCGGCCGAAGTTCGGGACCGCGTGATGGACGTGCTGACCGCCTGCGGGCTGTCTTCGTACCACTACGGCCGGTTCCCGCACGAATTCTCCGGCGGCCAGCGGCAGCGGATCGGCATCGCCCGCGCGCTGGTGCTGAATCCGGACCTGATCATCGCCGACGAGCCGGTCTCCGCGCTCGACGTATCGATTCAGGCGCAGATCATTAATCTGTTCCGCGGCATGCAGGAGAAGCAGGGACTGACGTACCTGTTCATCTCCCACGACCTTAGCGTCGTCGAGCATCTGTGCTCGCATATCGGCGTCATGTATCTCGGCTCGATGATGGAGACAGCTTCCCGCGACGAGCTGTTCCGCAATCCGCTTCATCCGTACACGAAGGCGCTGCTGTCGGCCGTGCCGGTACCGATTCCGAAGCTGAAGCGCGAGCGGATCGTGCTGAGCGGCGAGCTGCCGAATCCGGCGAACCCGCCGTCCGGCTGTAAGTTCCACACGCGCTGCCCGTTCGCGGTTCCACGCTGCCGCGAGGAAGTGCCGCAATTCCGGGAGGTGGGCAGCGGCCATAAGGTCGCCTGCCATCTCGTATGAGCGGCCGCGTCATTATGCCCCAGCTGTACGCGCTGCAGCTGGAACGGATCATCGCGCGCGGCTTCTCGGCGGACGAGACGCTGGAGCTGCTCCGGCACGGCAGCAAGGAGGAGCTTGCGGCGCGGATCGATCCCAAGCCGACGTGGGAACGGCTGCTGACGTATGCCGAGGAACACTGGGCGAACGTAGAGACGGCGGTGCGTGAAGGTTACCGGTTCTCGTTCCTTACGATCGGCGGTCTCAAGAGCCTGCTCGAGATCAAGTTCCGCAAGCGCGAGGAGACGGATTACCGCTTCACGGGCGAGCGGATCGAGGGGCTCCGGCTGGCGGATTCCGAGCTGGCGCTGCTGCGGAGCATGGTACCGGCGTATTGGGCGTTCATCCCCGCGGATGCCGCGGAAGCGGAAGCGCAGGCCGCTCGGACCGGCGGGAGCGGAGCGCCGGATACGGAGCCGAAGCGGACGGTCGCGATTGCGATGATGCCATAGAAGCAAGGCTAATAGGCTGCAGCAGTTTGCCGAGGGGCGGACTGCCGCAGCCTATTTGTGCTGTGCGCAGGCGGCTAACGAGCCGGCATCGGGGCGCCGCCGCCGCGAAGCACCGCGGCCGAAGCCATTGACAAATAGTCGATCCCATCCTATTATTTTATTGACTGATTAAGTCAATCAAATAAAAAAAGGATGAAGAGCGATGTCGACGGATAACCAACAGGGCTTGTTTCGGCACGGCGAGGTAATATCGATCGATCGGACGCGAATTGGCTATAAATCAATTGGCGAGGGCCCGGGAATCATTCTTGTGCATGGCGCATTACGAGATGCTGACGATTACAGCCGCCTGGCGATCGCGCTCTCCCGAACCTTTACCCTTCACCTCATCGATCGAAGAGGCAGGGGGTTGAGCGGTCCTCAAGGCCCGGAGTATGCTATAAATAAAGAGTGCGAGGACGTTCAAGCCATAAGGGAAGCGACAGGCGCCGACTATTTGATCGGACACAGCTATGGAGGGCTTGTGTCGCTGGAAGCGGCCAGACTGGACCCATCCATCGCCAAAGTAGGCGTGTATGAACCAGGTGTTCTGATTCACCCTATGGACGATGCTTGGATGCGCCTCTATGAGCAGGCGCTGCTGAGGAACGATCGGCGCGGAGCTTTTGCGCATTTCGTGAAAGGAATGGGCCAGACCCCGCTGACTCGGATGCCCGATTGGTACGCAAAATGGATATTGAGGATCATGGTTCGCGGCGAAAAGTGGAGCAAAATCTCTCGATTGCTGCCGCAAAATTTGCAGGAGCACCGTGAGGTGCAGCGGCTCGCTTCTTCATACTTGCATTACAACAGCATCCATGCGGACGTGTTGGTGATTCAAGGGGGCAAGAGCCCGGAGTCCACGAAAGAAACGATGAAGGCGTTACATCGCACGATCAGCCGATCTAAAGTGGAGACCGTGCATGGTCTGGACCATTTTGGACTCGAAAATGAAGGCGCGCCTGATCGAATAGCGAGGATGCTCGCCAACTTTTTCCTTAACTCTGAAGGAGTCTGATGATATGCCGCGCTTAAAGGAAGAGCAGCTTCAACTCATTTACGAAGAACGCAAACGACAGCTTACGGCGGCCGCGGTCAAAGTTTTTGCCCGGCACGGATTACCGGGTACGAAAATCAGCATGATTACCGCGGAAGCAGGTGTGAGCCACGGGCTGTTTTATCATTACTTCAAGACGAAGGAAGAACTGTTTATCTCCCTGGTCCAGGAAGCGGTTGATACATCGCTAAAGGAAATCGACGGTTTGATCCAATTAGCAGTGCCGCCGATCGAAAAAATCAAACTCCTGACGGAAAGCATGCTCGATGCGAGCGGAGCTCCGTATTTTATGCTGCTTCATCGGGCTCGGAATTTTGAAGAGGTTCCCGAAGAGGTCGGCCGGCTGATTCAAAAGCATCCGATGGATATCTACGTCAAACGTTTATTGCCCGTATTCGAGGAAGGCCAACAAAGGGGGGAAATCGCGGACGGGGATGCGGAGGAATTGATCGCCGGCTATCTCGCGATCCTCTCCGGCGTGATGGTGTTGGGTAACGGGTATTCGACTCCCCGAACGGAGTGGCTGCTGCGATACGTCGCAAAGAGATGATTGATCACCCGCGCCGCAGCGGCAAGCTCGGTCCGAACGTAATGTACCAATCATTCATGCTCTGTACTAATTTACGCAATGAAGGAAGGCCGGCGGAGGAAGCCGGAATGGAGGCGAGAACAGCAGCCGGTTTCCAGCCGCGCGCCTGCCCGTGAGCTGTTCGGCGAGCAAGGCGCGAAAGCGGCTGGAAATCGCTGCGTTTTCAGGTATGGCGCGCATTCGGGACATTCCGCGTCCATACGGGACGTTTCGACACGAAAAAATAGGGATTGTCAAAACAAAAGGATACGATTATACTAAATTCACGACGTTATGGAAGCGATACCAGAGTAAATCGACCTACTATATGGTACCGATTCCATGTTTTTTGTTCACGATCTGGTATCGGTACCAGAATATCGTGTTCCGAATCATTACTGAAGGGCGGTGGTTGGACGGGAGAACAAGCCGGCAGGTGAATAGGAAGGTTCGATTGAGGAAAGATTTGAAGGAAGCGGAATGCAGACATCCTATGTGAATGCACTACATTCTTTTAAAATTGGGGGAACGAATCCATGAAAAGAAAGTCCTTTGGTTTGACCGCCATCTTGCTGGCGTGCGTGCTGCTTGTCCTGACGGCTTGCGGCCAAAACGGTTCGAATACGGCATCCAATAATGGCAACCAAGGCGAAAGCGCTTCATCTGGTAAAATCCCGCTGAAGCTGTGGTACTGGAACGGAGCGATATCCGATTCCACGATCGAAGCGGCCAAAGCGAAGTTTCCGAACATCGACCTGCAGGCGGAGAAGCTGCCGTCCGGCGACGATTACTTCACCAAGTTGAAAGCGACGCTCGTCGGCGGCGGCGACGCTCCGGACATCGTGGCGATGGACAGCTGGGTATCCTCGATGCTGGCGTATAAAGACAAATTCGTGAACCTCTACGACCAAGGCGCGAAGGATATCCAATCCAAGTACCTCGACTGGAAATGGAAGATGGCCGCGACGCCGGACGACAAGTACCTGATCGGCCTGCCGATCGACGTGGCGCCGGTCGTGCTCTACTACCGCACCGACCTGCTGGAGAAAGCAGGCATTCCGAACACGCCGGACGCGGTCAGCAGCGCAGTGAAGACGTGGGACGATTACCTGGCCCTGCTGAAGAAGCTCAAGGACGCGACCGGCGCGACGACGGGCAACATCGCCGACGTCTACAACACGGTCATGGGCCAAAGCGACAAGTCGTACTTCGACGAGCAAGGCAACTACATCGGCGATCAGGCGCACGTCAAGGCGGCGTACGATCTGGCGGTCAAGGCTTATCAGCAAGGCCTGACATTCCCGTACTCCAATGGCTCCGAGCAGAACGCCGCGATCAACAACGGCAAGATCGCCATGTACACGGGCGCTTCGTGGGCCGTCGGCGACCTGATGAGCGCGGCGCCGGACACGAAGGGCAAATGGAACATCGCGCATCCGCCGGGCCACGTCGGCAACCAAGGCGGTTCGTTCTTCGGCGCGCTGAGCTCGACCAAGTATCCGAAGGAAGCGTATGAAGTGATCCAATTCCTCGTGAGCCCGGAAAACCTGGTAACGGCCTACAAGGAATTCGGCAACTACCCGTCCACGCCGGAAATCTACAGCAGCCCGGACATGGTCAACAAGAACGATTTCTTCGGCGGTCAAGACCTGAGCCCCGTATTCGCGGACGCCGCGAAGGACGTCAAAATCGCGCACACCGATTCCCGCGACATGGTTGTGAGCACCGCTATCACCGACGCGCTCGTCGCGGTCGACAAGAAGCGCGATCCCGAGAAATCGTGGCAGGACGCGCAGGACAAAATCAAGAAACAGCTGTCCCACTAAGCCGACAGCGGCTACCGGGAGGCAGCCAAGCTTGGCATTCAAAACGGATGGGGCGGGGAAGGGCGCAGGCGCTTCCCCGCGCCAGCCAAGTAACGGAGGAATAGCATGGGAGGCCTTTTGAAAGAAATTTACAAGAGCAGAGCGTTGTATCTGTTTATTTCTCCATTTTATATCCTGTTTCTGATCTTTTCCGTTTTTCCGATTTTCTACTCCGTGTATTTGGCCGGCCATAAATGGGACGGCATCGGGGAGATGAAGTACGTCGGCTTCGACAACTTCACCTACCTGTTCACGGATCCGACGTTCTGGAACGCACTCGTGAACAACATCGCGCTCTGGATCATGGGCAACGCACCGCAGCTAATCTGCGCGCTGATCGTCGCGTTCCTCATCAATATGTCCATCGTACGGTTCAAAGGGTTCTATCGTATCGCTTATTTCTTACCGAATATTACGGCCATGGTCGCAGTCGTTATCATATTCCAGTCCTTGTTCGGCAACCAGTACGGACTGATCAACTTCCTGCTCGAGAAGATCGGGCTGTCCCGCATCGAATGGTTCAACACGCCGTTCGCTTCCCGCGTCGTCATCGCGGCGATGATCTGCTGGCGGTACATGGGCTACAACGCCATCATTTATCTGTCTGGACTGCAGCGGATCCCGAAAGACCTGTACGAAGCGGCCGAGCTCGACGGCGCGTCGACGGCCCAGACGTTTCTGCGGATCACCCTGCCAATGCTGAAGCCGATCATCCTCTTCTCCGTCATGATGTCGACGATCGGCGGCTTCCAGATCTTCACCGAGCCGCAGGTGCTGGCGGGCACGCAGTCCCCGTATCCGGGCACGGACACCGTGGTGCTGTACATGTTCCGCGAAGGCTTCACGTTCCAAAATTACGGTTACGCGGCCGCCGTGTCGTGGGTGCTGTTCGTCATCATCGGCATCCTGTCGCTCATCAACTGGAAGGTCTTCAACAAAAACGACGATTGATAACGAGGTGAAAGCCAGATGGGCAAGGCAAACCAAACCAAAAAGATCTTGCTGCACACCGTGCTGATCATCGGCGTGCTGGTGTCGATCTTCCCGTTTTATTGGCTCGTCGTGATGTCGACGAACCAGACGAGCGCCATCTTCGCGTTCCCTCCGAAGCTCACGTTCGGCGGATACTTCGCGACCAACTTCCAGCACGTGCTGGACAACATGAATTTTTACCGCGCCTTGTTCAACACGCTGTTCATCGCGCTCCTCAGCACGACGCTGCAGCTGTTCTTCAATTCGTTAACGGGGTTTACGTTCGCCAAGTTCAAGTTCCCGGGTTCCCAATGGCTCTTCTACGTCATGATCGCCACGATGATGATCCCGGGACAGATGCTGCTCGTACCCCAATTCATTATCATCAAGACGTTCGGCTGGGTGGGCAGCTACAAGGCGCTGATCGTGCCGGGCATCGCCTCCGCGTTCGGGATCTTCTGGATCCGCCAGTACGCGCTCGCCATTCATACCGAGCTGCTGGAATCCGCGCGCATCGACGGCTGCAGCAAGTTCGGCCAATACTGGCGCATCGCCCTTCCGATTTTGCGGCCAGCGCTCGCGTTTCTCGCGATCACGACGTTCATGGGCGTATGGGAGGATTACCTGTGGCCGCTGATCGTTTTGACGGATACGTCCAAATTCACTTTAATGATTGCGCTCCAGCAGTTAAAATCAGTTCATACCGCAGATTATTCCATGGTCATGACCGGCACGCTTATGGCGACCCTGCCGCTGATCATCGTCTTCCTTGTCGTCAGCCGTCAATTCATTGCCGGCATCATGGAGGGCGCGGTCAAGAGCTGAGGCGCCGCGGCGCATGGGATGGCGAACGAATTGGAGGCTTGGTAGCGCATGGCGCCGAAAATCAAGGATGTGGCGAAGAAGGCAGGCGTATCCGTGACGACCGTATCGCGGGTGCTGAACGGCGAGAAATACGTGAAGGACGACCTCAAAGAGCGGGTTAAGCGGGCCATCGACGAATTGGGCTATACGCCCAGCCATATCGCCAGGAGCCTCGTACGGAAGAAGACGAACCTGATCGGCGTCATCGTGCCGGACGTAACGTCGAGCTTCTACTCCACCATCCTGAGCAACATCGAGCAAACGGCGAGCCAGAACGATTACAACCTGCTGGTGTGCAACATCATCGAAGACACGGACAAAGAGCTGAAATACTTAAACGTCTTCAAGGAAATGCGCGTCGACGGCATCATTATCATGCACGAGAAGCTGAATGATGAGATCCGCGAAATGATCGGCAAGCTGGGCATCCCGATCATCTTCTCGAGCGTCAAGCCGACGGACCAGCCGTTCGCTTCGGTCATCATCGACGACTTCGCGGCGGCGTACGACGCGACGCGGTATTTGATCGACCTGGGGCACGAGCGGATCGGCTTCATCGGCGGCGACATGCGGGACGTGACGTCGGGGCAGAACCGGTACGTCGGCTACTGCCGGGCGCTCGCGGATTGCGGCATTCCGCTCGTCGACGAGTACGTACGATTCGGCGATTATAAGACGCAGAGCGGGTACGAGCTCATTCAAGAGCTGCTGGACGTCGAGCGCCGTCCGACGGCCGTGTTCGCGGTCAGCGATGACATGGCCGTCGGCGCGATGAATGCCGTGCGCGACCGGGGGCTGTCGGTGCCCGCCGACATCTCAATCGTCGGCTTCGACGGCAGCCAGCTGACAGAGCTGGTGCGGCCGCGCCTGACATCGATGGAGCAGCCCATCCGGGAGATGGGCACGGTCACGGTCAACGTGTTGATCGACATGATCGCGAAGCGGGAGAAGGCGCCCAAAGGGGATGTTATCCTGCGGCATGAGCTCGTCGTGCGCGACAGCTGCAGGCGTAACGAAGAATAGAAGCAGATTTACATCGTAGCGGGAGAGGGAGAAGTGACGTGAAGAAATTCGATGCGGTCGTCGTCGGCGATGTCAACATAGATTTGGTGGTGGTGGGCCAAAGCCAGATACCGCAGCCCGGGCAGGAAGTGTTCGTGGACAACATGCAGATACACGTCGGCGGAGGGGCGGCCCTGTTCGCGCTGTCCCTGGCCAAGCTCGGACTCGGCGTGGCCTTCAGCGGCGTGCTGGGGGCGGACAGCAACGGCAGCTTCATCCGGGAGCAATTCGCCCAATATGGTATCGATACCAGCCTGATCGAGACAAGCAAGATCCACCGGACGGGCATCTCGATCGCGTTCAATCCGGATACGGACCGTTCGTTCCTGTCGTACGCGGGCTCTAACCAGGAGCTGGAGCTGGAGCGGCTCGAGCTCGACCGGATTGCCCAAGGCCGGCACGTCCATCTGACGGGCTATCGCGGCCGGGCGAACCACGCGGCGTTCCTCGCGGTCGTGAAGCAATTGAAGGAGAAGGGCGTCACGCTATCCTGCGACGTCGGCTGGGACGACTCCGGCGAATGGTACGAAGGCGTCTTCGAGCTGATGCGGCATATCGACGTCTTCCTGATGAACGAGACCGAGGCGCTGCATTACACCCGCCGGGCGCGGATCGAGGACGGCCTGCGGCATATGGCCGGCTATGGCAAGCATATCGTCGTCAAGCTGGGCGCCGAAGGCGCCGCCGCCATGAAGGACGGCGTGTTGACGCGCCATCCGGCGTTCAAGGTCGAGGCGGTCGACACGACGGGCGCGGGCGATTCGTTCAACGCCGGCTACCTGTACGGCTTCCTGCGCGGGCTGGACGTCGAGACGTCGCTCAAGTACGGCAACGCCTGCGGCGCCATGTCCGTCGGCGCCTACGGCGGCAGCACGGGGACGGCGGACGCGGACGGCCTGCGCCGGTTCCTGGAGCGGCACGAAGGCGGACGGACGCTGCCTAAGGCGATTTCGCAGTAATACGGCGGGAGACGCTGCTGGCGCAGGGCGCGGTCGGTACGGCATATCGGGTGCGGCTTCGGCGCGAGACGCCGCGGGAGCGCCCGCCGAAAGCGGATAATAAGCCGAAGGAAATCAGAGGTAATAGCGAAGGAAATCGCGCGGGTTGAAACGGCGTGGCGGTCGGGCGCGCCGGCTGCAAGGCAGCGCTCGATCTGGAACCGATACCAGAAGTTGGGTGCGGCACTGGCCGCGAGGGCGCAAGACGATGTCGGCAAGACGGTAAGACGGTAAGACAACGAGATACTAGACAGCAGGACATTAGACAGCAAGGCAGGAAGACGGCAAGACGGCAAAATATCACCTGCACTTATACGCTCTAAGGAGGATGCACAATGCATACGATGCGGATTCAAGGCGTGGACAAGCCGGTATCCCGGCTCATACTCGGCACCGGCGACCTGCGGTCGCTCGACGACAACGAACGGGCGATGCTGCGCGCGTACGTGGACGCCGGTGGCGCCACGTTCGATACGGCCCACCAATACCGGGGGCGCGAGAAGCTGCTCGGCCAATGGCTTGCCGAGGAGAACCTGCGCGACAAGGTCGCCATCCTGACGAAGGGCGCCCATCACGATGACGGCAGCCCGGGCCCGAGGGTCAATCCGGCGGCGATCCGCCAGGATCTGACCGAAAGCCTGGAGCGGCTCGGCACGCATCACGTCGAGCTGTACGCGCTGCACCGCGACGATCCGTCGGTCGAGGTCGGCCCGATCGTCGAAGAGCTGCACGCGCATGCGGAAGCGGGACGGATCGGCGCGTTCGGCGCGTCGAACTGGACGCACGAGCGGATCCAGGAAGCGAACGACTACGCGGCCGCGCACGGCTTGACGGGCTTCGCGTTCAGCAGCACGAACCTGAGCCTGGCGAAGCCGCAGGCACCGCGCTGGCCAGGCGTCGTCTCGGCGGACGAGGCGACGATCGCGTGGCACGCGGCGAACGGCATGCCGCTCCTGTCGTGGTCGGCGCAGGCCGGCGGGTTCTTCTCCGGGCACTTCACGCCGGATGACACCTCCAACGAAGAGATGGTGCGCGTCTATTATAACGAAGGCAACTGGGAGCGGTATAACCGCGCCGTGCGGCTCGCTGCGGAGAAGGGCGTCACGCCGATCCAGCTCGCGCTGTCGTACGTGCTGCATCAGTCGTTCGCGACATGCGCGATCATCGGGCCGCGCAAGCCGGAGGAGCTGGTCTCGTCGATCGAGGCGATGCAATTGAAGCTGACGGCGGCGGAAGTGGAATGGCTGGATTTGAAAAGGGAGGCGATCGCGGAATGATTCGGGATAAACTGGCGGCGCAGTTATTTACGGTACGGAACGAAGCGAAGAAGGACTTTGAAGGCTTGCTGCGGGAGCTGGCCAAGATGGGCTGGGCAGCCGTTCAGATCGACGGCCTGCACGGCAATCCGGCCCGCGACATCGCGGCGATCGCGAAGGAGCTCGGCCTGAAGACCGCCGGCATGCACGTCGGCCTGCCGCGCATGCGGGACGACCTGGACAATGTGCTCGAAGAAGCGCGCTTGTTCGACACGAAGGATTTCATCTGCCACTCGCTGCCCGACGGCCTGCAGAATCCCGAAGGCTACGCCAGCGTCAAGCGCGACCTGCTGGACGTGGCGAAGCGGGTGCAAGGCACGGAGTTCCGGGTCGGCTACCACAACCACGATTTCGAATTCCACACGATGATGGACGGCAAGTACGCGCTTGACTATCTGCTGGAGGACCCGGCGGTGTACGCCGAGATCGACACGTATTGGGTGAAGAAAGCGGGCCTCGACCCGCTGTCGTACATCGGCAAGTACGCGCACCGGATGCCGATTCTGCACCTGAAGGACATGACGAACGACGAGCGGCAGTATTTCGCCGAGATCGGCTCCGGCGTCATCGACTTCGCGCCGATTCTCCGCTGGGGGCTGGCAAGCGGCGTCGAATGGTTCGCGGTCGAGCAGGACTACTGCCCGGGCAGCCCGCTGGACAGCCTGGCGCAGAGCCTCGAGTACTTGCGCAAGCTGGAAGAGACGCTCTAAAACGGCGCAGCGGCTGACGCGGCCGCGCGAAGGAGAGGAACCCATGCTATTTACGGAATCGAAATTGGCAGCCCGGCTGCGCGAGATGAGCGAGACCCGCTACCGCGACGCCCGGCCGCTGGATAGATTTGCCGCGATCGAGGACGAGGCGGGCGCGAACGGCGCCCGTCCTCCCGCGTCCGGCGCGGCGTTCGAGCTGCGGATCGGCGACACGTGGCAAGGCCGCGACCGCTATGTCTGGCTCTCGCGCGAGATTGAGGTGCCGGCGGAATGGGCCGGCCGGACCGTGCTCGGCCGGTTCGACTTCGGCGAGACCGGCGGCGGCAACAACGACGGCTTCGAGTCCTTGCTCTATTGGAACGGCGTGCCGTATCAAGGCGTCGACTCGAACCATCAGGAAGTGTTCCTGCCGGCGGACGCCGCGGGCCGGACGGGCCGCGCGGACATCCGGCTGTGGACGGGGCTCGAGGGCGGCGGCAAGCCGCGCGACATGAAGCATACCGTGAAGCGCGCGGAGCTGTGCTGGCTCGACGAAGCCGTCGACGATCTCTACTACACGGGCCAAGCCGTGCTCGGCACGATCAAGGAGCTGGACGGCTCGCATCCCGACCGGGCGGCGCTCGTGAAGGCGCTCGACCGCGCGTTTCATCTCATCGACTGGTCTCAGCCGGGGGCGGACGCGTACTACGCTTCCGTCTATGAAGCCCGCGAGCTGCTGAACGCCGAGCTGGGCGCGCTCGAGAAACGTTCCCCGGTGACGGTCACCTGCATCGGCCACACGCACATCGACGTCGCCTGGCTGTGGCGGCTGAAGCATACGCGCGAGAAGAGCGCCCGCTCGTTCTCGACGGTGCTGCGTCTGATGGAGCGGTACCCGGACTACGTGTTCCTGCAGACGCAGCCGCAGCTCTACGCCTACCTCAAGCAGGATTACCCGGACCTCTACGCGCAGATTCGCGAGCGGATCCGCGAAGGCCGCTGGGAAATCGGCGGCGGCATGTGGCTCGAGGCCGACTGCAACCTGACGTCGGGCGAGTCGCTCGTCCGTCAGTTCCTGTTCGGCACGCGGTTCATGCGCGAGGATTTCGGCGCGGAGAGCACGTACCTGTGGCTGCCGGACGTGTTCGGCTACAGCTGGGCGCTGCCGCAGATTCTGAAGAAATCCGGCTTCGACACGTTCATGACGACGAAGATCAGCTGGAATCAGTTCAACCGGATGCCGCACGATACGTTCAAGTGGCGGGGCATCGACGGCTCCGAGGTGCTGACGCATTTCATTACGACCCCGGACGACTGGGAAGAGGCGAACGCGTTCTTCTACACGTACAACGGCTTCGTCACGCCGGAGACCGTCAAGGGCATCTGGGACGGGTACCGCGATAAGGAAGTCAACCAGGAGCTGCTGCTCTCGTACGGCTACGGGGACGGCGGCGGCGGGGTGAACCGCGAGATGCTGGAGCTGCGGCGCCGGCTGGACGCGATGCCCGGCCTGCCGAACGTGAAGACGGGGCGCGCCGACGATTATTTCAAGCGGCTGCAGGAGTCGTTCGCGTCGACCGACCGCTACGTGCACACGTGGGACGGCGAGCTGTACCTGGAATACCACCGCGGCACCTACACGAGCCAGGCGTACAACAAGCGGATGAACCGCAAGCTGGAGCTGCTGTACCGCGAGACGGAATGGCTGAGCGCGCTCGCCGCCGCGCAGCAGGGCGATTGGAGCGGGTACGCGCAGCGCGAGCTGAACGAAGGCTGGACGATTATTCTGCGCAATCAGTTCCATGATATCATTCCCGGCTCGTCGATCGCCGAGGTGTACGCGGACAGCCGCGAGGAGTACGCGCAGGCGCAGGACATCGCGGACGAAGCGTGGCGGAACGCGGCGGCGGCCGTCGCCGGCGGCGCTGGCGGCCGGGCGGAAGCAGGCGCGCTGACCGTGTTGAACGGCTCGCCGTGGGAGCGGCGCGACGCGATCGCGCTGGACGCGGCGGCCGCGCCGGCGGGGAGCGCGTGGAGCGACGCCGAAGGCCGGCCGCTGCGGGCGCAGCTCGCGGACGGGCGCTGGCTCGTGGAAGCGCCGGCGGTGCCGCCGCTCGGCGTGACGGCGCTGCATCATGCGCCCGGCGAAGCCCGGGCGGCCGCGTCCGCGCCTACGGAGGCGCCGTTCGCGCTGGACGGCCGCAGGCTGAAGACGCCGCACTACGAGCTGGTCTGGAACGAAGCCGGCCAGCTGACGCGGATCTATGACCTGGATTACCGCCGGGACGTGCTCGCGGAGGGCGCGCGCGGCAATGTGCTGCAGGTGTTCGAGGACAAGCCGATGCATTTCGACGCGTGGGACATCGATATCTACTATCAAGCGAAAATGCGCGAGATCGCGGACTTGGTCTCGGTCGAACTCGTCGAAGCCGGTCCGCTCGCGGCGACCGTCGCCTTCGCGTGGCGGTACGCGGGCTCGTCGGTGACGCAGAAGCTGACCGTCTATGCGGACAGCCGGCGGATCGACTTCCGCACGGAGATCGATTGGCGGGAGCACCAGCAGCTGCTGAAGGTCGCCTTCCCGGTCGCGGTGCGCGCGACGGAGGCGACGTACGACATTCAGTTCGGCAATGTCAAGCGGCCGACGCATTGGAACACGAGCTGGGACTACGCCCGGTTCGAGACGGTCGGGCATCAGTGGGCCGACCTGTCCGAGCGCGGTTACGGCGTCAGCCTGCTGAACGACTGCAAGTACGGCTACGACATCAAGGACAACGTCATGCGCCTGTCGCTGCTGAAGTCCGCGATCCATCCGGATCCGAACGCGGACATCGGCGAGCACGCGTTCACGTACGCGCTGCTGCCGCATGAAGGCGATTGGTACGCGGGCGGCACGGCGCAGGAGGCGTGGGCGCTGAACAATCCGCTGACCGCCGCGCCCGGCGCGCCGGGGCAGGGCACGCGGTCGCTGTTCGCGCTGTCGGCGCCGAACGTGATGGTCGACGCCGTCAAGAAGGCGGAGGACGGCGAGCGGATCGTGCTGCGCGTCCACGAATACGCGGGCATCCGCACGCAGGCGGAGCTGCGCAGCGATCTGCGCATCCGCTCGATGGCGGAATGCGACCTGATGGAGCGGCCGCTCGGCGGCGAGGAGGCTGGCGGCGAGCGGGACGGCGCTGCGACCGGCTTCGAGCTGAAGCCGTACGAGATCAAGACGTTCCTGATCGAGCTGGAACCCGGCCTGCCGGACACGGCGGGCGCGGCAAATGCGAAGAATGGAGGCGGACGCGCATGAGCACGATCCGATTGACCATGGCCCAGGCGCTGCTCAAGTTCCTGGATAATCAATACCTGTCCGTGGACGGGGAGGACATCAAATTCGTCCGCGGCGTGATGGGGATCTTCGGGCACGGCAACGTGACGGGCCTCGGCGAGGCGCTCGAACGGGCGTCCGGCGAGCTCGAATTCATCCAAGGCAAGAACGAACAGGGCATGGTGCATGCCGCCGCGGCGTACGCCAAGCAGAAGAACCGACGGCAGATCTACGCCTGCACCTCGTCGATCGGCCCAGGCGCGCTCAACATGGCGACGGCGGCCGCGACGGCGACGGTGAACCGCATTCCGGTTCTGCTGCTCCCGGGCGACAACTTCGCCGGCCGCCAGCCGGACCCCGTGCTGCAGCAGCTCGAAGTGCAAGGCGACTACACGGTCGCCGCGACAGACGCGTTCAAGCCGGTCAGCAAGTACTGGGACCGGATCGTCCGGCCGGAGCAGCTGATGGCGTCGCTGCTGCAGGCGATGCGCGTCCTGACCGATCCGGCGGAGACCGGCGCCGTGACCTTGGCGCTGCCGCAGGACGTGCAGGCCGAGGCGTACGATTACCCGGCCGCGTTCTTCGCCCGGCGGGTGCACTACGCCGACCGCCGTCCGGCGGCGCCGGACGCCGTGCGCCGCGCGGCCGACGCGATCGCCGGCAAGCGCCGGCCCTTGATCGTCGCGGGCGGCGGCGTGCTGTACGCCGAAGCCGCGGATGACCTGCGGCGGTTCGCGGAGGCGTTCGGCATTCCGGTCGCGGAGACGCAGGCCGGCAAGAGCGCGATGCCGTGGAACCATCCGCTCGCCCTCGGCGGCGTCGGCGCGACCGGCACGCTGGCGGCGAACCGGATCGCGGCCGAAGCGGACGTCGTCATCGGCGTCGGCACGCGCTTCTCGGACTTCACGACCGCGTCCAAGTCGGCGTTCCGCCGGCCGGACGTCGCGTTCGTCAATCTCAACGTCAGCGCGTTCGACGCCGTCAAGCTCGAAGGCGTCGCCGTGACTGCCGACGCGCGGACGGGCCTTGCCGCGCTGCAGGCGGAGCTGACGGCGCGCGGCTACGGCAGCGGCTACGCCGAAGGCGAGATCGCCGCGCTGAAGGCGGAGTGGGACCGCGAGGTCGACCGCCTCTACGCGCTCGAGCGCGAGGACGGCTTGACGCAGACGCGCGCGCTCGGCGTCATCAACGGCTTCGTAAGCCCGTCGGACGTCGTCGTTTGCGCGGCCGGCAGCCTGCCCGGCGACCTGCACCGCGTCTGGCGGACGACCGAGCCGAAGACGTACCACATGGAATACGGCTTCTCGTGCATGGGCTACGAGGTGAGCGGCGCGTTCGGCGCGGCGCTGGCCGAGCCGGAGCGGGACGTCTACGCCTTCGTCGGCGACGGCAGCTACCTCATGCTCCATTCGGAGCTCGTGACGGCGATCCAGGAAGGCGTGAAGCTGACGGTGCTGCTGCTCGACAACCACGGCTTCCAGTGCATTCATAATTTGCAGCGGGGGCACGGCAGTGACGGCTTCGGCAACGAATTCCGCTTCCGCTCCAAAACGACGGGACGCCTGAACGGCGCGTACCTGCCGATCGATTTCGCGATGCACGCCCGCAGCATGGGCGCGGCCGCGTACACGGCGCATACCGCGGAAGAACTCGCGGACGCGCTGCGCCGCGCCAAGGAAGAGGAAGGCCCGGTGCTGATCGAGATCAAGGTGCTGCCGGGCACGAATACGGACGGGTACGAATCGTGGTGGCACGTCGGCGTGCCGGAGGTGTCCGCGAGCGGCAAGGTCGTCGCCGCGCACGGCCGGATGCAGGAAGCGCTGCGGTCCGCGCGTCCGTACTGAGCTCGTTTCCCTTATCTCGAACCTACATCTAGGAGGGCTGCCCGATGGAAAACACCCTTGCGTTTCCCGCCGGCCGGCCGCGCGACTTCGTCGCGATCGGCCGCCTGTGCATCGACCTGAACGCCAACGAAATCAACCGTCCGATGGAAGAGACGATGACCTTTACCAAATACGTCGGCGGTTCGCCCGCCAACATCTGCATCGGCATGGCCCGCCTCGGCCACCGCACGGCCTTCATCGGCAAGACCGCGAACGACCAGATGGGCCGGTTCATCCTCGGCTATCTGCGCGATAACGGCATCGACGCGGCCGGCGTGACGACGGACCGGACGGGTGCCGTAACGGGGCTCGCGTTCACGGAGATCAAGAGTCCGGAAGACTGCAGTATCCTCATGTACCGCGACAACGCCGCCGACCTGCTGCTCGCGCCAGGCGAAGTGGACGAAGCGCTGATCGCCGACAGCCGGGTGCTGCTCGTCTCCGGCACGGCGCTCGCCAAGAGCCCGTCGCGCGAGGCGGTGCTGCTCGCGATCCGCTACGCCCGCAAGCACGGCACGAAGGTCGTCTTCGACATCGATTACCGCCCGTACACGTGGACGTCGCCCGAAGAGACGGCGATCTACTACCACCTGGCGGCGGAAAAGAGCGATATCATCATCGGCACCCGCGAGGAGTTCGACATGCTCGAGCGCTTCGACGGCAACGCCGAACGCAGCGATGCCGTCACGGCGGCGCAATGGTTCGGCTGCCATGCCGAGCTCGTCGTCATCAAGCACGGCAAGGACGGCTCCATTGCCTACGGCAAGGACGGCGGCTCGCACCGGGGCGCGATTTTCCCCGCGAAGGTCGTCAAGACGTTCGGCGCCGGCGATTCCTATGCGGCCGGCTTCCTGCACGGCCTGATGCAGGGCTGGAGCGTCGACCGCAGCATGGCCTACGGCAGCGCGGCGGCGTCCATCGTCATCTCGAGCCACAGCTGCTCCGACGCCATGCCGACCGCCGGGCAAGTCGACGCTTACATCCAGGCATCCCAACACGCGTAATTCCGAAAGGAGATCATCCCTATGTCCCGCACGAACGCACCGGCCTTACTGAACAACTTCATCGGCGGCGAGTGGACCGCCTCCGTCTCCGGCAGCTCCGAGCCGGTCTATAATCCCGCGACCGGCGAGATCATCGCCTATGCGCCGCTCTCGTCCAAGGACGAGCTGGACGGCGCCGTGCGCGCCGCGCTGGCCGCCTTCGAGACCTGGAGCAAGACGCCGGTTCCGCGCCGCGCGCGCATCTTGTTCAAGTACCAGCAGCTGCTCGTCGATCACTGGGAGGAGCTGGCCCGCATCGTTACGCTGGAGAACGGCAAGAGCTACACCGAAGCGCACGGCGAAGTGCTGCGCGGCATCGAATGCGTCGAGTTCGCCGCGGGTGCGCCGTCGCTCATGATGGGCCGGCAGCTGTCGGACATCGCGACCAATCTGGAATCCGGCATGTACCGCTACCCGGTCGGCGTCGTCGGCGGCATCACGCCGTTCAACTTCCCGATGATGGTGCCGTGCTGGATGTTCCCGCTCGCCATCGCCTGCGGCAATACGTTCGTGCTGAAGCCGTCCGAACGGACGCCGCTGCTCGCGAACCGGCTCGCGGAGCTGTTCCGCGAAGCGGGTCTGCCGGACGGCGTGCTGAACGTCGTCCATGGCGCGCACGACGTCGTGAACGGGCTGCTGGAGCACCCGGACGTCAAGGCGATCTCGTTCGTCGGCTCCCAGCCGGTGGCCGAATATGTCTATAAGACGGCGTCGGCGCACGGCAAGCGCGTCCAGGCGCTCGCCGGCGCGAAGAACCATTCCATCGTCATGCCGGACGCGGACCTCGACGCGGCGGTGACGCAGATCGTCGGCGCGGCCTTCGGCTCCGCGGGCGAGCGCTGCATGGCGTGCTCCGTCGTCGTGGCCGTCGGCGAAGCGGCCGAACCGCTCATCGCGAAGCTGGTCGAAGCAGCGGACAAGATCACGATCGGCAACGGCATGGATGAAGGCGTCTTCCTCGGTCCGGTCATCCGCGGCCCGCACAAGGACCGCACGCTCGGCTACATCGAGTCGGGCGAGCGGGACGGCGCGGTGCTGCGCCGGGACGGCCGCGCGGACGCGGCGGCTTCGGGCGACGGGTACTTCGTCGGCCCGACGATCTTCGATCACGTGACGAGCGAGATGAAGATCTGGAAGGACGAGATTTTCGCGCCGGTGCTGTCGGTCGTGCGCGTCGCGACGCTGGACGAGGCGATCGCCCTCGCGAACCGCTCGGACTTCGCGAACGGCGCGTGCCTGTTCACGCAGAACGGCAGCCATGTGCGCCGCTTCCGCGAGACGATCGACGCCGGCATGCTCGGCATCAATCTGGGCGTGCCCGCGCCGATGGCGTTCTTCCCGTTCTCGGGCTGGAAGAAATCGTTCTACGGCGACCTGCACGCGAACGGACAAGACGGCGTGGAGTTCTACACGCGCAAAAAAATGGTGACGGCGCGCTGGTAGCCGCCGGGCCGGGGCGCGGGGCGCGCCGCGGCGCAGCCTGCCGGGCATCGAAGCTGCGGCAGCGGCCTGCGCGTGCGGCCGCTCCGGCCTCGCCAGAGAGGAGCGCAACATGAGCGAACTGATCGTGAAGCCGAACCGGACGCCGGATGCGGACGGCAATGTGCTGCGCATCACGCCGGAGACGGCGGGGTGGACGTACGTCGGCTTCGAGGTGTACCAATTGGAAGAAGGGGCGCGGCTGAGCGTCCCAACCGGGGAGCGCGAGGCGTGCCTCGTGCTGCTCGCAGGCCGGGCGGACGTCGCCACTACGGAGCAGGCGTGGACGAATATTGGGGAACGGATGAACGTCTTCGAGCAAATCCCGCCGTACGCCGTCTATGTGCCGAGCGGCGACCGGTTCGAGGTCGCCGCGCGGACCGGGCTGCGGCTCGCCGTCTGCTGGGCCCCGGGCAAGGGCACGCACCCGGCCCGGCTCATCGGGCCGGAGCAGGTGGGCGTCGAAGTCCGCGGACAGGGGAGCACGGAACGGCTGATCCATAACATTTTGCCGGAATCCGAGGCGGCGGACGGCCTGCTCGTCGTGGAAGTGTTCACGCCCGGCGGCCACTGGTCCAGCTACCCGCCGCACAAGCACGACCGGGATCATCTGCCCGAGGAATCGCTGCTCGAGGAGACGTACTACTACGAGGTGCAGCCGGAGCAGGGCTTCGCGGTGCAGCGGGTGTACACGGACGACCGCTCGCTCGACGAGACGCTGGCCGTGAAGCACGGCGAGGCCGTGCTCGTGCCGCGCGGGTATCATCCCGTGTCGGCACCGCCGGGCTACGACGCGTACTATTTGAACGTCATGGCCGGACCGGTGCGGACGTGGAAGTTCCATAACGATCCCGACCACGCGTGGCTGATGCCGAAGCCGGCGGGGAAGTAGAGCCCGGAGCCGGGGGCACGAAGCCGCTCGAGCGGGGCGTACGAAAACGCAGAGCGCGGGGGCGGTGACCGTCCGCCCGAACGAACCGAATACGCTGAACGGCGACAGCCTTGGACCGTATGTACTCGCGTCCGGGGCTGTCGCTGTTTAAGGGCCTAAATGGTTAAGACGGCGAAGATTTCGCCTCGGTGCATTCGTCCATCGGGAACGCGTCCGTCGAGCACGCGACGACGCTGCCCGGCACGCGCTCGAACAGCGGACTCACCGATTCCTTCCGGTAAATGCGGCGGATGGCTTCGCCGAACAACGGCGCCACGGAGATGCACTGGATTTTGGCCGAATGGGCGAGGTGCGGATTTTCCACGGAATCCGTCACGATCAGCCGTTCGATCGCGCTCGCGTCGATCCGGCGGACGGCCGCTTCGTTCAATACCGCATGGGACAAGCAGGCCATGATGCGCTTGGCTCCCCGCTCGACCAGGCATTTCGACAGCTCCGCGATCGAACCGCCCGTCAGCGAGAAGTCGTCGACGATGACCGCCGTTTTGCCACGGACGTCGCCGATCAGATCCAGGATCTCGGCCCGCTCCCGGTGGTCCTTCCGCGTCTTGTCCCCGATCGCCATCGTGGTGCCGAGGTAATTTGCGTACTTCCGCGCTTGCTTCGCGAACCCGGCGTCCGGCGAGACGACGACGATGTCGTCCAGCCGCATCCGCATGATAACCTCGCACAGCACCGGCAGGGCGAAGAGATGATCCACTGGCTTTTTGAAGAAGCCTTGAATCTGATGGCTGTGCAAATCCATCGTCACGACGCGGTCCGCTCCGGCCAGCTCGATGGATTCCGCGCAGACGCGCGCGCGGATGGACACGCGCGGCTCGTCCTTCTTGTCGCCCTTGGCGTAGCTGAAATACGGCATGATGACCGTCACGGAGTGGGCGCTCGCCCGCTTGAACGCATCGACCCAGAACAGAATTTCGACGAATTCGTTGTTCGGATTCAAGCCGATTGACTGCACGAGATAGACGTCCTTGTCGCGGACCGTCTCGCCGATCCGCACGAACGTGTTGCCTTCGGAGAAGGTGATCGTCTCGGACCGGCCGAGCTCGACCTCCAGGTAGTCGCAGATCTTCCGCGCGAAGCCGATCCCGGAGCTGCCCGCAAAAATTTTGATCCCGGCGTTTTCCATGTCGCACCGTCCTTTGTCGATGGTTGTTCTACTCCGCATACAGGCTGCGTACGCGCTCTTCCCGTTACACGTGTTGCCCAAATGTGAACCATCCATCCGTGCGGCTGCGGTCGGCTGCTGCTGTTTCCTCTTTCCTTAATCTACCATACATGTCCTCGCGCGGCATGATGCGCGGGTACGAACGAGTGGTGCGGAGCGGCATCTCGAACGAACAAGAGGCCAACCGTCTCCCGGTCGACCTTTCAGCAACCCCTTTCTATATGTGTCGCAAAGAAACGGCCACTTAACTGAAGCAGCCGTTTCTTTTCATAAGAAGGATAAATTCATTTCTATTTCTACAAAATCCAAACGTGGATACGCACAGGTAAACACATCGGTTAAACAGTAGGTACAGTTCCGCCATCGATCACATATTCCGCCCCTGTAATCGATGCTGCTCGGTCGGATGACAGGAAGGCTACGAGCTCCCCAACCTCTTCAGGATACCCGGGACGCCCAATCGGGATACCTCCGAGCGCATCCATCACGGATTGCAGCGCGCTCTCAAAGCTGCCCGTAACCTGTGCGATTCGCTCCATCATGGCGTCTGCGGCCGTGGTTTGAATAAAGCCTGGCGCAACCCCGGGCATGGTTGGATGCGAGATCATATTGCTTGCTCTGCCAAACCTTCAATAATGATGCCTCTGTATGTCCCGCCCCTTAATCGATGCTTCACCGCATCCTGGTAAGCAGGGCTATAATACCAAGCTTTAGCTGCCTCGAAGCTTGGAAATTCAAGCAATGCTGCGCCTTCGATGCGTGGACCCTCGATGACTTCGTGAGTTCCATACATAGCGAGCGGCTTGATCGGATGTCCTGACAGACCTGCCGGAGCTTTAAGCGAATATTGTTCCAACTCTGACGGGTTGAACGTTGCCTCTCTAATAAAAATAATGTAAGCGGACAATGGAATAACACCTCATTTCGCTTTGTCTTGAAAGGACTCTGTTAGTATAACCTTGACTAAAATAGGCGTCTAATTTATTGTTCTCATATTATTAATTACTATTATTCATGTATGTGGCGGCACGTCGATGACGATTTTATCGTGCCCGATCCATACTCTCTCCATGCTTATACTCGTTCGGCGACACGCCGGCCTCCTGCTTGAACACCTTGACGAAGTACGAGTAGTTGGCGTAGCCGGCTTTCTTCGCTACGGCGAACACCGACAGGTTGGTCGAACGGAGCAGCTGCTTCGCGGCCGCGATGCGCGCTTCGATGATGTACGCGCCGAGGGAGACGCCGGTCTCCTTCTTGAACAGCCGGGCGAGGTAGTCCGGATGGAGGAAGAAGACGTCGGCCAGGCTGTTGCGGGTCAGGTCCTCGCCGTAATGCGCGCGGATGTACTGCTTGATCTCGTCCGCGACGGACGTCGGCTGCTCCGCGAAGCGGCGGTAGTCCATGGCGGTGCCGACCAAGGCGCGCAAGTAGGCTTCCATGTCCTCGACGGAGTGCAGCGATTGCGCGAGCAGCCGCTCGTTCGCCCGGCCTGCGTACAGCTGATGCGCCTGAATGCCCTTCGACTTGAGGAAGGCGTAGACGAGCTGCATCATGTCGAGCCGGAACAGGTTAAGCACCGGCGTCGTGAACCCCGGCTGCCGTGTTTGTTCGTCCAAGTACCGCGACGTCTCCGCCAGGAATTCGCCAGGCTTGCTCTGGTCCAGCAGCGCCTCCAGCCGTGCCAGGTCCGGCGGGAGGTAGCAGTCCTCGGCCGGGCCGCCGCCGTCCGCGAAGACGACCCGGTTGCGGCGCTTCACGAGCTCGTCGTTCGCCCGCAGCAGCTCCCGCAGAATCGCGCTCGCGCCGCCCAGCCGGCCGGCTCGGCCGACGAGACAGCAAGCCTCGCTCTTGAGCGCGCGCTTCGCCTGCTCTACGAACGCCGCGCACAGCGCCTCGAGCGCTTCGGCAGCCGGCGGCCGGTGCCATTTCAAGATGGCGATCCATTGATGCGTCTTGTATTCCAGCGCCGTCTCGACGGTGAATGCCGGCTGCCGGAACAGCTCGTGGAGGACGTTTTGCAGGGCGAAGTCGAACAGATGCTTCTCCTCCCGGCCCATGGTGCCGTCCTCGGGGAAGAGGCGCAGCAGCACGGGCTGCACGGGATCGTCCGGCGCGTAGCCGAGATGCTGCTCCTCGACGGCGTCCGCGATCTCGGCCGGCCGGAGCGGGGAGGAGGCGCTGCCGCTGACGAGCTTCCGCCAGAAGTGCTCCAGCATCTTCGCCTGATTCCGCTGCCAGTAGCGGCCTTCCTCGATCGCCCGCGCGTCGCGCTGCTGCTCCCGTGCCCGCTCGACGGCCTTGCGCAGGATAAGCATCAGCTTGTCGAACTGGATCGGCTTCAGGAAGTATTCGAAGCTCCGCAGCTCGATTGCCTTCTGCGCGTAGTTGAAGTCCGCGTAGTTGGTCAGGAAGATCGCCTGCACGTCGTACCGCTCCTCGCGGATCCAGGCCAGCAGCTCGAGGCCGCTGCCCTGCGGCATTTCGATGTCGGAGACGAGAATGTGAACGTCATGGCGCCTCATAACCTCGCGCGCCTGGGCGACGTTATGGGCGGTATGGACCGTCCCGATGCCCAGCGACGCCCAGTCGATCTTTGTCTCCAGCGCGGTCACGACGAAGTAATCGTCGTCCACGAGCAGCACATTCATCGCCTTCAAGCTCCTTTTCCGGATGATGTCGCCGTTCCTGCCGTTCCCGTCCCTCTCGCCATCCGCGCCGCCGCTTCCGGCGGCTCCGGCAGCTCCAGCACGACGAGGGCGCCGCCGCCGTTCGCGCCCCCAAAGCTGACGGACGCCCCGTCGCCGTACAGCTGGGCCAGCCGCTGCACGGTGTTCGCGATGCCGATCCGCGTCCCGCCCGAACGGTCGAGCGGCTCGCCGCGCCGCAGCTTCGCCAGGACGTCCGGCGCGAAGCCGGGGCCGGTGTCCGCGATGCGGATCACCGTTATGCCTCCGTCCCCGTCCGTCTCCTCGCGCAGGCGGCGCTCGACGTCGATTGTGATCGCCGTCTCGTGCTCGCGCGACACTGCGTATTTGACGGCGTTCTCGACGAATGTCTGCAGCACGAGCGGCGGAATGTGCACGTCCCGTACGTCCTCGGCCCGCGAGATCCGGTAGACCAAGGAGTCGCGGTAACGGCTGCGCTGAATCTCGAGGTAGATCCGCACATGCTCGAGCTCGTCCGCGAGCCGCACGAAATCCCGGCCCTCCCGGAAGATATACCGGAAGTACGCGGATGTCGACAGCGTCATCTGCTGAATCTCTTCATCCATGCCCATTTGCGCCATGCTATGAATCGTCGTGAGGCAGTTCAGGAAGAAATGCGGCTTGATCTGCAGCTTCATATAATCCAGCTGGATGCGCTGCTTCTCGAGCTCCCGCTCGTAGATGTCGATCTTGTATTCCTTGATCTGCTTCACGAGGTTCCGGAACTGCCGGTTCGCCTTCTCGAGCTCCGCTATCTTGCTGCTCTGCGCGCCGATCGGCTCGCCGTCGCCGGTCCAGAGGGCGAGGTTGTAGGAGAAACTCTTGATCGGCTGCAGCACCTTGTGCTTGAAGTAGAGCAGGATGAAGCAGAGGCTGGCGGCGACGATGACGGCCAGCAGCACGATGAGCAGCTGGGCGATCATGATTTTCTCGAACGCGCCGAACTGGATGACGAGCTGCACGTAGAAGGACGCATTCGTGAAGTCGCCGTTCACCGTCGTCTTCGGCTGCACCAGGTCGAGCAGGGCGGCGCGCGCGGGACTCGGGTCCAGCAGCTTGCCCTTATTGGAGATCGGGCTGGTGACGCGGCTGCCGTCCTCGCTGATCAGCGACGCATAGCCGTTCTCGCCGAGGTTCGTCTCGCGCAGCGGGCGGATCAGGTCGTCCGCCGAGATCAGGCAGATGAGGTAGCTGTCATGATAGGGGACGATGTTGAGAATGAAGGATTTGCCCGCCAGCTGGACGGTCGACCACCAGGAATAGAGCTTCTCGTAATAGACCTTGTCCTTGATGTAGAGGCCGACCTGCTTCTGCAGCGCCTGGTATTCCTTGTACGTCATGCCCATGGGGGCGCAGTTCTGCAGGTAATCCTTCTTGTCGAAGTAGAGGAGGAAATTGTACTGCTCGCCGTAGCCCTTCTGCACCTCGACGAAGCGCCGGTACAGCGTCTTGCTCGCCTTTAGGAATTCGGGTTCGTCCGGGGCGTGCGCGTTCATCACCCTGACGTTCTCGTCGTTGGCGAGCGTCCAGCCCATGAAGTGGTTGATGTAGGCGAAGTCGGCATTGATCCGGTTGATGTACAGGTACGACGTGTCCCGCAAATCCCGGGCCGACTGCTGCTTGACGATCGCGATCGACGCGAAGCTGATGATGAAATCCAGGATCAGCGCGGAGAACGAAATGATCAAGATGATTCGGACGTAGTGCTGGATCGGATGCAGCTTGCGCTCCGTATGACGTGCCATCAGCCCCGCAAGTCCCCCTCTCTGCCGGCGCTGCCGCCGTAATCGCTTTCACTGTCAGATTATTATAAGGCCGATGCGCGAAAAAACAAGCCGGAAACGAGCTCAAAACCGCCGAATGTCCGGAAAGTGACGGCAAAAAGTCCGGTTTCCGCCGTTCCTCGGCCGCCCGGCCGCCGAGATCGGCCCGCAGCGCAGCGCGGCGCCCGCGAAAAGTCCGAATAACGCGCGGAGGAGGTCCGCCCGCCGCCGGGCGGGGACCCGTATACTGGGAGCACACCGAACGACGCGTACGCTCGTTCATCGGGCTAAAGGGGGCTTCGAGCATTGATCAACACGCAATCGGGAGGCCATCCGCGGCGGACGTTTAAGCGGATAAGCCGGAACTGGGGGCTGTACCTGCTGCTGCTGCCGGCCGCCGCGCTGCTGCTGTGCTTCACGTATAAGCCGATGTACGGCGTCATTATCGCCTTCAAGGATTTCAATCCCGTGTCGGGCATACTGGGCAGCCCGTGGGCGGGGTTCAAGTATTTCGAGAAATATTTCCATTCCTATCAATTTCCGATCACGATCAAGAATACGCTCATTATCAGCCTGTACAGCTTCGCGACGTTCCCGATCCCCATCCTGTTCGCCCTCGGCGTCAACCAGCTGCGGGCGGGTCGGTTCAAGCGGGTGTTCCAGACGGTCACGTACATGCCGCACTTCATCTCGACCGTCGTCGTCGTCGGTCTGATGCTCATCCTGCTCTCGCCCGGCAGCGGGCTGATCGGCAGCCTCTATCGCCTGTTCGGGGCCGAGGCGCCGAACCTGATGGGCTCCGGCGGGCTGTTCAGCAGCGTCTATGTCTGGTCCGACGTCTGGCAGCACACGGGCTGGGACAGCATCATCTACATCGCGGCGCTGTCGTCGGTCGATCCGAGCCTGTACGAGGCGGCGACGGTCGACGGGGCGAGCCGGTGGCACAAGATCCGCTACATCGATATCCCGATGCTCATTCCGACCGCGGTAACGCTGCTCATCCTGCGGGTCGGCGGCCTGCTCGGCGTCGGCTTCGAGAAGGCCTACCTCATGCAGAATAACCTGAACATCTCCGGCAGCGAGGTTATCTCGACCTACGTGTACAAGATCGGGCTCATCAGCTCCCAGTACAGCTTCTCGGCGGCGATCAATCTGTTCAACACGGTCATTAATTTCGCGCTGCTGCTGCTGGTCAATTGGGTGTCCAGAAAATATTCCGAGCACAGTCTCTGGTAAACGGGAGGGAGGCTGAGACATGATGGAAGCGGCAACGAAGCTGCCCGCGCGTCCGCCCGCACCGGCGCGCTCCGGCGATAAGCTGCTGGAGACGCTGCTGTACATTTGGGCCGCCGTCGTGCTATTGATTGTGGTATATCCGCTCTACTTCATCGTCATCGCGTCGTTCAGCGACCCGTCCGCGGTCGGGAACGGGAAGGTGTGGCTGCTGCCGAGCGGCTTCACGCTCGACGGCTACAAGGAGCTGCTCAAGCATGCCAATATCTGGGTCGGCTACCGCAACACCATCCTCTACACGGTCGCCGGCACCGCGATCGGCCTGGCTGTCAACGTGTCAGCCGGCTACGCGCTCTCGCGGCGGGATCTCGCGGGTCGTAAGGCGATATCGCTGTTCTTCATCTTCACGATGTTCTTCAATGGCGGGCTCATTCCGACGTTTCTGACGATCCGCGACTTCCACTTGTACGATACGTTCCTCGTCATGGTGCTGCCGTTCTCGGTCGCGGTGTTCGACATTATCGTGGCGCGGACGTTCTTCCGCACGAGCATTCCGGCGGAATTGTGGGAGGCGGCGCAGCTCGACGGCTGCGGCAACCTGCGGTTCTACGTCCTGATCGTGCTGCCGCTGTCGAAGGCGATCGTCTCGGTGCTCGCGCTCTGGTTCGCGGTGGGGCAGTGGAACGCGTACTTCAACGCGCTGATCTATCTGCAGAACAAAAACCTCTTTCCGCTGCAGCTGATCCTGCGGGATATCCTGATCACGAACCAGATGCAGACCGCCCTCGGCACCGGGGAAGCGGCACAAATCGCGCTGCGCCTGGCCAATCTGCTCCGCTACTCCGTCATCATCGTCTCCACGCTGCCGATCATATGCTTTTATCCCTTCGTGCAAAAGTATTTCAACAAGGGGGTGATGATCGGCGCGGTGAAGGAGTAGCGGCGCCGCCTGCGGGCAGCGCATGCAAGCATGGAAAGAACGAAAGTCGAACCCATCCATTGAATAATGCATAGGGGGATTCTACGCATGGCAAACGCATCGACACGATCCGCATTCCGTATGCTGTCCGGCTTGACCCTGATCGCCGTGCTGGGCACGAGCGTGCTTGCGGGCTGCAGCGGCAACAACGACGGGCAGAAGACGAACGCGCCGGCCGCGAACGGCGGCACAAACGCGAAGACCGGCGACGGCAATTTCCATCAGGCCGGGATGCCGATCGTCGACGAACCGGTCACGCTCAACGTGCTGACGATCCGCTGGGGCAACATGGGGGACACGTTCACGAAGAACGCCTGGCTGCAGGACCTGGAGAAGCGCACGAACGTCAAGATCAACTGGCAGGTCGTCTCTTCCAACGACTGGGGCGATCAGAAATCCGTCATGCTGGCGAGCGGCAAGCTGCCGGACGTCATCATCGGGGATCTCGCGTTCGGGGACTCGGACATCGTGAACAACCTCGGGATATTCCGGCCGCTGGACGAGTACGTCGACAAGTATATGCCGAACCTGAAGGCGGCCATGCAGGAGTCGCCGGAGCTGAAGAAGCTGAGCACGTTCCCGGACGGCAAGATGTACTCGCTGCCCGCGCGGCTGCCGTCGCGTCCGGTATCGTCCGTGCAGCCGGTCATCAACAAGGATTGGCTCGACAAGCTCGGGCTGAAGGCGCCGACGACGGTCGACGAGCTGTACGGCGTGTTGAAAGCATTTAAGGAACAGGACCCGAACGGCAACGGCAAGGCGGACGAAATACCGTACAGCGATTCGGGAGACCTCGACATGAACGTCCTCGCGCCGTTTGGCATCACGGACCTGCGGGGCAACCATATGCTCGTGAAGAAGGACGGCAAGACGGAGTATTACCCGACGTCGGAGGCGTACAAGGCGGGCCTGGAGTGGGCGCATAAGCTGTATGCCGAAGGCTTGATCGACAAAGAAACGTTCACGCAGGACGGCACGATGCTGACGGCGAAGCGCCAGAACCCGGATGCCGCGCTGGTCGGCTTCTCGTACCAGTGGACGCCGGACGCCGTGTTCGGCCAGTGGAGCAAGCAATACGAGACCATCGCGCCGATCGCGGGCCCGGACGGCAGCAAGTACCAGCTCGGCGAGCCGAACGGCATGAGCTTCCGCCGCAACGAGATGCTGATCACGACGACGTGCAAATATCCGGAGGTCGCCGCCCGCTGGGCCGACGAATTCTACACCGGCGAAGCGAGCATCCAGAACTTCTGGGGCGCGATCGGCACGACGATCGAGAAGAACGGCGACGGGACGTACACGCTCATGGATCCGCCGGATGGCACGAGCGCGGACGCGTGGTATTGGGACGGCTCCCTGCGGGACTTCGGTCCGAAATACGCGAGCCCGTCGTTCGAGAAGAACATCAAGCTCGATCCGTCGAGCGGCGATGGCCTGAAGCTGCAGCTCGACAGCCTGGGCAAGGAATATGTGACGGAGCCGTTCCCGGACGTCATGTATACAGCCGAGGAGTACGCGGACCTGCCGACGCTGACGACCGACATCGACGGCTACATCGCCAGCACGCGGGCGAAGTGGATCACGAAGGGCGGCATCGCGGAAGAGTGGGACGGCTACGTCAAGAAGCTGAACGACATGGGGCTCGAGAAGCTCGTCAAGATTTATAACGACGCGTATGCGCGTTATCAGGAAGTGAAGTAGGCCGGCGCGTGCGGCCGCCGGCCAGTCGCCTGCCCTGGGCCTGGCGGGCGGCTATGGCCAAGCCGCGCGAGAGCAAGCCGCCCATCCGGCCAAGCTCGAAGCGCAACGAACGGCCGAGCCGCGAGGCGATTAATCCCGCTAACGTTTCGCATGCAAAAAGATCGTCCCTCCGCGAGCCGGAGGGACGATCTTTTTTTTGCGCTCGCGGGAGCCGGAACGGCAGCCTTGCTTGCGCTTAGCCGCTTTAGCCGTTCGCTTGCGACGGCTTGGTCTCCGCCGCGTCGTCCTTGGAATCCGAGACGAGCTCCTTGGCGGACGACTTGAACTCGTGCAGCGTGCGGCCGACCGCGCGGCCGAGCTCCGGCAGCTTGGAAGGACCGAAAATAATGAGCACGACGACCAGGATCATCATCAGGCCGGGGAAACCGACGTTTTGCAGCATGGCTATCCTCTCCGTTCAGGGGGTAGTCGCCGAGGCGCGCCCCGTGGAGCGGGGCCGGCCGGCGCTAGCGTGAAGCGCGATTAATCTTGGTTATGATTGCTCGGATACGCGGCGACCGCTTCGATCTCGATCAGCCAGTCGGAATTGACGAGGCCGGCGACGCCGACGGTGGAACGGGCGGTCTTCGTCGGATTGTCCTTGGTATTGAAGTACTTCGCGTACGCGGCGAACCAGCCGTCGAAGTCGAACTTGCCGCCCTTCGCGGCGTCCGGGGCGATGTAGACGCGCAGGTACGTCACGTCCTTCATGGACAGCCCTTGATCCTTCAGCTGCTTCTCGATGTTCTTCAGCACGCTGATGCCCTGCGTCTCCGTGTCGCCGTACCGTTCGTAGACCGTCTTGCCGTCCTTGTTGATGACGGAAGGCGTCGTGCCGCTCGTCTCGAACGTGGCGAGGTTGCCCGGCATGGCGACGGCGCTGGCGATGGACGAGGTGGGGCTGCCGTAAAATTCCGCCTCGTGAATCGGGGCGAGCGGATACTTGTTCGGCGTAATCGCGGCGTACACGCTCGCGGTCGCGGCCAGGCACGAGATGATGACGGCACCGGCGGCGATTTTCATTTTCAGGTTCATGGGCATGGGCGGCTTCCTCCTCCTATTCTTTCATGACGCGTTCGTGGATATCGGTGACGACCGAGCGGGCGGAGTCGATCGCGCCCGCCATCCAGGCCGTAATGTAGCTGATGTGTTCCCCGGCGAGGTAGACGCGGCGGTCGGGGCGGCACAGCACCGGATAGTTCGTCTTGCGGTCCTGCGCCGAGTACGACACCCAGCTGCCCATGTTGTATTTGATCGTCTTCCAGTTGACGGAGAACGACGCTTCGAATTCATCATAATATTGCGGGTGAATCTTGAAGCCCTGGGCCAGCGCGAGCGCTTCGCGGTCCTTGAAGGAGAGCGCGCCGAGTTTATCCGCTTTGGCGCCGAAGGCGTAATAGCCGAGCAGCAAGCCTTTCTTCGCGAAATAGTTCGTCGGCGGATAGTAGATCGACGAGATGTCCATGTTCGTCAGCGTATTGCCGCCGAAGATGAGATCGTCCTCTTCCCAGAACCGGCGCTTGAACTGCAGGCCGATTTTGCCGGCGTTCGCGTAATTGGTGTTGTTGATCGCGTTCGTCATTTCCCCCGACAGGTCGTGCTTGATCGTTTTCAGGACGGACAGCGGAATCGTGCAAATGCAGTAATCCCCTTCGATCTGCTTGGCTTCGCCGCTCAGCAGGTCGGTGTACGACACCTGCACCTTGTTGCCGACGTGCTTGAACTCGGTGACCTCCGCGTTACGCTTGATCCGGTTGCCGAGCCGCTTCTCGAACGCCTTCGGAATTGCGTCGATGCCGCCGACGGGGTGGAACATCATCATCTGCTGGTCATATTCGTATTCGCTGCTGAGATAGCTCGCGAAGCCGGAGTTGATGATCGCCTTCATGTCGAACGGGTCGCGGATGACGCCGGCGTCGAGGCGGGAGCCCGGTTCGTCCTTGTAGCCGCCGCGCGAGGAGCCCTTATAAAAGAGATCCGCGTCCAGATTGCCTTCGGAACGGAGGTAGGCGACGATCTTCTCCTTCTCCTCCGCTGACACCGGCAGGTCGAGCCCCGGCTGGTTGATCGCCTTGGCCAGCAGCTCGCTGATGTAGCCCCTGACGTCGGCCTTGGCCGCGCGCTTGCGGACGGGCGTATTCGAGAGGGAGCTCGGCACGTTGTCATTGTAGTAGTAGGCGCTCTCGTTCACGTTGTTGAACGGCTCCATCTGGATGCCGAACTCCCGGCAGTATTCCATCGTGGAGTGGAACTGCGGGATCCGCATGCAGCCGGCGTTCAAGTAATGGCCGTCGTCGAAGCGGGCGACCTGCTTCTGCCCGCCGACCTCGGTGACGGTCGTGCCGCGCCGCACCGACCAGTTGCGGCCGCCGGTACGGGCGCGCGCCTCGAGGATGGTGCAGTCGTAGCCGGCTTTGCCGAGCTCGTAGGCGGCCGTGAGGCCGGCGAGGCCTGCGCCGAGAATGACGATTTTTTTGCCGGAGCGGCCCGTGCCCTTCAGGTCCCAACTGGATGGGGGCGTATATTCCGCCGCCTTCATCGTCTGGGGCGTGAGGAGACCCATCGTGCCCATGACGCTGAATACGGCGGCGGCGCCGCCGATCTTGCCCACCGTAGTGAGAAATTGCCGGCGCGAGACTTCGTTCGGCATTTCTTTCGATTCCATGCGCTCAACTCCTTTTGGGGGATCGTCGGTTCGTTCTGCGAGCAATGTAACACGGAATTTTTCGGCAATTCCAATATTTTGTGAGAAAGTCTTACATAAATTAATTTTATTTATCTGATAAAAATATTCGATCAAACCTGAACATATAGGCAAAATTCCCCAACAAATGTACGGAAATGAACGTAAAAATCGCCAACCCTATCGATTCGAAGCGTATCCAATCGACAATTCGCCAACGTGCACCGGGCATTCAGTCCCATTGAAATCGGTATAGGCTGCTGTTATCATTCGTGCCAAGAAGGGAATTGTAAGGTTTTCTGACATCCCTCTTGCCCGGGTCACTCGCCCGGCGTCCGACTACTACATCGTTTAGGGGAGGCCGTTGGAGATGCAGGACAAGGTAATGAGCATTGGGATCGTGTGCGATTTGACAGGCTTGACGGAAAGGCAAATCCGGTACTACGAGGAGCGGCAGCTGGTATTTCCCGTCCGGACGAAGGGCGGCGCGCGGAAGTATTCCTTCGACGACGTGGAACGGCTGAAGGAGATCAACAGCAAGCTCCGGGACGGCTTTCACACGTTCGAGCTGCGCAAAGGCGGAAGGGCGTGCGGCGAATGAAGATGAGCGAAGAAACGATGTCGATCCTCGGCCATCTGTCCGAGCTGCGGACCCGCATCTGGCGCATTCTCGCGGTGGTTCTGGCGTCGCTCGGCGTCGGCCTGTACGTATCCCCGAAGGTGCTCCGCTATCTCAAGAGCGTGCCGCCGGGCTCGGAGATGACGTGGAACGTGTTCTCGCCCTGGGACGGCATCCGCATGTACATGACCATCGCGGTGGCGTTCGCGCTTCTGGTGTCGCTGCCGTTCATCCTGTTCCAGCTGTGGGGGTTCGTGAAGAAGGGGCTGCATCCCGCGGAACGGGCGGCGGCGCTGCGCTACGTGCCATACAGCGTGCTGTGCTTCCTGATCGGGATCGCCTTCGGGTATCGCATCGTGTTCCCGATGAGCTACGCGTTCACGTCGCGGATCACGCGGAGCATGGAGCTCGTCGAGACGTACGGCGTGGCGCAGTATTTCGGCTTCATGTTCAACATCATCCTCCCGCTCGCGATCGCCTTCGAGCTGCCCGTCGTCGTCATGTTCCTGACGAAGATCGGCGTTCTGACCCCGGCAGCGCTCCATAAGATGCGGCGCTACGCGTACCTGATCCTCGTCGTCGTCGCGAGCCTCATCTCCCCGCCGGAGCTGATCTCCCACCTGATGGTGTTCGTGCCGCTCGTGCTGCTCTACGAGATCAGCGTGCTGCTGTCCCGCGTCGTCTACGGCAGGCGGCGAAGCGCGGCGATGGCCGAAGCCTCCGGCGCGTAATCCCCGGGCCTGCCGGCGCTGCGTCGTCGGCAGGCCCGGGGCAGGTCCGGCCGGCAGGCTTGACCGGGCCGGCCGGTACCGAGGCGCGCGCCTAGGCCGTCAAGCCCCCGAACCGCTCGAAAGAGCGGTTTTTCGCATGTCCGCAACCGCGTACGGCCCGGCCAAATTACGGAATTTCCGCGCCGGCATAGGATTATGCAGCCGCCGCGAAGAAATAATGTGAAGTATGTAAGGTAGGCGTACCGCCGGTTTCATAGATTGCGAGAGCCGAATAGACTATCGTACAGCGAGAACAACGACCGACCAAGGATGTGAACCCCATGCTCAGAGATAAAATCGCCCGGAAAGCACCGGGCATCGTCACGTACGGCATGACGCCGCCGAAGGCATCGCACGAGCCGGACAAGATCGCCGAGATCGCGCGCAAGCAGGCCGAGCGGCTGGAGGGCCTCGGCATCGACGGCCTGATTCTGTACGACGTGCAGGAGGAGAGCGACCGGATCGACGAGGACCGGCCGTTTCCTTACTTGAAGACGATCGATCCGACGGCGTACAGCGAGCGATACTTAAGCGGGGTCGACGTGCCGAAAATCATCTACCGCTGCGTGGGCCAAGATTCGAAGGCGCAATTGGCGCGGTGGCTGCAGGCGGAGCCGGACGAGGACCGGTTCGCCGTGTTCGTGGGCGCGTCGTCGAGCCGGCAGGAAGTGTCGCTGCGGCTGCCGGATGCGTACGAGATGAGCCGGACGCTCAATCCGAACCTGACCTTCGGCGGCGTCGTTATCCCGGAGCGGCATCTGAAGAAGAGCGACGAGCATCTGCGCATCGCGGACAAGGTCCGGAGCGGCTGCGGCTTCTTCGTCTCGCAGGCGACATATAACGTCGAAGCGACGAAGAACCTCCTCTCGGATTATTACTATTACTGCCAGGAGCAGAAGCTCGAGATGGCGCCGATTCTGATCAACCTAGCGCCGTGCGGCTCCGCCAAGACGCTGGCGTTCATGAAATGGCTCGGCATCAGCATTCCGAAATGGCTGGAAAACGAGCTGAACCACTCGCACGACGTGCTCGACAAGTCCGTGACGCTGCTGCACGACATTTTCGAAGAGATCCTCGATTTCGGCCTCGAGAAGGGCATGCCGCTCGGCTGCAGCGTGGAGAGCGTCTCGACGCGCAAAGTGGAGATCGACGCGTCCATTCAGCTCGTCCGGGACATCCAGGCGATGATCCGGGCGAAAATGCCGTCGGCGCTCGCGGGCGCCGCCGACCGGCCGCTCGGGAGCGCGCCGCGATGAGAATCGGCATCTTCGCCAAGACGTTCCGGCGCGATTCGCTCGCCGGCGTGCTGGACGTTGTCCGGGCGCACGGCTTCGCGAGCGTGCAGTTCAACATGGCCTGCGCGGGCATGGCGTCCATGCCGGAGCGCGCCGACGCGGGCGTCGCCGCCGCGGTGAAGCGGGAAGCGGACGCGAGAGGCATCCGGCTCGAGGCCGTCTCGGGCACGTTCAACATGGCGCATCCCGATCCCGCCGTCCGGGCGGAGGGCTTGCGCCGGCTGGCCCATCTCGCCGCGATGTGCGGCGAGATGGGCGTCGGGATCGTCACGATCGGCTCGGGCAGCCGGAACCCGGATGACATGTGGGCGCCGCATCCGGACAATGGCGGCGCCGAGGCGTGGCGCGATCTGCTCGCGTGCATGGAGCGGGCGCTCGCCGTAGCCGAGCGGCGCGGCGTCGTGCTCGCGCTCGAACCGGAAGCCGCGAACGTGGCGAACGACGCCCGCGCCGCGCGCCGGGTGCTGGACGCGATGGGCTCGCCGCTCCTGCGGATCGTGTTCGACGCCGCGAACCTCGTCATCGGCCGCGCGCGCGCGAGCTGGGCCGGCGTGCTCGAGGAAGCGGCGGAGCTGCTCGGCCGCGACATTGTGCTGGCCCATGCCAAGGACGTCCGCGCCATGGACGCGCGCGGCGAGGGGGAGGGCGGCGGGTCGCCGTTCGCGGCGGTCGGCCGGGGCGATCTCGACTTCGCCGGATACTTCCGGCTGCTGCGGTCGGCGGGCTTCGACGGGCCGGTCGTCATGCACGGGCTGGAGGAGCAGGACGCGGCGGCCGGCCTCGCGCATTTGCAGCGCGCACTTAGCTGAGCGGGGTGCTTTTGGCCTTGGTCCGATTGTCCGATTGGACTCGGCTGCGAAAGTAGCGTACACTATACGCGTCGGTTGCCATTACCATTTACAGCATGGAGGTTGAGAGAAATGGGCAATATCGCGATTTTCGGCTTCGGCCGCATCGGCAGGACGCTCCTTAAGGTAGCGCTGCAGGACAAGCTTTTCGTACCGGTTTCGGTATCGGACATTAAGGACGAAGACACGCTGGCCGCATTGTTCGAGGTAGACTCCAATTACAAGCGCTGGCACGAGGACGTCGCTTCCCAAGAGGGCGCGATGATCATCGGCGGGCGCGAGATCCGCTACATCAACGCTTCGCAGGAAGTGCCGAACTGGAAAGAGCTCGGCGTCGATCTGGTCGTCGACTGCACGGGCAGAGCCGTCGTCCGTTCCGTGGCGCAGGTGCATCTCGACCGCGGCGCGAAGCGCGTGCTCATCAGCGGACCGAGCAAGACGCTCGACGACTGCGACGCCGTCCTGCTGAAGGGCATCAACCTGGACAGCTTCGACCCCGACAAGCACAAGATCATCAGCATGGCCAGCTGCACGACCAACGCCCTGGCCGCTGTCGTCAAGCTCGTCAAAGAAAACTACGGCATCAAATTCGGGCTGTTCTCCACGGTCCATTCCTATACGAACACGCAATCCTTAACGGACCAGCCGATGCGCGACCGTCGCGATTCCTGGGCGGCTGCCGAGAACATCATTCCGTCCTCGTCCGGCGCGGCCAAGGCGCTCAAGTTCATTTGGCCGGACCTGCAGATCACGGGCAAGGCGTACCGCATCCCGACCCGCACGGGCAGCATCGCCGAGCTGAATCTGATCACCGAGAAGAAGGTCACGGTGCAGGAAGTGAACGACATGTTCCGCCGCGCTTCCCGCGAAGGCGACTTGAAGGGCGTCCTGGACGTGCTTGAAGGCCAATGGGCGTCGTCGCGCATCGTCGGCGATCCGCACACGTCGATCATCGACCTGCCGCTCACGCACGTGGAAGGCGAGCTGCTGTCCGTCGCCGCGTGGTACGACAACGAGTGGGGCTTCGCGACGCGCCTCGCGGAAGTCGCGGCGCATCTGGCCGCGGCCGACCGCTAAGCCGAGGGGCGGAAGCCTTCCGGTGCCGGCGTCCCGGTCCGTTCGTGCGCCGCTTTTCGCATCGGCGGCGGCGCATCCGGCCCTGCGATATCCGGAAAAAGCCGCTCCTGACGGAGTGGCTTATTTGTCGTGTCTGCTACATGTGGAAATGACAATATCTGTATGCGGAACGGTGCCCGAAACGCGAAAAAGGCCCATCGGGGATGGGCCTTTCGCGAAGCGTATGACCGGTCAGCCGCGGATCGCGGCCCGCCGGCAAACGGGATTAATAGCCTTTGCCGTACGGCGCAGCAGCTACGCCAGCGACCGGGTAAACGGGGCCGCAGCCGACGCCGCCAATACCTGCACACGCACCTGCAATGATGATAACAAGAAGAATGAACAGAACCAAAATGATTCCGATATGATTATGATGAGCACCTCCGACGAATCCGGACATGAATCCATGCACCTCCTGGGTTTTGGTATGGTTTAGATTATGTCATCCGACGGGAAAGTGCTTGGGCAGTTGTCGGGTAGGCGTCTGCCACGTCCTATTCGTCATGCCCGTACGGGTGCCGGGGAAGGCCGTTCGCCCGCTCGCCGCGCGCCGGCCGGCATCCGGGATGCGGCCGGCTTCGGACGATTTTCCCTCCCGGCGGCCGCCCAGGCGCTTGTATAATAGGATTATCATGGAAGGCCGGACGGACAGGGATTGGGAATGACGGCGCCGCCGCGGCCAAGGAGGAACGAACGATGAACCGAGCATCGCGCAACGCCATTCGTTTGATCACGCGGGCGGACGACGCCGGCAGCGCCCGGACGGCGGACCGGGCCATACTGGAGACGATCGAGCGCGGCATCGTCCGCAACGTCTCGCTCATGGCCGTCGGGCCGACGATCGGCCACGCGGCGGAGCTGCTGGCGGGCCGCAAGGACGTCTGTTTCGGCGTGCACGCGACGCTGAACGCGGAATGGAGCGGCGTCCGCTGGGGGCCGGCCGCGCCGCCGGAGCAGGTGCCGTCGCTGCTTGAGCCCGGCGGGGCCTTCTTCACGCGCGCGCCGCGCGCGTTCCTGGAGCGGCCGCCGGCGATCGCGGAGGTCATGGCGGAGCTCCAGGCCCAGCTCGACCGGCTGCGCGGCCTCGGCTTCGCCATTGGCTACGCGGATACGCACATGGTCTTCGAGTGGGCGCTGCCGGCCGTCGCGGAGCCGTTCGACCGCTGGTGCGAGCGCGAAGGCCTCCGCAATTACCGCCGGTACAGCCGCCCGCTGCCGGAGGCGGACCCGGCGGGAGACGGCCGCGCGCCGGGCGAGGGAGCGGAGCCGCGGGATCCCGCGGCCGGGCTGATCGCGCGGCTCGAGCGGGCGGCGCCGGGGCAATACCTCGTCGTCGGCCACCCCGGCTGCGACGAGCCGGACATGCGGCGGCTGGGCTCGCCGGATTATCCGTCCGCGCGGGTCGTCGCGGACCGCATCGGCGAGCGGCTCCTGTTCACGCGCCCGGACGTACTCGACTGCTGCGAGCGGATCGGCGTGACGCCGATCCGGTACGACGAGGCGGAGCCGCTGGAGGCGTGACGTCCGGCTCGTACGGGGTGGCGGCCGGCGGTGCCGCCGGCGTCCCGAAGGCGTTGTTCGCGAGCGAGGCAGGCGCCGGCCGGCTGCGTTCGGCGCGCGAACGCAGCGATTGACAAATTTGGGGAATGGATGGAAGATGAAGAGGGCTCCGCGGATGACCGCGGAGCCCGAATTCTTAGCGAACGAGGCCGACATCCATGCGAAAAATCCGGTTTACGCTTAATCACGCGCTCTTATTAATCGTCGTCTTCGGCGGCTTTCTGGTGTTCGGCTTCTCCGAAAACATCAAAGGGCCCGCCATTCCCCGCATGCAGGCGGACTTCAGCCTGGACGAAGGGCAGCTCGGGCTGCTGCTCGCGCTCAATTCGCTCGGCTACCTCGTCGCCTGCAGCTTCACCTCGGCCCTGTCGCGGCGGATCGGCATCAAGTGGACGGGCATCGCGGCCTTCGCGTCCATGGCGATCGCGGGCGTGCTCATGCATGCGGCGAAGGGCTACGGCTTTCTGTCGGCATCTTATTTTCTCATGTACATCGGCAACGGCATGCTGGAAATCGGGCTCGCGATCATGGCCGCCCGGATCTTCACCCGCAACACGGGCATGATGATGAACTTGGCGCATTTCTTCTACGGGCTCAGCTCTATCGTCGCGCCGCTGATCGCCGCCTCCATGATGGGCTGGCATGTGCCCGGCGGCGGCGAGCTGGGGTGGCGGGGCATGTATCTGGTCATGCTGTCGCTCGCCGTCCTGCCGATTATTCCGTCGCTCTGGGGCAAGTTCCCGGAGGAGGCCACGCACGAACCGGACGCGCGGGCGGCGTCGTACCGCACGCTGCTGCGCGACCCGGTCGCCTGGCTGATCGTCGCGATCCTCTCGTTCGGCGTCGTGTCCGAGCTCGCGGTCGGCAGCTGGCTCGTCAACTTCCTGGAGAAGGCGTACGGCTGGAGCCCGGGCGACGCGTCGGGCATGCTGTCGCTCTTCTTCTTGTTCTTCACGCTGGCGCGGCTCTTCCTCGGGCCCGTGACCGACCGGATCGGCTATACGCTGTCGGTTATGCTGTTCGCGGCGTTCTCCGGGCTGTGCAGCCTCGCGGCGGTCATCATCGGCGAGCCCGGCGCGTTCCTGTTCGCGGTGGCGGGCGCGGGCATCGCGCCGATCTACCCGACGGTGATGGCGATGATCGCCAAGCGGTATCCGAAGGGAACGGACACAGCTATTACGTTTACGGTTACCCTGATGGGCATCGCGAGCGTCGTCGGGAACCTGTTCGTCGGGTATCTGATCGAGTTCGTCCGCGGGCTGTTCGATCGGGGCGGCCCAGGGGGCTCAGCCTCGGGCCAGCTGATCGGCTTGCAGGCGGGGTACGTGTTCATCGCGCTCATGGCGCTGCTGTGCGCGGCCTGCTGCGCGGTGCTGTACGCGATGCTGCGCCGCCGGCGCGAAATGGCGTGAGCGAGCGCGGAGCGCCGAAAATAAGGACGGCCTAGGAGGAGGAAGCAGGAGATGGAACGGATGGACGGGCAAGCTTCTGAGAAGGATACCGCGGCGCTGCGAGCCGAACGGATCGCGGCCGAATATCTGGGGGAGCGGGTGCGCGATTCGTACCCGATCGTCGGGAAGGGCATGGTCAATCAGGTGTACGTCGTCGAGGCGGCGTCTCGCAAGCTCGTGGTGCGAATGAACGACGCGGATGCTTATGCGAGCTACCGCAAGGAGCAATGGTGCATCGAGCAGGCGGCGGCCGCCGGCGTTCCGGGACCGGAGGTGCTGGCGGTCGGCGTCGCGGACGAGAAAGCGTACATGCTGCAATCCTTCCTAGCGGGCGAAGACGGGGTGGATGCGGCGGTACCGAAGTCCGCGATCTGGAGGCAGCTTGGCGAGTATGCCGCGCGCATCCATGCCATTCCCGTGAAGGGGTACGGGGAGAATCTGGAGGATCCCGCCACGGGCGAATTTCGGTCGCCGCCGCATCCGGGCTCGGACGGCAGCTGGGCAGGGTACGTGCAGTATAACATCGACAGCCTGACAGAGCGCGATCCGCTGCTGGCGCTGGGCGTCCTGACCCCGGCGACGTCGGCGGCCGCGCGCGGCCTGTTCGAGCGGCTGAAGCGCACGGCGTTCCGGTTCGGCTTGGCGCACGGCGATCTCTCGCTGAAGAACGCGATGGTCGATCCGTCCGGCCGGGTCGCCATGCTGGATTGGGGCAACGCGGAAGTGACCGTCGTCCCGCATGGGGACGTGATGCAGCTCCTGCAGCTCCGGCTGCAGGGCGGGGAGCCGGACATGGAGTCGTACGACGCCTTCCTGGAAGGGTACGGGGTCCGGGAAGAGGCGCTTCCCGACCTCCTGCCGCTGCTCCTGCTGCGCGCCTGCGACAAGCTTCGGTGGGCGCTGGACCGGCGGCCGGAGCTGACCGCTTCGTACGCGGCCTTCGCGAAGCAAGCCGCTGACCTGGCGTTGGCGGGGGACCGCGGTTATTTCGCGGGGTGAACCGTTCGGCCGGGGAACGTTCATCCGGCGAAGCATTGAGAGGGTGAAAAGCCGCCGGCATGGCGGCTTTTTGCGTGGCACCGCTGGCGGGCGGGGTATGTGCGGTACGAGGTACGGTACATGAGCTCAACAGCGGCGATTTCGGGGAAAGAACGGTACGAGGTGCGGTACATGGGGCGGCAGCGCTTCCCGAAAGAAGCGAAAGGGCCGGCGCTGCGGCTGCCCTATTGCCCCCTCCTATAACCGTTATTCCGGTTAACTATTGGACCGTCCGCGGTCTCCGCCGTATGATGGGTTCACATTCCAGACGGAAGCAAGGAGGAGGGCGGTCATGTCGATCTACGAGCATGAACTTCAAGGCATGGACGGGGAGCCGATCGCGTTGTCGGCTTATCGGGGGAAGGTGCTGCTGATCGTCAACACGGCCAGCCGGTGCGGCTATGCCCGGCAATTCGCCGGTTTGCAGCGGCTCTACGACGCCTACCGCGGGCAGGGCTTCGAGCTGCTGGGCGTTCCGTGCAATCAGTTTAACGCGAAAGAACCGGAGGACGGCGAGGCGATCCGGGCGTATTGCGAAGAGACGTTCGGCGCCGCGTTTCCGCTGGCTGCCAAGGTTGACGTCACCGGCGCGTCGGCTCACCCGCTGTTCGCCTGCCTGACCGGGCAAGCGCCGTTCAGGGGGTTCGATACGACGACCGAGAACGGGCGGTGGATGCGGGATTTTTTGCAGACGCGGTATCCCGGGCTGTACGCCGGCAACGGCATCAAGTGGAACTTCACGAAGTTTCTGATCGGACGGGACGGGGAAGTCGCGGGCCGGTTCGAGACGCCCGAGGAGCCGGAAACGCTGGCGCCGGCCATCGAAGCGCTGCTTGCGCGGGAGCGAGGGGGTGTTTGACGCCGGCGGGATCACGGGGAAGTAGAGCTGCCATCTGCTAACGGGGGGATCGGGATGAACCTCGGACCCGCACCGAGGCGTGGCGGCACGCGGACCCGCGCGCCGTCAGGTCGGCTCGCCTTTGCGGTATGCCCGCGGCGACAGGCCGTTCTTGCGCTTGAACAGCGCGTTGAAATACGCGATGTCCTGGTAGCCGACGGCCGCGGCGATGTCGCTGATCTTGCGATCCGTCGTGCGAAGCAGCCGGCAGGCCTCCCGGATGCGGACGTTTTGGTGATAGGCCTTGAGCGGCATGCCGGCATGCTGGGCGAACAGCCGGTGGAACTGGCGCTCCCCGATGCCCGCGATGGCGGCCAGCTCCCGGGCCGGCAGCTCCTGGTCGAAGCGGCTGTGGATCGTCTCGAGGACGGTCTCAAAGCGCGTCGACGCGACGGCGGACCCAGATTCGCCTTGGCGCGCGTCCAGCCGGAACAAGTAAAGCAACAGCGCGAGCACGCCTTGGTGAAGCGACGCCTCCCGGCCGGGCTGGTCGGTCAAATATTCGTAATGCAGCCGCTGAATGAGCCGGTAAAACTCCCCGTACGGATCGCGAAACCGGCGGCAGCCGCCGGACGCCAAGAGCGGCAGCAGCGCCTCTCCGCCGGGGACCGCCTCGGCGAGCCGGCGCGCGGCTTCCGGCGCGATGACGCAGTTGTAGACGACGAGCGGATGCTTGGGCGCGGCGGTCGAAGGCCGGAAGACGTGCGAGATGCCGACCGGCAGGAAGAAAATATCCCCGTGCGCCACCGGAAACGTCTCCTCGCCGACATGGTGCGTGCCCGCCCCTTCGCCGACATAGCTGATCTCCAGAAAATCGTGCCGGTGCTCCGTCAGCTGAAACGTCTCGACGGCCCGGTTGACAAAGATCGGGAGCGCGGGATCGAACAAGTCCTTGCCGTGCATCTGCCAGATCGGACGCGTAATCGCCATCGTGCATGAACCTCCTGCTTTGAAGTGTAGAGCTGCTGCGTTCCACTTGCCTGAACGTCGTATTTCCCCTGTATAAAAGTCGCGTTTACCCAAATATCGTATCGGTATCATCTTATACCGGATGCGTGATGGAGACAAGCGGGCTGCGCCGCTCCTTAGCGAAATACATGAACCCCGATAACGGCCCGGCATTCGGGCGCAGGCCGTTACCGGGGTTGTTTTTTGTTCGTCGTCGACGGTTCGCTTCCTCGAGGCGCGAGCGCACATTTTTCCGTCCCGGCAGGACGATGACCCATCCGGAGCGGAGGCGGCCCACGTATACTGAGGTGGCCGGCCAATCGGGCCGAAACGCAACGGAAAAGAGGGGAGTGCCATGGCCATAGGCGTCCGTTTAACGATCGACCAGACGCTGTCCCGCATCGCGCGCGCGCTCAAGAACAAGCGGCCGCTGTCCCTGGTTCGGATCGGGGACGGCGAAAATCTCGTGCTGGCCCAAGCTTCCGTCTGGACGCAGCGCCGGGTCATGCGGGAGAAATGGGCGATCCAGGCCAAGAAAGGCCGTAAAGGCATCCCATTTCCCAGTCTGAAGCTGCGGGATCAGGTGGCGGGCGCCATTCGCCGCGCCGATATCGTCGGCATTTTGCCGGCCGGCGACCGTAGGATCAAAGCGCCCGCGTATTTGAAGCGGCCTTTGACGAATCAAGTGTTCCTGCACTTCGGGTTAGCGCCGCAGGTAACCTGCCATGCCTGTTTCAACCGGATCGCCGTCCGCAAGGCGCGTTTCCGGCGCATGCTCCGGGGCAAGCGGATTCTCGTCATCACGGCCAAACCGGGTGACGTCAAGGCTCAGCTGGAGCGCAAGCCGTACCGGCTGCGGGTCGCCGCGACGATTCCGTTCTCCCATTACCGGCAGCTGGGACGGACCATGAGCCGGGTGAGGGCGCTGAGGAGCCGCTTCGACATCGCCCTGATCTCGTGCGGCGTCAGCGCCGTCGTGCTGGCGCCGCGCATCGCGGAAGCGACCGGCAAGGTCGCCGTCGATTTCGGCAAGGCGCCCAAGCTGATGCAGGTAGGCCGGGGCAAGCGGAAACGAAAGCAGAACCGGAAGCGCAGACGGAACCGCAGGCAGGGCAGGAAGAAGAGATAGCGCGGCGATGGGGCGGCAGCGGCCGTGCAGGGAGCGGGCGCAGCGGCACGGCCCGGCAGCGCAGGTGGCGGGCGCAGCGTCACGGCCCGGCAGGCAGGGGGCGGGCGCAGCGTCACGGCCCGGCAGTGCAGGTGGCGGGCACAGCGTCACGGCCCGGCAGCGCAGGTTGCGGGTGCAGGCGCACGGCCCGGCAGTGCAGGTGGCGGGCGCGGCGCACGGCCGAAATTGGCGGACAGGAGAGCCGCTATTTCGGCGATATCGCGCATTTTCCGGGTTTCGCGGCCACAGGAGCCGTTATTTGCCCGCGGAGACGGTAAAAAGGAGGCAGCGGCGGCAAATAGCGGAACGTGTGTCCGATTCATTCGGCTAAACGCCCGAATCGGACGAAATAGCCGCTCCTGTGTCCGCGAACAAGCGAATCGCAGGCCAAAAAAGCCAAGAAATCGGAAGATTTCTTGGCTTTTTGAGCTCGGCCGAATCGCGAGGGGTAAAGCGAGTGTCGAGACAAGGGCAGTCTAGCCCGGTGTCGGCCCGCGCGTGCCGCCAGCCGCGCTTCGAGGCCAGCGCGCCGCCGGCTTCGGCGCCCGATGTACCGGCGTGCCGCCAGCCGCGCTTCGAGGCCAGCGCGCCGCCGGCGTCGGCGCCCGATGTACCGGCATGCCGCCAGCCGCGCTTCGAGGCCAGCGCGCCGCCGGCGTCGACGCCCGCAAGCCCTTCCCGGGGCGCCCCCACCAGCTAGCTTGGCCCCGCTACCTGCCGGCTCTCCACCGCCGGCCGCGCTTCAGCGCGCCGCTTCGTCCCGCCTACACGCCGCGCACCAGCCCGCCGTCGACCATGAGGCTTTGGCCGGTCACGTAGCTGTTCGCCGGCGAAGCCAGGAACGCGACGTAGCGCGCGAATTCGTCCGGGTCGCCGTAGCGGCCGACGGGGATTTCGCGCTCGGACGCCGCGCGCCGGTCTGCGTAAGAGACGCCTTCGGCGGACGCGCGGGACTCGTCCAGCGAGCGGACGCGGTCCGTCGCGATGCGGCCCGGCGCGACCGTGTTAATGAGAATGCCGCGGGGCGCGAGCTCGTCGGCGAGCGTTTTGATCAGGCCCTGCACGCCGAGCCGCAGCGAATTGCTGAGCACGAGGCCCGGGATCGGCTGCCGGATTGACGTCGAGGAGACGTAGACGATGCGTCCGCCTTCCGCCGGCAGGTGCGGCAGCGTAAGCCGGACCAGCCGGACGACGCTCATCAGGGTCGTGTGGAATGCCGTCTCCCACTGCTCGTCCGTGATCGCCTCGAACGGTCCGGGCGGCGGGCCGCCTGCGTTGCACACGAGCCCGTCGATCCGCCCGAAGCGCGCCGCGGCCGCCGCGATCAGCGCTTCGACGTCGGCCGCCGAGGATACGTCGGCGCGCACGGCCAGCACCTCGCCGCCGGAAGCCGAGCGGATCTCGGCCGCCGCCTGCTCGATCGACTCCGCTTGCCGTCCGCATATCACGACGTTCGCGCCTTCCTGCGACAGCCGCAGCGCGGACGCCTTGCCCAACCCTTTGCTGGCCGCCGTCACGACGACCGTCCGTCCTTTCAATGCCAAATCCATCGATATGACCTCCTTGGTATGGTCTAGCCAATCTTTACCACTAGCATGCAATAATTGACCCCCCTTTGTCGAGTCGGCGGGCAAGGACGACGCTGTTGCGGAGCTGCGTATCCGCGAGGAAGCAGGGGAAAGCGCCGTTGACGAATGTAGGGGGAGGCGGCAAGTCACGTAATCTTTGAACCGCATGCCGTACGCTCCCGAGTAATGGATTGGGAAATACTAGTGTGCGGAAACGGCGGCGGAATATGCATGGGGCGGGTCGGATCGTACCCGGGCGCGTAACGGTTTTCTAGGTTTACGCAAACAACAAGCAGGCTCTAGCACGCTTCGACTTTATCTGCAGGCGAACCCTGATAATATTACAAGAAAAGGCAATCTAAGGAGGATAAGAGAATGTCGAAAGAAAGATTGCACTATTTATCGCACCTGCTGCAGTATTTTGAACGTCACGAGGAAGAGCCGGAGCTTGGAAAGACGATCATGAATCAACAACTGATTTTACTAGGGCTGCATGAATTGGCCGGCGAACTAGAGGACGAGTTCATTCGCAGCACGATACGAGGGATAACCGCTAAAGCTGTTCAAGAATTAAGCCGGATATACGTCCAACAACCGCCGAGATCCGCTACGCTTGCCAAGACGCCTCTGAATGACTTCCTCGCGCTTCTTGCCGACCCCAAGTACTTGGATCACTACAAACAATCAAAAGCCGAACTTATCGAAACTTCAGGCTTGAGCGAGGAATATCGATCGTTGTTAAAAGAAGGCAATCGTGGCCGGATCCGCATTAAGGCGATTCAAGAGCTGGAAGAGGCGGGACTTGCGCCAAAGCTAAGCGACAAGTTCAATCTCGAAGACCCTGCGCCGACCATTAATATCGACACCAATAATTTTAATACTACGAATATCACGATCGAAACGACCGTTACGACAACCATCACGACGACCGACACGCATCATTCCGTCTTCACGGATATCGGAAGAGACTGGTTTGAGCGCGCTATGGAATCCGTCGATGCCGCGATTCTTCATTTTACGGCCGGTCATTATGACAAGCAGGGGAAGCTGGTTGTCGTAGGTTCCGGAATTAAAGCGATCTCCGATTTTACGTTCGGTGCGCTGGCCGAAATCCGCACGGCGGACAAAGTGCTCTATTGCGTAGCGGACCCAGTGACGGAACGATATATCCATCAATTGAATCCGACCGCCGAATCCATGTACGGCCTCTACGACAACGATAAACCGCGGATGGATACGTATACGGAAATGGTCGAGGAAATGTTGAAATACGTCAGAAAAGGCAACCGGGTCTGCGTCGTTTTTTATGGGCATCCCGGCGTGTTCGCGATGTCCACGCATGCCGCGATCCGCATGGCTCGAAAGGAGGGCTATTTCGCCGAGATGCAGCCCGGAATTTCGGCGGAAGCTTCGCTCTTTGCCGATCTTGGCCTCGACCCGTCCAACTTCGGCTTTCAATCGTATGATTCGACGGAATGGCTCATTAATGATCGGCACACGGATCCTTACAGTCATGTTCTATTATGGCAGGTTGAATGCGCCGGAGACAGCGGCTTTAACTTTGCCGGCTATCAGAAATATAATTTTCCGCTCGTCTTGGAGAAATTGCGTCACGTCTACCCCGAAAATCATCCCATTATCGTATACGATGCCTCGCAGGACGCGCAGTTTGCTCCCCGCATCCTGAAGCGGTCCTTAAATGAGCTTGATGCGAAAGACTTGTCCGGGATTTGCACGTTTTACATACCTCCGGCGAAAACCGCCCCTCCTAGCCTGGAACAGCTGAAAAGAATGGGTCTTCTGAAGGAGGAACAGACGGCATCCGCGGAGTAATCCAGTAACCTTTCGCGGCGTTCAGCACAGACAAGCAGGCCGCCGGGCTCGTCCCGGCGGCCTATTCGGCGCGCGCTTGCGGGGGAACGAAACTTTCCGGTCTTGCAAGCGTCTACATAATATTCCCTATTATGGAAGGATGACCAGTGTGAACTATCGAACAATCGTCATCGCGGCGCTCGCTTCCGCCACGCTCGGCGGGCTGGCCGCCGAATCCGTCGTCACCGCCGCGTCCGCCGCGCCGCAAGCGGCCTTGGTGCAGCAGGAGACGAATGCCGCGCGTCCATTGAACATGGCCGCGAAGGTCCTCTTTCTGGACGAGGCTTCAACTCTGCCGTCGCGAGGCGCGAACGGGACGATCATGGTGTCCGGCCGCAGGCTGCTGGAGGCGATCGGTTACCGCGTCGACTGGGACGCGTCCGCAGGTTCGCTCGCAGCCGGGCGTCCGGGCAAGCCGGCGCTTCTCCTTCAGGCCGGCCGGCGGGAAGCGAAGTTCGGGGACAAGACCGTGCAGCTGCCGGCAGCCCCTTATCTCGGCGAAGGGGTCCTGTGGGTGCCTCTCCGATCCGTTGCCGAGGCGGCCGGTCTGACGGTGACGTGGGATGCCGCAAACGGGTATGCCCATGTCAAAGACCCGAAGGCGCTCCCGAGAATCACGCTGACCACGAGGGCGGATAATCGCGTAATCGAACGGCCGGCGAATCTGATCGCCTACTTCAAGTCGCAGATGGGGCTGGACGTGAATCCGAATCTGGTTCCGCCCGATTATTACCGGGAGAAGACCAACGTGATGATCGCCGCCGGCGAGCCGGGTGATCTCATCCTGCTGCAGAATCATTACCAGTACTCCGACGAACTGCTCTCGAGCTTCGCGCTGGATCTCACGGAGGAGCTGAACGCGTTCCCGCGCCTGAAGGCGCTGGCCGCCGAGGCGGCGGGAGGCCGTACGATCAACGATCGGAGCTACGGCATCGCGCGGCCGCGCGATCCTCACGATGCGCCGTTTCCGGCCATCCGGCAGGATTGGCTGGATAAGCTAGGCTTGGCCCAGCCGAGGACGATGGAGGAGGTATATGCCGTCCTGCGGCAGTTCACCGATCTGGATCCCGACGGCAACGGCAAAAACGACACGTACGGGATGACCGGGTACGCGACCGCGGCCGGTCTCGGATCGTTCGCCTGGGTCGAGCAGGCGTTCACGGGAAGCCCCGCGCGCTTTGCCGTCTTGAACGGCCGAGTCGTCGATCATGCGCTCGGCGCCGGGGAGACCGAGGCGCTGAGATGGCTTGCGCGCGCTTACCGGGAAGGGCTGATCGACAAGGAGTTCGCCGTCCTGGGGCCGGAACAAGCCGCCGAGCGCATCCGCGGCAGCCGGGCCGGCCTCGCTGCCTTAAGCTTGCGCGACGCGGCAGCGCTGACCGGCGGCAAGGAGGAGTGGATTCCCCTGTCGGGGCTTAAGGCCGATTCGCTCCGCGCCCCCATCGCGCCGTGGAATACGGAAGCGACGGATACCTACATCGTCACGCGCTTGTCGCGCGTGGCGCCGAAGACGATTTTGCAATGGCTGGACAGCGGGCTGGCGATGAACGAGACGGGGGCGTGGGACGGCATCGAGGGCTTCGGTCCAGCCGACCGCGCGGCGGTTCGCAGTCTGTTCGGCGAGCCGGACCTCCTGCGCAGCGAGGCGCTGAAGTCCGTGCCTGAACGGGCGCGGGGCGCCTACGAGACGGCGGTCAAGGAGTGGCAGCAGACCTCCGACGCGGATGTCGTCGTTCCCGCCTTCTCCGGGCTGTGGAGTACGGGCAAGTATGCGGAATTGAACGCCGAGCTGAAGGACATGCAGATCAAGGTCATTCTAGGGGAACTTTCCATCGAGGAGTGGGAGCAATATACGAAGACGCTCGCGGCATCCGAAGCCTATCAAGCGATGATGGCGGAGTTGGCCGCCATTCAAGGAGACGGGGCGTGAGGCCAGGAAACGTCCAGGAATGAACGCGCTGCGTGGCGCGCGTCGTACGGCAAGAAGCCTCCATTTCCGCGGCTTGCGGAAACGGAGGCTTTTTGCTTGCTTCTTGCTTGCCATGCGGACAGTTCACTCTACGCGAGAGCCCCGTAAACAGCCGCCCGCAACCGGTTGGCGATATAGGGCTCGAGGCTCGGCAGCATCTGCTGCATGTATACGACGGACAGCTCCTCCGCCGGATCGATCAATAGCCACGAACCGGCTAATCCGGCCCAGCCATATTCGCCGATGGAGCCGTTGCTGCCGCCGGCCGCCCGGTCCATCATGACGCGCACCCCTAAGCCGTAGCCGTACCCGCTCATGTGCTCCCAATTAAAATCTTCGAGCTGCCGCGGACTTAAATGGTTGGTCCCCATCAATTGCACCGTCTTGGGGCTAAGCAGCCGAACCCCGTCCAATTCGCCCCCTCTCGCGAGCGCCTGCGCAAACCGGCTGTAATCGCCGATCGTCGACAGCAGCCCGCCTCCCCCGCTTTCGTAGCGGCTGCCCGGCTGATACGCCGCGTCCATGCGCGTATTGGGCGTCAGCGTTCCGTCCTCGGCACGATCGTACATCACGCATAGGCGATGCCGCTTCTCTTCCGCGATCCGGAACGAGGTATCCGTCATTCCGAGCGGCTCGAAAATTTCCTTCTCCAGAAACGCGCCGAACCTTTGCCCGGACAGCACTTCGACCAAGGCGGCCAAGACGTCGTGGCTCAGCCCGTATTTCCAGCGCGTGCCGGGATCGAACGCGAGCGGAATGCCCGCCAGCGCTTTGGAGATCGCCCGCGGTTCCAGCGCGGTGACGTCCTGCTCGAAGATGCTGCGGGTTTGCCGTTCGGTCTCCGTGGCGTCGCCGCCGTACGTAAGCCCGGACGACATCGTAAACAAATCCTTGACCCGGATCGGATTCGCCGAGGGAGAGACGGACACGGAGCCGAACCCGTCATGCCGGTACACCTGCGGATTTTTGAATTCCGGCAAGTATTCGCCCAGCGGATCGTTCAGCAGGTAAAGCCCTCTCTCGTACAGCATGAGCGCGGCTGCGCAGGTGATCACCTTGGTCATCGAGTAGATCCGGTATATGGTATCCGGCCGTATGGGGATTCCCTGCTCCGCATCCGCATAGCCGAAGCTTTCCCGGTACAACACTTCTCCGCGCCGCACGACGGTGCAGGCGCACCCGGCCGGTCCGCCTTTCTCCATGAAGCTCTTGAGCAGCGGAGTCAATCGTTGCCATTGGCTCACGTTCAAAGCACCTCCATCATGAATTTGAACACGGTATCCTGAATTTTCCTCGACATCGCGTGATTAACGAATTCGAGAACCCGTTGGTAAATTCCTCCTAAATGATGCGACGCGAATGCGGCGAAGGCTTGACGAATGTGCCGAATCCTAATTGTTAACCCAGTTAATGGAATCCCGTCGCCCCCTCTACCCAAGGCCTCCGCGACGTAGTACTGTATAAAGAAATCGATGGGCCGAAGAAGGGAAGGACGAACGGAATGAACATTCTCATCGTGGACGATGAACCGCGGCATCTCCGAGGCATGGCCGCCATGCTCCGGGCGATGCGGCCGGACGCGAGCATCGCGACGGCCAAGGACGGGGAAGCGGCGCTTGCCGCCGTGCGGGACGCGCGTCCCGACGTGGTGCTGACCGACATCCAGATGCCGAACATGGACGGGCTGACCTTCCTGCGGCGGCTGGAGGAGGAGGGCATCCCGGCGAAGGTCGTCATGGTATCGGCGTACGACCTGTTCGCGTACGCCCAGACCGCGCTGCGCCACGGCGCGTACGATTATCTGCTGAAGCCGGTGGACGCGGAGAAGGTCGAGGCGCTGCTGGAGCGGCTCGAGCGGCAGCTCGCGGCGGAGCGGGAGGCGCGGGCGTCGTCGGACGCGCTGCGGCAGCGGCTGCGCGAGGCGTCGCCGGCCCATCGCAGCCGGCAGCTGCACCGCTGGCTGGCCGGCGAGCTGCCGCCGGACGAGGGCGCCGGGCTCGCGGAGTGGCCGACGCTGCGGGTGGCGAACGTCCTCGTACTGACGGAGGCCGCGCCCGGGGACGGCGCGGAGGCGGACGGCGCCGCCGAGCCGGCGCCGCGGCCGCCGCTCGAGGCGCTGGCCGAGCGGCTCGCCCTCGCCGCGTCGGCGTTCGGCGACGCGTGCGCGTTCGCGCTGCAGACGGAGCCGGCGCCGGGCGGCGCGCGGCTCGTCACGGCGCTGCGCCTCACGCGGCCGACGCCGGGGGCGCAAGGCCG
>NZ_JBHSHY010000031.1:0-60222 GCF_042653205.1 Paenibacillus sp. GCM10023250 | reverse complement strand
GGCGCGGCGGGCGCTGCGCGGCACGCTGCTCGCCGCCGCCGAGGCTTGGCGCCCGCGCGGCACGCTCGCGCACGGCATCGCGGCGCTGCCGCCGGACGCCGGGCCGCCGCCCGGCGAAGCCGGCACCGCCGTGAACGTGCCGGCACTGTACCGCCGGGCGCAGGCGGCGCTCGCGTACGCGTTCCACGCCGACTGGCGGGGCGCCGTCGACGCCGATGACGTGCTGCCGCCGGTGAAGCCTATCTTCCGCCTCGACGGGGAGCAGCTCTTCGAGGCGCTCCAGGAGCCGGAGCCGTCGGCGGCCGAAGCGCTGTGTACGGACGCGTTCCGCGCGCTCGCGGCCGACGGCCGGTGCGAGCCTAAGCTCATGAAGGATTACGCGGCCTTGACCCTGATGAAGCTCAAGAGCCGGGCCCGCGACATGATCGATTCGCGTGTTGGAAGCGTTGTCACCGAGACGGCGATGTCGGCCGTCCCGGCGTGCCGCAGCGCCGAGGCGCTGACGGCGCTGCTGCTGGGCTGCCTGCGCGAGGTGCATAAGTCGCTGCACGAGCGGAAGCAGGGCCGCAGCGAGCTGATCGTGGACCAGTGCCTGAGCTGGATTCACGAACGCTACGCCGAGGATCTGACGCTGGAGGCGGCGGCGGAGCGGTTTCATTTCAACGCGTCGTATTTCAGCACGCTGCTGAAAGCCCGCACGGGGCGGTCGTTCTCGGAGCACGTGACGGACGCGCGCATCCGCCGGGCCAAGGAGCTGCTCGCGGCGGGCCGGCTGCGCATCTACGAGATCGCGGAGCAATGCGGCTACCGCGATACGAAATACTTCACGCGCATGTTCAAGCGGCAGGTCGGGCTGTCGCCGGAGGCGTACAAGCATGCGGCGCCGCGGGCGGACGAAAGCGGGTCGACGCCATGACGTTCCGGACGCGGCTCGTCCTCAGCTACCTGACGCTCATCGCCCTGCCGCTGCTCGTGCTGAGCACGCTCTTCTACCGGACGAGTCTGAACGTCGTCACGGAGCAGGCGCAGAAGAATGTGTTCGCCGTCGTCAAGAAGAACAACGACGTTATCGATACAAAGCTCGGCATGGCCGATCAGAACAGCCGGTCGCTGTTCGTGGACAAGGACTTGTTCGAGATTTTCAACGCGCTTCGCCCCTCCAAGGAGGAAGAGCTCGTGGCGGCCGACCGGCAGATCTCCGCGATCTTAAGCAAATATTTCTCCCAGAACGAAGACGTGTACGCCGTGCAGCTGTGGACCTCGTACTACAGCTTCGGCTTGTCCCTCTCGCTGCCGCAGGGCGATCCGACGCAGTCGCAGATCTACAAGGAGGCCCTGCGCGCGGGCGGGAAAATGGTCTGGTATCCGACGTACGACTTCACCCGGATGTTCAACCAACCGTGGCTGAAGGACGGCTCCATCGACTTCCGCTACCTGTTCTCGGCGACCCGGCTGCTGAACTTCTCGCACCTCGAGGACAGCACCCTCGTCAAGCTGAAGCCGGGCGTCGAGCGGCCCGTGCTGACGATCAGCTACAAGTCGACCGTGATGGACGAGCTGTTCGAGCAGAGCATTCCCGCCGGCTCTACCTACATGGTGCTCGACCCGAACGACGTCGTCGTGGCGTCGAGCGATAAATCGCAGGTGACCAAGAAGTACGCGCCGGCGTGGATCCAGGCGTTCCGGGCGAAGGAGAGCGGCACGGAGCGGATCAAGCTGGGCGGGGAGAACCGGATCGTCTGCTTCGCCCGCTCGGAGGTGACGGGCTGGCTGTCCATCGTCGTGACGCCGCAGTCCGCGCTCGTGAGCAATCTCGTGCCGGTCATCCGCACGTCGACGATCGTCGGCGCGCTGGCGCTGACCGGCGTGGCGCTCTTCTTCGCGTACTTCATCCTGGGCCGGATCACGGGACCGATCAAGCGGCTGATGAGCGCGATGCGGTCGGTCGGCGAAGGGGACTTCCAGACCCGCGTCGAGGTGAAGCGCAATGACGAGTTCGGGCTGCTGTCGCAGCGGTTCAACCGAATGAACGACCGGATCGCGATGCTCGTCAAGGAGAACTACGAGATCCAGCTGAAGGAGAAGGAAGCGGAGATTCAGGCGCTCAACATGCAGATGAACCCGCATTTTCTGTATAACACGCTCAACATCATGAACTGGACAGCCATCGAGAACGGCCAGATGGAGCTGAGCAAGATGCTCGTCTGCCTCTCCAACATGCTGCACTACACGTCGCGCAAGGAGTGGGGCGCCGTTCTACTGACGGAAGAGCTGGAGTGGATGCGGAATTACTTCTATATCATGTCGGTTCGCTTCGAGGGGAAATTCGCCGTCGCGTACGACATCGAGCCGGCGCTCTACGAGGAGAAGCTGCCGCGGCTGCTGTTCCAGCCGTTTGTGGAAAATGCCATCCTCCACGGCTTCAGCGGGCTTGAGGCCGGCGGCCTGATCGAGATCCGCGGCCGGACCGAGGGCAAGAGCCGGTATTTCGAGATCTGCGACAACGGGCGGGGCATCTCCGAGGCGGGCATCCATGCGATCCTGTACGAGGAATCGGCATCCGTCGGCATCAAGAACACGATCTCACGCATCAAGATGGCGTACGGGGACGACTACGGCATCCGCATCGAATCCGCACCGGGCGAAGGCACGCGGGTGATGATCCACCTGCCGCACAACACCCAATATTAGTCCACCATTCTAGGAATGCTCGGGTTTTGAAAGCGCTGTCCGTCTCTTACAATGGAACTATCATAGACTGCAGCTATGAGCCAATGAGGACGCAATCAGAGAGGGGCTCGCACTATGTCAAGCAATCGAGGGAAGCTCGTTTCCCTGCTTCTGGTACTGATTCTCGCGGTTACGGCCGTCCTGGCCGGCTGTACCAAGTCGGATGCCGGCTCGAACAACGGCGCCGCCAATAGCGGCAATAACGGCGGCAGCGCGGGCGAAGACGCCGGCGCGGGCTCGGCGGACGCCGGCAGCGGCGAGCCGATCAAGCTTCGCCTCACCGCCTGGGGCTCCCCGGACGAGATCGCGGCGTACAAGGTCGCCATCGCCCGGATCGAGAAAGCCAAGCCGAACATCAAGGTCGACTTCCAAGCTATCAGCGCGGACTACGACACGAAGCTGACGACGATGGTCGCCGGCAACGACGAGCCGGACGTGGCCATGATGGAATCCGCCACGATCGCGTTCCCGCTCGCGGAGCAGGGCAAGTTCCTGAACCTGCAGGATTATCTCGACAAGGACACGGAGCTCAACATGGACGCGCTCGTGCCGAACATCACGTATTCGGCGGAGCCCGGCAACGTGATCGGCATCGGCCCGGGTCCGGAGACGTTCGTGCTGTACTACAACGAGGACGTGTTCAAGGACGCCGGCATCGAGCCGCCGCCGGCCGATCCGTCGGAAGCGTGGACGTGGGACCAGTTCGTGGACGTCGCCAAGCGGCTGACGATCGACAGCAAGGGCCGCAATGCGACCGAGGCGGGCTTCGATCCGAAGAATATTAAGCAGTTCGGCATCAACCTGCCGACGTGGTGGGGCCTCTACAGCAACTTCATCTATTCCAACGGCGGGGACTTCCTCTCGGCCGATGGCAAGACGCTCGGCCTGAACCAGCCGGAAGCGGTGGAAGCGCTCCAGAAGCTGGCCGATCTGATCAACGTGTACCACGTCGCCCCGTCGCCGCTGCAGGCGAAGAACATTCCGGGCACGAACGTGGCGCTTCAGACCAAGAAAGTCGCCATGGCGTTCGACGGGCAGTGGGCGACGACGGGACTCGCGCAGTCCAAGTTCAACTACAATGTCGGAGCGCTGCCGGTTATGAAGGAGCCGGTCACGACGGTCGTCGCGGGCATGTTCTCCATCTTCAAGTCGACCAAGCATCCGGAGGAGTCCTGGGAGCTGCTGAAGGCGCTGATCGATCCGGACGCGTCGCTCGACATGCTGACCGCCGGTACGTGGATGCCGTCGCACAAGGACTGGTATACGGACGCCGACAAGCTGGCTAAGTGGACGCAGAATCTGCCGTCCCGCCCGTCGGGCTACAAGGGCGCGGTCATCGACATGCTGCTGAGCCACAGCCATGCGACGCCGACGGCGTACGTCAAGAACTTCAACAAGATCATGGACGTCATCAATCCCGCCCTGGATAAAGTATGGCTGGGCAAGCAGTCGGCTAAGGAAGCGCTGGACGCGGTCGCCGCGAAGGCGCAGGAGCAAGTGCAGGGCCGCCGGGACGTGAAGTAAGTTAGATGAGGTACGTGAAACAAGTAAGATGAAATACGTGAAGTAGAGTTAGTAGAGGCCCGTCCGCCGAGGCGGGTCGCGGCAAGCGGGGGACAGCCGTTCCGGACCGGAAGGCTGTCCCTTTCCCTAGACAGGAGGCATAACGCATGGAGATTTCGGCGCAAGGCGGGCAGCAGGCCCGGGCCGCGGCGCGGAAACGAAGCACCGCGAGAGAGCGCAAAGCGCTGTTTTACGGGATCTTGTTCACGGCGCCGGCCATACTCGGTTTTTTGATCTTCACCTTGGGTCCGATGGTCGCGAGCTTCTACCTCAGCCTGACGGACTATAACGTCTTCAAGGACCATACGGCCTTTATCGGGTTCGACAATTACGCGAAGCTGTTCTCGGGCGGGGACGACCTGTTCTACCAGTCGCTCGGCACGACGTTTTATTTCGTGGTGCTGCGCGTGCCGGCGGTCATCCTCCTCTCGTTCGCCCTGGCGCTTCTGCTGAATATGAACGTCAAGGGACGGTCCATGTTCCGGACGATCATCTACCTGCCGAGCATCGTGCCGGCGGTCGCCTCCTCGATGATTTGGCTGTGGCTGCTGAACCCGGACCTCGGTCTGATCAACACGGCGCTGGAATGGCTGCATTTGCCGACGAGCAGCTGGCTGTTCGGGGAGCGCAGCGTCATTCCGTCTATCGTGCTCACGACGCTGTGGGGCATCGGCGGGACTGTTATTATTTTCCTGGCAGGCTTGTCCGGCATTCCGAAGCAGTATTACGAAGCGATCGACGTTGACGGCGGCGGCTGGTACCACAAGCTGCGGCATATCACGATCCCGATGGTGACGCCGACGATCTTCTTCAACACGATCATGACGATCATCGGCTCCTTCCAGGTGTTCAGCGAGGCGTACATCCTGACCCAGGGCGGACCGAACAACAAGAGCCTGTTCTTCGTCTTTTACCTGTGGCGGACGGCGTTCCGCGACACGGAGATGGGCTACGCGTCGGCGCTCGCGTGGGTGCTGTTCGTCATCATTCTCATCTTCACGTTCATCGTCTTCAAGACGTCCAAATCCTGGGTGCATTACGAGGGGGACCGCGCATGAGAGAGTCCAGGCTGAAGCTCGCCGCAGGCTACGTTGCCCTGCTCGTCGTCTCCGTTATGTTCATCGTGCCGTTCGTCTGGCTGCTGCGCAGCTCCGTGATGGACCTGTCCCAGATCTTCGTCATGCCGCCGCAGTGGATTCCGAAGCCGTTCCACTTCGAGAACTTCAAGGAAGCGCTGACGGTCGTGCCGTTCGGCACGTTCTTCGTCAACACCTTGATTATCGTGGCCGGCGTCCTGCTCGGTACGGTCGTCTCCAGCACCGTCGCCGCGTTCGGCTTCTCGCGCATCCGGTGGAAAGGGCGGGACGCCGTGTTCGCGGTGCTCATGTCCGCGATGATGCTGCCGGGCGCCGTGACGCTGATCCCGAGCTTCATCGGCTGGAAGGAGCTCGGCTTCTACGATACGTTCTATCCGCTCATCGTGCCGGCGTACTTCGGCGGGGGGATCTTCAATATCTTCCTGCTGCGGCAGTTCTACCTGACGATTCCGCAGGATTTCGACGAGGCGGCGTTCGTGGACGGGGCGAGCTATTTTCAGATCTACTGGCGCATTCTGCTGCCGCTCAGCCGTTCGGCGGTCATCGTCGTTGCGCTGTTCACGTTCCTCGGTTCGTGGAACGACTTCATGGGCCCGCTCATCTACTTGAAGAGCGACAGCCGGTTCACGCTGGCGCTCGGCTTGCAAATGTTTCAGGGCAGCTATACCGCGCAGTGGGACCTGCTGATGGCGGCTTCGGCGGCCGTCGTGCTGCCGTGCGTCGTCGTGTTTTTGGTCGGGCAGCGGTATTTCCTGGAAGGAATTACGCTTACCGGGTTGAAAGGGTAAACGGGGATATGCGAGGTTCAAAACGAGACAAGGAACGACGAAAAGGGAGGCTGCGAGCATGACGACGACGCAACAACCGATTCGGGGCTGGCGGGGCGTGCCGTTCTCCAGCGTGCGCATCGACGATGAATTCTGGCGTCCGCGCCTCGAGGTGCTGAAGAACGTAACGATCGACGTCTGCCTGCGCAAGTGCGAGGAGACGAACCGCATCCGTAACTTCGCGCTGGCCGGTGGCTTGGCGGAGGGAGATTTCGAGGGCATGTACTACAACGATTCCGACGTGTACAAGGTGCTCGAAGGCGCCGCGTACGCGCTCAGGACGGAGCGGGACCCGGAGTTGGAGGCGGAGATCGACCGCATCGCGGAGCTGATCGCGGCCGCGCAGGAGCCGGACGGCTACTTGTCGACGTACTTCACGCTGATAGCGCCGGACTTGAAATGGACCGACATGGAGAAGCACGAAATGTACAACGGCGGCCATCTGATCGAAGCCGCGGTCGCGTATTACCAGGCGACGGGCAAGCGCCGGCTGCTGGACGTCGCCTGCCGGATGGCGGATCATTACGACGCCGTGTTCGGTCCCGGCAAGCGCCATTGGGCCGAGGGGCACGAGGAGATCGAGCTGGCGCTCGTGAAGCTGTTCGGCGCGACCGGCGAGGAGCGGTACTGGAAGCTGGCGCTCTGGCTGCTCGAGGAGCGCGGCCATGGGCACGGGGTCGGCGCGATCTGGGATAAGCCGGAGTGGGGGCCGGCCTACTGCCAGGACGACGTGCCGGTCCGGGATATCCGCGAGGTCAAGGGGCACGCGGTCCGCGCGATGTACCTGTACACCGCGATGGCGGACGTCGTGCTCGCGTCGGGCGATCCCGCCTATCTGGCGGCGCTCGACCGGGTGTGGGCGCATACGGTCGAGCGCAATCTGTACGTGACCGGCGGCATCGGGCCGTCCGTCCACAACGAAGGGTTCACCCACGATTACGACCTGCCGAACGAATCGGCGTACTGCGAGACCTGCGCCGCCATCGCGATGGCGTTCTGGAACCACCGCATGAACCTGCTTCATGGCGACGGCAAATACGCGGACCTGGTCGAGCGCGAGCTGTTCAACGGGGCGCTGTCCGGCATCTCGCTGTCCGGCGACCGGTTCTTCTACGTCAATCCGCTGGCGTCCAAGGGCGAACACCACCGGGTGGAATGGTTCCACACGTCGTGCTGCCCGACGAACCTCGCCCGGTTCCTGCCGGCTATCGGCCAGTATCTGTACGCGTCGACGGAGGATGGCCTCGCCGTGAACCAATACGCCAACGGCGAAGCGGACGTCGAGCTCGGCGACGGCGCCGGCACGGTGCGGATCGCGCAGTCCACGGCGTATCCGTGGGATGGGCGCATCGTGATCACGGTGACGCCGGAGCCTGGGGCGGCGGACGAATTCGCGATCCGGCTGCGCGTGCCGGGCTGGTGCCGGGGCTACCGGGCGTCGGCGCAGGGCGAGCGGGTCGACGGCGCGGAGGCGCTGACGGCGAAGGGCTACCTCGTCCTGAAGCGGCACTGGGCGGCGGGCGACACGATCGAGCTGACGCTCGACATGCCCGTCGAGGTTGTCCGCGCCCGGCCGGAAGCGGAAGCGAACCGGGGCCGCATCGCGCTGCAGCGCGGCCCGGTCGTGTACTGCGTCGAGCAAGCCGGCAACGCCGGGCTGCGCTACGACGACTTCGCGCTCGGGGCGCACGAGCCGTTCGCGGTGCAGCACCGCGCGGAGCTGCTCGGCGGCGTGACCGTGCTGCGCGGCCGCACGGCGGACGGCGAGCCGTGCGAGCTCATCCCGTACTACGCGTGGGACAACCGCGAGGCGGGGTTCATGCAGGTGTGGATCCGCGAGGCGGAAGACGGGCGGCTGTATCGGTTTTGAGGGTGTATCGGCCATTGGGAGAATTGCACCTATAATCCGAAGGAGAGCGGGGGGACTCCGATTATTCCTCCCAATCCAAACAACGCGCATCGACGATCGATGCGCGTTGTTTGGATTGCTTTTCAACGAGATTACTTCTTCTCGTGGAGGTTATTCTTCTTACTCATAAAGTTTCGCTCGATTTCAATCGAACCGCCTTTAGCGGTTTGATAGAGCGCGGACTCGATTACAGGCTGCACGACTAGGTTATCCAGCTGGACGGCTTCGTTTTTGCTTCCGTGTACGGTGACGGAGATCGTGTTGCTGCCCTTATGGAGCGTTGCGGTTTTGCCGAGCTTAATGAGCGTAAGATAATCCGTATCAGGCGAACCGGCTGCGGATGAGCGGCCTACGAGTTTATGGTTGACATAAACGTCCAAATAGACAGCGTTTGCAGGGAGCGCTCTTTTTTCAATCGCCGCATAGAGAAGCACGTTTTCCGTTTGTTTGCTTTGAATGGTCGTTTGCAGGCCGTCTCCCGGATGTAAACGCACAATGTCTCCGCTATACGAGGCATCTCCCGTCCACGAGCTATCCGGCTTTACGGTTTGCGGCTTTCCTTGAGCAGGCAGGAAATTCTCCGCTTCTACGACGTATTGGGTATGACGGTTAATGGTTTTGGCGGTTAAGTATTTTTGCGCATCCGGCATGGATTGAATCGCTTGAAGAGCCATCAAGGCCTCAATGGTGGATTCCGCGCCGGCATTCATGTTTACTTTTTTCGTGACGCCGTTTATTCCATCATAGCCTCTGCCTGTCTGGGGATCATACATCACGAATTGGGCGTCGTTATTTCCGGTGAACCAAGAGGCCGCGAGCCCGGCATATTTGGCATATTTCGTTTCGTGCGTTACGTTGGCAAGCTCCGCATAACCCTGTACCAGCATGTCGACGCCGTAGGCGATCTGTTCATCCTTGGCTTTCGTCGGAGCCATTTCTTTAATCATGCCGTTGACCAAGATGTGGGTGAAGAGATAATCCGCTTCCTTCCGAGCCGATTCAATCCATTGCGGCTTATGCAGCACTTGTCCGGCCTTGGCTAAGGCATAGGTTTGTGCGCTGCCCCAAGCGTGCCAGAGGGTCGTAGAGCCGCCCCAGTCCAAGTGCGCGCCGTAGGGATATTCATCGAAATCGCCATATTGAAATTTAACCAGCCCGTCACCGATCTTCGTCATGGAGTCTTTGACAGCGGGGTTGGGACTGACCGCATAATATTCGGATAACCCTAGCAGCGCATTAGACATCGCATCGAATCCATCGATCCACGCAGGGACTTGACGGCCATGAATGGCGGTATACTTCCCATAGTTCGCGTTCAATTTCTTTTGAAGCGCCTCGTTGGCCAGCAGGAAATGCTGGTTTAATTCCTGGGCGTAGGCGGGATCGAGTTTACTAAACAATTTATAGCCGTATCCAATTGCCCAAGTACCTCTGGCTGCCCACCAATCGAAGGATTTTTTGCTTGTGCCTCCGTCCTTGTTGATGGACAGATCCTTGTTGACGAAATTATAAAACTCACCGTCATCGGCTTGCATATACATCACGAAATTAAGCGCTTTCCGCGCATGCTCTAGCGAAGCCGGATTTTTGGTCCGCTCATAGTCATTTAAGTAAACCACTGCAGCGCGCGCTACATCATCGACGCACGCAATTCCTTCCCCCGATGCATCCACCCACTCGTAGTTCGGGAACTCCGAATAGATATGGGTAATCAGCATGTCCTTGTTGTCGATGACCACGTCTTGATTCAACGCATTGAGGTGAGCTAAATTAATTGGACTGCTTGCCTCCGCTGAAGCCTTGGCGGCAACCGGTGCGGTGAAACCAACGGCTAAGGCGATTGAAAGTAAAGCGCAAACTTGCTTCAAAACGATCACTCCTCGTGTTGTTAGGATTAAATGACTGCAAAAGCCAAGAGTTGTGGAACTTCCCTCCTTCATACATGGGTCGAAAGCGCTATCAGTAACGAGACTTAATCACGTTACAAAATTAGTTTTGTAACGTTAAATAAATTCATTATGAGCGCATTACTTACCATTAATAGCGTTTTCAGCCTAAGGTCGATTATAAGATTGCGGATTCGTCAAGTCAACCACTTCTCCGTATTTGTTCTGTTCACTTTACAGTAACTCATTTTGTAACGTTACATATTTTTAGGGCAGGATAGGCAAGAAACTTCTTTTATAGTAGAAGAAGCCGGTAACCTTCGAGAGTAGTTTGATCGGATGGAGCACGTTACCCAAAACATCATCGACTTCCAGGGTATGCATCCGTAAAATGGGAATGATGACAGTCGCCTATGAGCCTCATGTGCGGCGATTCGATGACGGTCTGCCGTAGCCGGCGGCGCATACCGCCATTTCAACAGGTTCAAGCAGCCATCTGCGCGAACCTCAACCCTAACCCCAACCCTAACCTAAGGAGTGTTCCTTTGAAAATTTACGCATTCGGCAAAGCCATGGGCAAAACCATCACGCAGTTCGGCAGCAAAGGCGCATCGATCTCCCGAATCATCAAGCACGACAAGCCGACGCATATCGGCTGCATCTGCCTCGAGCCCGGCGGGCACGTCGGCCGGCACGAAGCGGCGATCAACCAATTGTTCGTGGTCCTGAACGGGAAGGGCTGGGTGACGGGCAAAGAAGGGATCCCATATGAGATCGAGGCCGGTCAGGCCGCGTATTGGGAGGCCGGCGAGGAGCGCGAATCCGGCACCGAGTACGGGATGACGGTCATCGTCATCGAAAGCGAGCAGCTCGAGCCGCTGATGACCGAGGTCCCGTGGTTGAATGCGTGAAGGACGGCGAGCGTCGTCGGCGGCGTCCGGCGTATCCAAGCAAGCGTCGAGGACAACGGCGTGCTAACCGAAGCTATCTGTCTAATCCGCACGGCAACCCGCCGGCGCACGAAAAACAGACTGCAGCCTAAGCTGCAGTCTGTTTCTTCCTTACACGGCAATCAGTCGATCAAACCCGATTGCTTCAACAGATTGTAGATCGCGAGCGCTGCTTCCTCGCGCGTCGTTGGTGCCTTCGGCGCGAAGAAGGTGCTGCTGCCCGTTACCGTGCCGCTCATTAAGCCGGCTGCGGTGACGGTTTGCACGCTCTTCGTTGCGTAGCCGGAGACGTTGCCGGCATCCGCGAAGTTCAGGCTCGCGGAGCCCGAGGCTTTCAGGCCGACCAGAGCGGCGGCCCGATCCAGCATGACGGCCAGATCCTGATGCGTGATCGTGCCGTTCGGGTTGAAGCTGCCGTCGCCGAGGCCCGTGATCAGGCCGGCTTGATAAGCGGCGCCGACTTCGTCCGCGTACCACTTGTCAGCCGTCACGTCCTTGAACGGCAGTCCTGCTGCGACCGGCAGGCCGAGTGCGCGGGTCAGCAGAGCCGCGAATTCGGCGCGGGTAACGGCCGCGCTCGGCGAGAACGTCGAGGACGACGTACCGTCGATCAGGAACTTGCTTGCCAGTGCCGCGATTTGTTCCTTCGCGGTCGTACCAGCGATATCCGTGAAGGTAATCGTGCGCGTCACGGCGGCATACGTTGCGAAGCCCGGACGAGTAACCGTAACCGTCACGGTACCGTCGTTATGGCTCGCGAAGACTGCCGGTGCCGGGCTTACGGCAGGGGAACCGGCATAGAGCACGCCGGCTGCCTTGACGTCGGTGCCTTTCGGCAGCGTGAAGGCTTGCTTGACGAGATCCTTGCTCGAGAGCGCCAGCGGCTTGACGGACGTGCCTTGGACGACATTCACGCCGAAGGCTGCCGGTTTGCCGAGGACGGTCACGCCCGATGCCGCGCTTGCGAACGCACCGGATCCATCCGCTGTTGCCAGCGTCACTTGCAGGCCGGCACCCTTAGGCGCTTTGGCCAGAAGGCCGACCGGAATTGCCACGGCGCTCGTGCCGTTCGTCACGGCAAGCACGTTCGCCGGGCTCGATCCCGCGAGCAGCTCGACTTGTGCTGGCGTGAGGCTCAGCAATGCCTGAGCGCTGTTCGAATCGATAGTCACGACGATTGCGGCAGGCGAAGTCTTGAGCGCTTGCTGCAGGTCGTCATCGGCGATGACGGCCGATGCGGCCGTGCCTTCCGTTTTCACGGTCGATTTGACCGGTGCTTGCTTCAAGCCGCTGCCGAGGACGGCGTTCAGCACAGCACTTGCGTCCATGCTCGGAGGCGTGACCACGATGATGCCCGGGCCGCTGCCGCCGCCGATTGGACCGCTAGGAACAGGGGTCAAGGTGACTTTGGTCTTCACTTCGGCCTTAATGGCCGGTTTGGCGGCTGCCGCGATCGTCACGGTCAGCTCCACGTCCGTCGTTGCGTCCGGACGCTTCAGCAGGACGCCGGTATTGCTGATCAGCGTGTCGCTGCTGCTTCCCGTAACGGCATACGTGATGCCTTCCGTGTCAGGGAATGCCAGCACGGGCTTATCCAGCTCCGTCGTGTTGACGACGTCGGCTTCATAATTCGCCTTCGCCTCGTTCACGAGCTCATACGCAGGGTCGACGTTGACGAACAGCGTGCCGGCAGCGACCGCTTCCGTCTCGTTGCCCGCGTCATCCCATGCGCGGACGACGATGACGCCGCCGTCCAGGATCAGGCTGTCCGGGGTCTTATAGGTGCCTTCGTACAGCCCCGGCGTTGTCGTGCTTTCCGTCATTTCGATCTCGTTCGCTTTCGCGGAAGCGAGTGCGACCGGCAGCTCGATGCGGAATGCGGCATGGAGGCCCGGATCGCTCTTGAACGAAACGGACAGGCTGTCGCCTTGGAACAGCTTAGCGTCTTCCGCCGGCGTTACGTCGGCGATCGCCGGGCTGTCCAGATCCAGGGTAACGGTACGCGTTACCGTCGTTTCGTTGCCCGCGAGATCCTTCGCGACGACGGTTACGGTGTTAGCGCCCGGGTTCAGCAGGAGACGCTGCGAGAAGGCGCCGTCTTCTTCGATGGCTACCGCTTCGCCATTCACGGTAATGCCGCCGATATAGTCGTCGGTTACCGTACCCGTGACCGTCAGCGCACCCTGATTCGTCTTGAAGTCCACGGTCGGCGTCACGACGTTCAGGTTAGGAAGCTTCGTATCCAAGGTGATGTCGGTCGGCGCGGAGCGATCGGTCGTCTTGCCGTTGAACTCGGCTTCCGTCGACAGACTGTTCAGGCCGTCCTTCAGCTCGACCGGGATCGTGAACGTTCCATTCTCGATCGTTGCCGTGCCAACTTGCTCCTCGCCGTTATACAGCGTCACGGTCGCGCCATCGACCTGCAGCGTGCCCGTCACGTCAATCGTCGCGTCGTTGGTGTAGGCACCCGCAGCCGGAGACGTAATGACCGGGGCCGTCACTTCGGTGCTGACGGTCGCGTGGATCATGTAGTTGCCCTCTGCTTTCGGTGACGGGGACCAGCCGCCGCCGACCATCTGCCAGCTGCGCAGCGCGTTCGTGCCGTCGACGTCAGTCCCGAGGGCCGGGACGTTCGGATAAGCGCCGACTTGGATATAAGCGAGGTAGAAGTCGCCTTGCACCTCGACCGGCGTCGGGAATGTGACGTTCGTCCAATCCGTGCCGTTGCGCACTGCTTCGGCCGTGAACGGACCTGCCACCAAGCGTCCAGGAGCACCGTCGGTGCCGCTGGCGTCATACACGGCATACTTGAATGCCGTCGCGCCCGGAGTCGGGAAGGTCGTGTCCCAGAAGCGGAACGAAGCGCCCGTCACTTTCGTAAGACCGGCACCCGGCGACATGCGGACCGCCCAGCCGTTGCCGTCGTCGTAGAACGCACGGGCATCTTCCGCCGTTCCGTCGTCGTAGCCGAGGCCGCTCTGTACGCCCAAGTACGGCTTCAGCGCGACGTTCGCTTCGACGTTCCCGTTCGGCGGCGCCGTCACGGTCACGTTCTTGGCGTAATAGTCGGCGGAGGAGATGGCCAGCGTATACGTGCCTTCCAGCACGGTCAGCGTGAACGCGCCGTTCGCGTCGGTGCGCACCGGAGCGATGTTGGCATCCTCCATGACCATGACGTTCGCGTCCGCGACCGGCTGGTTCGTGCGTTCGTCGGTAATGACGCCGGTGATTTGCCCCGTCGGGATGGCCTCCAGATCGAAGTTCACCGTTGCGCTCGCGTTATCCGCGATCGTGACCGGCTTCGTCTGCGGATAGAAGCCGTACGTCTCGACCTGCAGGTGATAGTCGCCTGCGACATGCTTGAAGGTGTACTCGCCCGTGGCCGGGTTCGTCTTGACGGAACGGTTCGTCTCGAGCACCGTTACCGTCGCGTCGGCCGGCAGGCCGGACGGCTGCGGTCCTTCGGTCGGATTAGCCGCGGCGAATTGTTCTTTCGTCGTTGCCTTCGGTTCGTACATCGGCTTCGTCAGTGTCGATTTCGGCGCAGGGGCGCCGTCCGAGACATGGTTGGCCTGCGTGATCGCCGTAGGCGCGCTCATGCCGACCACCTTGAAGTTATCGATGTACCAGCCTTCCATGTTCACGGAGCTATCGGTTTGCAGGTGTAACCGGAAGCGGACCTGCTGGTGCACGTAAGGCGCCAGGTCGTAGCCGAACAGCTCCCATTGATTGTCGTAGGAGTTGCCGTTGAAGCGGGCGAGCTCGGTCCAAGTCGCGCCGCCGTCGGTCGTGATCTCGAAGAGGCCGTAATCGTAGCCACTCTCCAGTTTGTACCAGTTGCTGAAGAAGACGGTAGCGTTGTCCGACTGGCTCAAATCGATCACAGGGGAGACCAGGATATTGTCGCTGGCGTCGGAATAGGTATCGTCCAGATCGGTGCCCCAGACGTTCGGCGGGGATACCGCGTCGGACGGCCCGATGTTCACCGGCTTGCCGCGCTCCCATTCGTCGCCGGGACCGGTGTGAACCCAACCGTTGTCGTCCGCGCCGTCAAACGTATCCATGAAGATCGCGCTCATCGCCGTAAGGTCAACGGAGATCTCCTCGGACGACTCGCTTTCGTTGCCGCTGTAGTCGACCGCGACGACCTTGTAGCGGTTGATCGCGCCAGGTTCCGCGCTAGTGTCGATGATATGGTTGGCTTTGGACGTGAGGGCCGCTTCGAACGGACCGTCGCCGACGGCACGGTAGACCGTGTAGCCAGAGAGGTCTTCATCCGCCACGGGTTCCCACGCGAGCGCTACGTTGCCGCCCGGATCTGCGCTGGCCATAAAGCCTGCCGGTGCGCCCGGAGGAACTTGGTCCGGAAGCTGGACGGACAGATCGTCGATGTACCAGCCGCCAATGTTGCCGTAGTCGTTGGCGTACAGGTTAAAGAGCAGCTGGACCCGCTGGCCGGCGTACGGACGGAGGTCGATATACTCCGTTTTCCAGCCATCGCCTTTGCCGGTGAAATGCAGCCGTTGGAGGAATTCGCCGTTGCTGTCCTCGGTCGCCAGATAGACGACGGCATGATCGTCTCCGATGTCGTACCAGTTCTTGAACGACAGCACGGCGCCTTCCGGGCTCTCCGTCAGGTCGATCGGCGGGGCAAGGAAGTAGGCGTTGGTGCCAATCATGTAACCGTCGCCCAAGTTGGTGGCCGCAACCTTGCTGCCGGAATACGCTTTATCGTAGTAAGGCTCGCCGATTGCCCACGTGTTGTGGTAACCGCCGCTCTCGAAGCCGTTGACGGTCCCTTCGAAGTCCTGAACGTCGCCCGGCTTGAGGCCGCTGGACACTTCCGCGGCGTACACCGGCGTCTCGGTCTGATTATTGGCATAATCAGTGGCCCGTATGTAATACTCCAGGCCAGCGAGATCGAGCAGATAAGCCGGGATGACCGCGCGATATTCACCGGACTTGTAGTTGCCGGACGTTCTCGTCATCGGGAGGTAGACGTAGTCGTCGGTCCCCTTGACGCGCGCGAACAGTTCGACCTGCGTCACGCTGACGTTATCCGAGACGGTAGCCGTGAGCGTGACGTCCTTGCCCATGTACACAGTCGTAGCCGGCGTATGGTCGATGACCGGCGCCGCGTCGTCGTTGCCGCCGACGCGGACCTTGCCGGACACCGAGCCGATACCGGTCGTGATGGCGCCGATGGCGTCGAGCGCGTTCACGATGCCGTAGCCGTATCCCTGGTTCGGCGTTTCCGGGTATTCGGCGTCCGTGCGAGGCGTCGCCGTATCCTGCAGCACCTGTTCGATGTCATCGACGGTGAGGGAGTGGTTCGCCTGCAGCATCAGCGCCGCGATGCCGGTGGTCACCGGTCCGGCCATGGACGTGCCGTTCCAGCCGCCTTCGTAGCCTCCGCCCGGTACGGTGGAGCGGATGTTGACGCCGGGCGCGGACACTTCCGGCTTCAGCTCGCCGTACGGCGAAGGGCCGCGCAGCGAGAACGAAGCGACCATGCCGTTGATGTCCGTCGCGCCCGTGGCAAACGATTCCGGGTAGTTGGCGGGATTCGCCACCGAGCCGGGGCCGCCGGGGTTATCAGGCGTAACGTTGCCCGCCGAGAATTCCGGGAAGATGCCCGCCGCGCGCCAAGCCTGCACGATCGGACGGAAGAACTCGTCGATGCCGGCTCCGCCGCCCCACGAGTTGTTCACGACATCCGGGGCAAGCTCGGGGTGCAGGTTGCCTTCGGAGTCGACCGGCGCGAGAAGCCACTGGCCGGCGTCGAGGATGATGGCGTCCGTCGTCGACGGATTGAAGATCCGCACGGCGATCCATTTCGCTCCGGGCGCGACGCCGACCTTATTCGTGCCGTTCTCCTCGGAGCCGACCATGGTGCCCATCGTATGCGTGCCGTGGCCCACGTTGTCCTCCGGGAGCGCGGCGCCGCTGTGGGCGTCGTACCAGCTCAGCTCGGGGTCAACGATCTGGCCGTTATTGTAAGCACGCCATTTGCGCTCGAGTGCGGGATGGGTGTAGTCGACACCCGTATCGAGGTTGGCGACCACGATGCCGGTGCCGTCGATGCCTTGTTCCCACACCTGCGGGGCGTTGACATAGTCGATGTTCCATTCCACGTTCTCGGTGAGCGGCGCAACCTCTTTCGCAGCCTCGGCCGTACCTGGAGACGCGGTCTCGGGAGCGGCGACGTCCTCGGTTTTTTGCACCTTGTCGAGGTAGCGTTCGGTGTTCGGGAGAATCTTGTCAACCTCGGGACGGCGGGCGATCTGTTCCATTTCCGCCTTCGTGGAGGTGATTGCCATCGCGTTGACGATGAAGAAGCTCTTATAATCGATGATGCCTTGATGGGAAGCTTTGGCCTTCTTGAGGTAGGATTCGAGCGAGCTCTGGGTGCGGTAAGCCGTTTCGCGCAGGGAGCCGATGACCGCATTGCGCATGGAAAGTTTGGCCGCAGCCGGGGTGACCTTGTTTTTGAGCGCCTGTTGCTGGGCTTGCGAGGAGACCGCGGCGGGATCCGCCTGCTCCTTCATCTTGATTAGATAGGTTACGTATTCGTCGTCGTCGAATTGGTCGGTCACCTGGGGAGAGATCTTGGCTGCTATGCTGGTTGGGGAGACGGCGGAGACAGAGAGTTTACGGTCGCCCGAATCCGCTGCGGCCGCAGCCGGTACGGAGAGCGTCCATGCCATGAGGATCGCCATCCCGAGCGCCGGTGCTTGCCGGAATGATTTCCATTTCACAGTGCTTGTTCAACTCCTCAATAGTATAGGGTATCGAGTGGTTCATCCGCGAGTCGTAGGTGCGAGAGCGGCATTGGTTTTCCGACCACCTCCTTAATGGGAATGACATAGTTAACACCATTTGTTAAAAATATTAACTATGTTAGAATCTTAAGAAAATTTAATTGTTTAAATTATAGGTTGGTAGTTTTGAAAAGAATAGAGACTTCCTGGGTAGGCTAACGGTCTCCCATGGATGTCGATATTCATCGAATTAGGAATTTAGGACTGCCGCGTGACGAAGTCTACCGTCGATATGGGAGCTTTTCTGTCGTTAAATCAGGGCGGGGTTTATTTGAAAGCGTTATCAGTAATTACCTAAAATTTCTATAAAGTGGAAAGCAAGGGCGCGCCCGGATCGTGAACGCGTTCAAACAGCGGCATTGTGACGCTGCGGCGAATCCGGTACAATGTAGGGACCGAATCGAAAACTATTGGCAAAGCGGGGTGAACCCGATGAAACAAATCCGTCAGCTGCAGCTGTGCTTCGACGCGGACGGCCGCGAAATCGAGGTGCTCGACGTGTCCGTCATCGACCCGGACACGGTGACGATCGAAGAGAATCCGATCTTCAGCGAGCGCGTGTCCTTCGGTGACCGGATCCGGGTCCGGCGGGTAGGCGACGTGTATTATTACATCGAGACGCTCCGGAAGTCGGAGCTTGTCCGGCGCTCTTGGCTGCTGAGTCGGCGGGTCAGCCGCTCGGCGGAGCTGAGCGCCGCGAAAGCGCGCATCGCGGAAGCGGGCGGCAATTGGGAGCAGGTCTTCGGCGGCCTGCTCGTGATCAACGTGCCGCAGGCTATCGAGCGCGGCATCGCCGCGGATATCGAAACGATCATCGCGGACATCGACTGGCTTGGAGGGGAAGCGTGAGACAACCGATCTTTTACGGCGCGGTCCATCTGCTGTTCTATCGCGGGGACCGCGTCTTGCTGCTGAAGCGCATCAATACCGGCTTCGAGGATGGCAAATGGAGCGTCGTCGCGGGGCGCATCGACGGCGACGAGGAAGTGAAGGCCGCGGCGATCCGCGAAGCGAAGGAAGAGGCGGGCGTGACGATCCGGCCCGAGGATCTGGAGGTCGTCGGCGTCATGCACCGCAAGAACGTCAGCTCGGAATGGATCGATTTCTACCTGAAGGTCGAAGCCTGGAGCGGCGAAATCACGAACATGGAGCCGCACAAATGCGAGGAGCTGGCCTGGTTCTCCCTGCGCGAGCTGCCGGGGGAGATGATCGGCTATATTCGCACCGCGGTCGGGAAGGATCACGGAACGATGTGGTTCGAGAGCATGGGCTGGTAACCGCCGGCTCATCGCGCGGACGACGGGAATGCAAGCCAGCAACGATATACATAGCAAAGAACAATCTAGTTCCGTCTACGAAGCTGCCGCCATGGAAACCATCGGCGGCTTTTTTGCGTTATAGGGATATCTTGGATAATAGGGGAGTGAAGCGCATGGGAAACAAAAACATGGGCGCAGCCGCGATCATCGCGGATGCGGCCGGCCGCGTCTTGCTGGTCCAGCACAGCTACGGCAAGCTGAATTGGGATCTGCCGGGCGGCAAGTCGGAGATCGGCGAGTCGGCGCGGGAGACGGCCAGCCGGGAAACGATGGAGGAAACGGGGCTCGACGCCGCGGTCGGCGCGCTGACCGGCATTTACTACGATCCCGAGTACGATATGCACCATTTCGCGTTCCTCGCGTCGAATCAGTCCGACCGGACGCCGGAGCCCGCCTCGCCGGAAATTCTCGCCTGCGGGTATTTCGCGCCGGACGAGCTGCCCCGGCCGATGAGCGACTTCACGTACCGGCGCATTCAGGACGCGCTGGCGCCGAGCCGGGAGGAGTTGTTCCACGTCATCGGCCCGCGGGTCTGGCTGGGGGAGTCTTAGCCCCAGTTGGGGCCACGGCCTCCTGCATCAGGTCGTAGCCGCGTACGTATTCCTCGATCAGCGTTTGCGTTTGCATGAGGGTTCCTCCTTGTCAACGTGCTGGTTTCCGATTATTGTAGGATAGGCAGTTGGGCGGCCGGACTGCCGTCATAGAACATGGCTGAAGACATGATCATAGCGTAGGAGGCGATGCCAATGGCAGCCCTATATCATCGGACAGAATACAGCGGAAGGATAGCGCCTGCTCGTCCATAAACCGGTGTGTTTCCTTCCAGAATGAGGGATGAACGCATATGTGCGTATACGAGTGGCTGAAAATGAACTATTTTTCGAAGCGGGAGCTGGATCGCGTCCGCGAGCTGGAACACGTATGCCGGACGACGGACGGCTCCAGCCTGCGGGTAGGCGTGGAAAGCTTGAAAGCCGAAGGCGGGGATGAAGCCCATCTATGCCTGCTCGGCGGCCAATTGATCGGGTTCCTGAGCTGGTACACGTCGGACGGAACGGAGGCGAACGTGAACGGCATGGTCCATCCCGGTTATCGCCGGAGGGGCGTATGGCGCTCTCTGCTGCGCCATGGGGGATCCGAGATGGAAGCGCAGGGAATCCGAACTTGCCGCGTCCGGGTTCCGGCCGACTCCGAGCCGGGCACGGCGTACATGCGGCATCTCGGCGCCGAGTTCCGCGAGGCGGAATACGTGATGGCGCTGGGGAGGCTGCAGACGGCCGAAGCAAGCCGGCAGGGCTTACGGCTGCGGTTGGCCGGGGAGCGGGATTGGCCGTTTATAATCGCGTGCTCGTCGCTTGCGTTCGGAGACTCGGAGAGCTGGACGCGGGAGTATTTCGCCCGCACGCGCGAGCCCGGCCGCGACGCGTATGTTGTTTTCGATCGCGGGGATGCGCCGATAGGGCTCATTCGGGTCAATCACGTGGAACGGGGCACCGGCGTCATTCACGACTTTTGCGTGCTGCCGTCCTGCCAGGGCCGCGGCTACGGGCGCGAGATCCTGGAGCTGACCGTGCGGCGGCTGTTGGAGCAAGGCTGCGACCGGATCCGTCTGAACGTCGTGACGGACAACGGCCGCGCGCTCGGGTTGTATCGGTCCGTCGGATTCGAGGTGCAGGCGGAGTTTCATTATTACGGGATTGGCCTGGATCGGCTGGCGGGCGATAGAGCGGAGCTGGAATAGAAGGCATGGAAAGAAAAAGGCTGGAACCGCGGGGTTCCAGCCTTTTCTCGCATAGAAAAAGCAAGTCGCAAGGACTCGCCTTATACTTTGAGTACCATGCGAACTGTCTTTAGAATATGCCCATCAAAGTTGTCGTCAAACTCTTTGACAATCTCGAATTTCTTTGCTTCGTAGAATCTTCTGCCAATTTCATTATCCTTTTCAACATTAATATAGACTTCTTTTACGCCTTGTGAATTCCTTATTCCTTCTTGTAACAGTGCTGAACCTATCCCTTTTCCTTGATGTTCTGGATAAAGGTAAATGGCAGATAATTCCGCTTGCCCATCTTCTCTTACAAATGAAAAATTGGCGAATCCAACTATTTTCTCGTCAAGTTCGGCAACGAAAACATTGGAACGTTCTAAGCGTCTAAGCATCATTTCATCATTGTAAGCAGATGTTAGGAAACTTTCTTGAACCTCTAGTGGAATTATGCCTTTGTAGGTAACATTCCAGCTTGTTTTAGCAACATATTGAACTTGTTGAATATCGCTTGGTCCCATCTTACGAATCTTTAACTCCATAACAGGAACCTCCAATATATGAGATTTTTATTGATTATAACGTGAAACACGCTTTTTGTCTTGACTGAGTATAGTTCCCATCTTCTTTCATGTGAACAAGCAACAATATTTACGAAAACAGCGAAATATTAACAAGATTAGTATGGATTGTCATGATATAATATGGCGGTATTGATAGGGATAGGGGGATTTTTCGTGAATAAAAAATGGTTGATAGGCACGGCAGCCGCCGTGTTTTTGCTTGGCAATGCGACAGGGGCTTGGGCTGGGTCGGCATGGAAGGAAGTGAAGGCGTATTTCAATCCCGCGATCAAGGTGGAGGTGAACGGTCAAGAAGCGGCCGGCATCAAAGCCTTGAAATATGACGGCAGCCTGTATGTGCCGGCGAAAAGCATCGCGGATTACTTCGGATTGACCTCCAAGCTTGTATTTGACGACAAGGCGAACAAATTGACCATTGGGGGCCCCATGTACGTCTCGTTATATAACGGGGAGTCGAAGCATGACTTTCAAATCGTGATTAACGGAAATTGGAGGCCTTCGATTCTCGCGAGCGACCGGAAGATGTACAGCAATTATTACATGGGCGTCGATTTTCGCTTAGAGTCGGCTGAAGGGGTCACCTTGGACGACTACGTGCCGATCGCTCTGAAAGGACCGTTTGCCTCCCTTCCATCCAAGCGGCAAACGAAGCAAACGATCGCCGGCGCGGACGCGCTGGTCGTCGATTACGAATCCAAGGACTCGGTAGGCAAGCTCGTGTTTCTTCAGAAGGACTCCGACTTCGTAACGCTTAATTTCTTTGTCGAGAAAAACAGCTATAAACCGGCTGATCTGAAGGAGTACGACAAAATTATCGCGAGCTTGACGATCGCTTAATGGCTGATATGCAGGCTGGCCGCCGTAACCCGGCGAATATGCAGGCTGGCCGCCGTAACCCGGCGGTTTAGCTTCGTTCTCGTTCGCCCTCCGTCCGCAGCCGGTCCCGGAACTGCTTCGGCGAGCAGTCGTTCAGCCGGTTGAACTGCTGGTAGAAATGCCCGAGGTTGGACATGCCGACGGCCGCCGCCGCGTCCGCGATGCTGATGTCGCTGGTCAGGAGCAGCTGCTCCGCGCGCTTGATGCGCTTGAAGGCGACGAATTCGGTGAACGTCATGCCGAGCGCCTTTTTGAACGATTTCATGAAATGGGTGCCGCTCATGCTGAGCAGGCCGCTGACCGTCTCCACGGACAGCTTCTCGTGCAGATGCTCCTCGACGTGGTGCAGCGCCGGGCGAAGCCGTTCGTACAGCAGGTGGTCGTGGTAGTGGAGCCGCTTGCGGCTGTCGCTCCGCAGCAACGTCAGGAGAATCGTCTTGATCATGGCCGACACCGCGAGCTCGCAGCCGATCTGCGGATCGTTCATCTCCTTGTAGATGCCGCGAATGAGGGAGGCGACCTGCGCGCGGGCGGCGCGGTTCTCCCGGAAGATATAATTCAGCGCGCTGAGCGGCCGGATGATCTCCGCGAAATGCATCATGTTGTTCATCGTGCTCTGATCCCAGTACTTGCGCAGGTTCAGCTGAAACACGAGGTAGCTGAGCGGCGCGCCGTTCGCCTGCAGCGTCGTATGCGGCTCGGCCGAGCCGAACAGGGCGACGTCGCCCCGGCGCAGCGGCAGCTGCTCCTCGCCGTAGTAGGCGGTCATTTCCCCGCGGAGGATCAGCAGGAATTCGATCTCGTCGTGGTAGTTCCACGCGGGGAACGGCACCCTCCGCTGGCCGTCCTTGTCCCGGCGGTAGGCCCGATCGCGCTCCGGGTCGGAGTCGATCCGCCAGATCTTGATGGCGAGGAACGGATTTTGGTAGGCGACGTGCTCGTGATGGATTTCGGCGGTCATGGCGGCTCCTTTCCGGACATGATGGCATAAGGCCAGTGTAGCACGAATCGGCCGCCTTGCGGACGGCAAGACAGAATACCGTAAAAACTTCGCCCGATCTGCAATCGATCCGAAGCGTCCCGTTCCTTATAATAAAGGCAAACTTGAATCCCCTTACAGGAGGAACGATACGACGATGACGAACCAAGCGATCAATGTCACGATTTGGAATGAATTCCGCCACGAGAAAACGAACGCGAAAGCAGCCGAAATCTATCCGCAAGGCATGCATGCCGCGATTGCCGAAGGTCTGAACGTGCAGGGCGAAGTGCGCTTCGCGACGCTGGACGAGCCGGAGCACGGCCTGACGGAGGAGGTGCTGAACGGCACCGACGTGCTGATCTGGTGGGGCCATCTGGCGCATCACGAAGTGAGCGACGAGATCGTCGAGCGCGTCTACCAGCGCGTCCTGCACGGCATGGGGCTGATCGTGCTGCACTCCGGCCATTTCTCCAAGATCTTCCGCAAGCTGATGGGCACGTCCTGCGACCTGAAATGGCGCGAAGCCGACGAGAAGGAGCGCATCTGGGTCGTCAATCCGGCGCATCCGATCGCCGCGGGCATCGGCGAATACATCGAGCTGCCGGCCGAGGAAATGTACGGCGAGCACTTCGATATCCCGCAGCCGGACGAGCTGGTCATGGTGAGCTGGTTCGAGGGCGGCGAAGTGTTCCGCAGCGGCTGCTGCTATACGCGCGGTTCCGGCAAGGTGTTCTATTTCCGCCCGGGCCACGAGACGTATCCGACGTACCACAACCCGCAAGTGCGGAAGGTCATCGACAACGCCGTCCGCTGGGCCGCGCCGGTCGGCCGCGACTATCCGAAGTACGGCCACGCCAAGACGCCGCTCGAGCCGATCAAGGGCGCGCAGTAATCGGCGGGAACGCCGTGCCGGATCTCTGGGCAAGCCGGAGGCCGGGGAATCACCCTCAAGCTTCAAGCGAATCCGCTTGAAGCTTGTTCGCATTCGGCGCGCGCATGCGGCGGGAGAGCAGCGTGCGCCTGTTCCTTGGGCGGCGCGGTCGAAGGCCGGAAGCCCGAGGTCCGAATCGGAAGCATGAAGCCGCTGGCGGACGCTAGTCAACTAGGTCGGACTCCTATACAATTACAGACATAGGTATGTCAAAAGGGATCGGAGGAAATCGCGCTTATGAACAACCGCATCATCGTCATGGTCAGCATCGTCTTGGCCATGCTCGTGGCATCGATGGATTCGACGATCATCAATACGACCATTCCCGTCATCGTGAAGGATCTCGGCGGGACGAAGCTGTACGCGTGGGTGTTCACCGCCTATATGATCGCCTCCACCGTGCTGTCCCCGCTCGCGGGCCGGCTGTCCGACCTGTTCGGGCGCAAACGGATTTTCGCCGCCGGCATCCTGCTGTTCCTCGGCGGCTCGCTCTTGTGCGGCTTCTCGCAGACGATGGTCCAGCTCGTCGTCTTCCGCGCCGTGCAGGGCATCGGCGCCGGCTTCATGCTGCCGTTCCCTGCCATTCTCGCCGGAGACCTGTTCCCGGTTGAGCAGCGCGGCAAGATCCAGGCATTCTTCACCGCGATGTGGGGGCTGTCGGCGGTGCTCGCGCCGCTGCTCGGGTCGGTGTTCACGGAATATTTGAGCTGGCACTGGATCTTCTACGTCAACCTGCCGATCTGCGTCGTGTCGTTCCTGACCCTGCTGCCGTACAAGGAAGTGTACGTGCCGAAGAAGGCGCAGATCGACGTGCTCGGCGCCCTGCTCTTCTCGGGCGGCGTCTCGCTGCTGCTCGCGACGACGATCGTCGAGCGCGGCCTCGCGTGGTACGCGGCCGGCGGCGCCGTGCTGATCGCGGCGTTCTTCGTCTACGAGCGCCGGCACGCGTCGCCGATCGTGCCGATGTCGCTGCTGCGCAACAAGCCCGTGTCCTGGATGCTGGCGGGCTCGCTGATCTCGTACATGGCACTGTTCGGCGCCTCGAGCTTCGTGCCGCTGTTCGTGCAGAACCAGGGCCATTCGCTCCTGACCAGCGGCATCGCGCTGCTGTTCGTCGCGTTCGGCTGGATGGCCGTGTCGGTGCCGGCGGGCAAATGGGTGCTGCGCTTCGGCTACAAACGGCTGCTGATCGCGGGCAACGCGCTGCTCGTCGTCTCGGCGGTGCTGATGCTCGAATTCAAGGCCGGTACGACGCTCGGCTACGTGTTCCTGGCGATGACCGTGTACGGATTGGCTTACGGCCTGCTGTCCACGGTCTCGATTATCGGCTCGCAGCAGCTGGTGGAGGCGCACCAGAAGGGCATCTCGACCTCGCTTCAGATGTTCGCGCGCAACATCGGCACGGCCGTCGGCGTGACGGTCATGGGGGCGTTCGTGACGAAGACGGACCACTTCTACGACGGGATTCACCGGCTGTTCCTGTTCGGGCTGATCTTCAGCCTGATCGCGTTCATCCCGCCGTTCGCGCAGCGCGGGCAGGCCGGCGAGGCGGTCAAGCGGCCGGCGTAGGAGGACCCGGCGGCGCCGCTGGATGGAGCCCCGAAGAAGTGGAGCTCCGGCGGATCTGGCCGATCGCGGCTTTGACAGGACGGCCGATCGGCGGTATAGTCAAATGTATATGTGACACATGGAAGGAGGATTGCCGGAGATGCACTACGTCAGACTGCGTATCCCGACTTTGAAGGCCTAACGATAGCCATTCAAAGGCTCTGTTTGTCTGAACAGAGGTAACGGGATCCGTCTGCCCATTTCCGGCGATCACCTTGACCGCTATATGGATAATCTGTCGTCCGGAGGCTTCGCGCCGCCTGGGCGGCAGGTTCGATATGAGGATCGTCCGCCTCCCTCGCGCGAGGGAGGCGGACAGGGCGTCGGCCAAGGCTTCTCCGTTGCGCGAGCAACGGGAAGCCTGCTTCCCTTTTCCGCTGAACCGCAGGCATATGGCCTGCGGTTTTTTTGCGTACGCGAAAGGAAGAGTGACGATGACCAAAAAAACGCAAAGCGTCCGCCGCGTTCAAGCGCGCGAGGCGGAGTTCAAGTGCCCGCTCTGCGGCGGGCCTATGACGGTGCGCGAAGCGAGCAGTCTGGTTTGCGAGAATCGGCATACGTTCGATTTCGCCAAACAAGGGTATCTTAATTTCGCGCCGCATGCCCAGGCGGGCGGCTACACGAAGCCGCTGTTCGAGGCGCGGCGCCGGATCATCGCGGAGAGCGGGCTCTATGCGCCCTTGCACGACAAACTGGCGGAGGCGGTCGCGGCCTACGGGCCCGGCGCCGGCGGTCCGGCGATGATCGCGGACGTCGGCTGCGGCGAAGGCTCGCATCTCGCGATGATTCTGCGGCGGCGCGGCGATCCGGACGCCGGCGCAATCGGCGTCGACCTGGCCAGAGATGCGGTCCAGATGGCCGCCGCCGCGTACGAAGGGCCGATCTGGCTCGTGGGCGACTTGGCGAACCTGCCGTTCCGGGACGGGACGTTCGGCGTGCTGCTCAACCTCCTGTCGCCGGCCAATTACCGCGAGTTCGGGAGGGTGCTGGCGCCCGGAGGACTATTATTGAAAGCCGTTCCCCGCGCCGGGTATCTGAGGGAATTGCGCGAGGCCCTCTTCGGCGGCCGGGAGCGGGAACGGTACGCCAACGACGCGACGGTCGCGCGGTTCGAACGGCAGATGCGGCTGCTGGACGTCGTTCGCGTGCGGCATGCGCGGACGCTGGGCCGGGAGGCGCTCCGGGACTTGGCGCGGATGACGCCGCTCGCTTGGTCCGCGGACCCGGCGCGGGCCGAGGCATTTGCGGCGAGGGAGACGGCCGAGGTGACCGTCGACGTTGACCTGCTGATCGGCCGAAACGGCCCGCCGGGCCGTCCCTAGAAGAAATTAGCATCGCATATTGTTGAAAAAACGACATATTTCGACGTTAATTCTCTGTTTCGACGCGTTCATTTTCGATAGAATAGGATAGACTAATAGAATAGCCATCTCGCACAGTCACGCAGGAAGCTTCGAAGGAAGTGAGCATTCGCATGCCGGGTTGGAACGTCCCGGTTCCGGCGAGGCCGGGGCTGAGGAGGGAGAAGAAGCGGTCATGGCTGCTGCCGCTGATGCTGGTTTCGCTGGCGGGCTTGATCGTGCTGAATTCGCCGCTTAAGGACCGGCTCCTGCCGCGGACGGACGCCGTGCCCGGAGAGCCGCTGCCGCCGGTCACGTCGCTGCATCCGGTCGTCGCCGCCAAGATGATGGATCTGATCAAGCGGACGTCGGAGGCGGGCATCGTCATTATGATTACCGACGGCTTCCGCAGCAAGCTGGAGCAGGACGTCCTGTACGAGCAGGGCCGGTCCGCGAAGGGGCGGATCGTCACGAACGCCAAGGGCGGCACGTCGTACCATAATTACGGCCTCGCGATCGATTTCGCGCTGCGCACCCCGCAAGGTGACGTCATCTGGGATATGAAGTACGACGGCAACAAGAATGGCAAGGCGGACTGGCAGGAGGTCGCCGCCGCCGCCAAGTCGCTCGGCTTCGCCTGGGGCGGCGATTGGAAGAGCTTCAAGGATTACCCTCATTTGCAGATGGATTTCGGCTATTCGATCGACGAGCTGAAGCGGGGCAAGTACCCGCCGGACGATGCGAAACCATAAGGGGACATCGGAGGAAGCCGCCCGCGGCAGGGCGGTTTTCGTGCGGATTGGGCAACATTGGAAATGCCAAAATATGACTTCCATATACCCGATTGACATACTAGGATATTAGCGGTTATAGTAGGTTCCATAGCTTTAGAGAGATGAAGAATAGGGAGGCAGTCATACTATGAAAGTCAACAAACGCGCGGGCTTTGCGCTCGCACTTCTGCTTGCGTTCGTACTCGTGCTGTCCGCTTGCGGCAGCAAGACAAACAACGCGAACGACGCGGCCAATGCCGGCGGCAACGCTCCGGCGAACGCGGCGTCCGGCGGCACCAGTGTCGATTCGCTGAAAGGCAAGAAAATCGCACTCATCATGCAATTCAACCAAGGCACGTTCTCGGCGCAATACGTCGACGGCGTGACGAAGCAGGTCGAGAAGTACGGCGGCAAGGTGACGGTGCTGGCTTCCGACAACGACCTCAGCAAAATGGTGACGAACCTCGATACAGCCATCAACCAGAAATACGACGGCATCCTGCTCGACCACGGCAACGCGGACGCGCTGACGAACGGCGTCAACAAAGCGGTCGCGGCCGGCATCCCGGTCGTCGCGTTCGACTCCGGCCTGTCGGTGGAAGGCGTGACGAGCCTGGCGCAAAACGACCAGATGCTCGCGGACAAGTCGCTCGAAGCGCTGGCGAAGGACGCCGGCGGCAAGGGCAACATCGTCAAAGTATGGGTCGCGGGCTTCCCGCCGATGGAAAGCCGTCAGATCACGTACGCGAGCTTCCTGAAGAAGTACCCGGACATTAAGGAAATCGCCCAATTCGGCGACGCGAACCAACCGCAGCTCGACGCGCAAACGCGCATGGAAGCGATTCTGAAGCAGTACCCGGAGAAAGGCAGCATCACGGCGGTATGGGCGGCTTGGGACGAATTCGCGAAAGGCGTCACGAACGCGATCAAGCAAGCGGGCCGCACGGAGATCAAAGTGTATGGCATCGACATGAGCGACGAGGACTTGGCGATGATCCAAGATCCGGCCAGCCCGTGGGTAGCGGCAGCCGGCGCCGACCCGTCCTCGATCGGCCAAGTGCAAGTGCGTTACCTGTACCAGAAGCTGCACGGCGACAACACGGACGCAACGGTTCAAATCGAGCCGGTATTCGTCAGCCGCGACGCGCTGCCGAAGGACAAGAAAGTCACGACCGCCGATCTCGGCGAATACGTGCAAGGCTGGGGCAAAAGCGACCAAGGCAACACGGACTACCTCAAAGAGCTGGAGCAAGCCGTCGGCAAGTAAGCACGAAATTGCAAGCAGGCACGGCGCGGGAAATCCGCGCCGTTTCCTGCGTTTAAAGGTATAGAAGTGTTAGCGGTTTATAATGCATCATGGTGAAAAAAGTGACCGGAGGCCGGTGTAGAGTCGGAACAGCGCAAGCGGTCGCCTTTGTAGCCGTATTTCAACCTATTAATGTTTGATTTAATCAAAGAAATCCGGCTACAACAGCGAGTGGAGACCTACACCGACCGCAGGTCACGGGTTTTCACCAAGTTGATTATTTGAGCGAAGCGCGAAAGGAGAATGAGGATGGTTACTGGACAGCCAGTACGGACGGCGCGGGTGCTGCGCATGAGCGGGATCGGCAAGTCGTTCACGGGCGTGGCGGCGCTGAAGCACGTCGATTTCGAGCTGCGCGGCGGCGAGGTGCACGCGCTCCTCGGCGCGAACGGCGCGGGCAAGAGCACGCTGATGAAAATTTTATCCGGCGCCTACGAGGGTGACGAAGGCACGATCGAGATCGACGGCGAGACGCTCGCCGTGCGGTCGCCGGCGGACGCGAAGAAGAGCGGCATCCACTGCGTCTACCAGGAGGTGGACACGTCGCTCGTGCAGCACCTGAGCGTGGCGGAGAACATTATGCTGGACCGGTTGGCCGCGTCCGGGGGGAGCAAATGGATCTCGTGGGGCAAGCTTAACGACGAGGCGGCGCAGGTGCTCGCGAAGCTCGGCCTGCGCATCGACGTGCATCGCAGCGTGTCCGAGCTGACGCTGGCCGAGAAGCAGCTCGTGCTGATCGCGCGGCTGTTCGCCCAGGAAGCCAAGTTCGTCATTCTCGACGAGCCGACGGCGCCGCTCAGCATGGAGGAGGCGGAGCGGCTGTTCGGCCTCATGGACGGGCTGAAGGCGGCGGGCATCGGCATCGTCTTCATTTCCCACCGGCTGCCGGAGGTGTTCCGGGTCAGTGACCGAATCACGGTCATGCGCGACGGCGCCGTCGTCATGAACGAGTCCGCGGGCGCGACGAACGCCGGCGAAGTCATCCGCGCGATGCTCGGCAAGAGCTTCGAGGAGGAGTATCCGAAGCTGGAGGCGGCGATCGGCGGGCCGCTGCTGGAGGCTCGCGGGCTCGCGGCCGGCCGGCGCGTGCGCGGCGTCGACCTGACCGTGCGCAGCGGCGAGATCGTCGCCGTCGTCGGGCTCGTCGGGGCCGGCAAGACGGAGCTGTCCCGCCTGCTCTTCGGCGCGGACGTCGCGGAGCAGGGCACCATCGCCGTGGGCGGCAAGAGCGTTGCGCCCCGCTCGCCGGCGGACGGCGTGGCGGCGGGCATCGTGCTCGTGCCGGAGGAACGGCGCAAGGAGGGCATCCTCGTCCGGGAATCCGTGCTGCACAACCTCAGCCTCCCGATTCTGCGCTCGCTCAGCCGGCTCGGTTTCATCTCCGGCGCGAAGGAGAAGCGCCATGCCGACGACGCCATCGCGCGGCTCGGCATCAAGACGCCGAGCCCCGACGTCGCGACGGCGTTCCTGAGCGGCGGCAACCAGCAGAAGGTCGCGATCGGCAAGTGGACGAGCACGGACGCGAGCGTGTTCGTGTTCGACGAGCCGACCAAGGGCGTCGACGTCGGCGCGAAGCGCGACATTTTCCGGATCATCGGGGAGCTGGCGCAGCAAGGCAAAGGCATCTTGTATTTGACCTGCGAATTCGCCGAGGCGCTGGGCCTCGCGGACCGGATTCTCGTCCTGTGCGACGGCGAGATCGTGCGCGAGTTCGGTCGCGGCGAAGCGACGCAGGAAGATTTGCTTTATTATGCGAGTGCGGGTAAGGAGGATTTGGCGTGAACAATCGGCTGCTGCAGTTTTCGTTCAAGTACGGGGCGATCATTTTCATCGGCGTCGTCCTGCTGTTCTTTTCGCTGTATAACGAATATTTCTTCACGTATAACAACCTGGCGGATATTTTGCGGTCCATCTCCATCGTGACGTTCGTCGCGATCGGCGTGACGATCTCGCTCACAGTCGACGGGTTCGACCTGTCGGTCGGTTCGACGGTGTCGCTCGCGACCGTGCTGTCGGCGACGCTGATGGTCTGGTTCCAGCTGCCGCTGGTGCTCGTCATCGTCATTCCGCTCATCTTCGGCGCAATCGTCGGACTCATCAACGCGTTCCTGATCGTCAAGATCCGCATCCCGGATCTGCTCGCCACGCTGGCCGTCATGTACATCGTCAGCGGCGTGCACAAGACGTACACCAAGGGCTATTCCATCTACAGCAACATGCAGATGCAGGACGGCACGAAGGCGCCCGGCGTCATGACGAAGGAGTTTCTGTGGATCGGCCAAGGCAAGCTGCTCGGCGTGCCGTTCCCCGTCGTGCTGATGATCATCGCGGTCGTCGCGGCGCATCTGTTCTTCAAGTACACGCGGCTCGGCCGGCAGATGATCATGATGGGCGGCAACGAAGAAGCGGCCCGCCTGTCCGGCCTCCGCGTCAAGCGCGTCCGCACGTACGCGTACGTCGCGTCCGGCGTGCTCGCGGCCATCGGCGGCATCCTGTTCGCGGCCCGCGTCGGCAACGGCCAGGTCGACGCCGGCTCGCCGATGCTCATGGAGGCCGTCGCGGCGGTGTTCGTCGGCTACTCCGTCTTCGGCGCGGGGCGTCCGAACATCATCGGCACGTTCTTCGGCGCGATCCTGATCGGCGTGCTGGTCAACGGCATGACGATGCTGAACGTGGAATACTACACGACGGACATCATCAAGGGCGCGGTGCTCGTGCTGGCGCTCGCGGTGACGTTCATCCACCTGACCCGCAAGAAGAATTGACATTTCGCTGCGAGAACAGCCCGGACTTAGATGGTCCGGGCTGTTTTTTCGTGATAGGCCTCGGGGAGGAGAGCAGCCGCGAACGGCCGACAAGGACGTCGAAAGCCGGAGCGTCGGCAAGCGCGCCGCAGGCGGAACGTACGGCGGCCCCGCCCACGCCCCCGGCTGTGATTGTTCCAATACCGCGACAACGCTTACATAACGGCTTGGGACGCTCCTGCCTGGTCTGTCCCAAGCGGCATCACGCTTTCGGACGCTTTGTCGTTTTTTCGCAACCTGCAAGATTCCGCCAAAGCCCAATTTCGCCGCGAAAATATTTTATAATCGAGGTGTCATCGAGGAACGCACGCATCGAATCGCACGCTACGACACTTCATTATTTTCGAGGAGGAAGTTACGGCATGAATGTCAAACTGGGGATGCGAATTCCGCCGAAAATCGGCGCGGAAGGAATCGAAAATACGGCAAAATGGGCGGCCGGCGCCGGTCTGGAGGTGCTCGACATTCCGCGGCTGACGCCGGAGTGGAAGTCGGCGCTGGAAGCGAACGGACTCGGCATCGGCTCCGTCGACGCCAAGCATACGGCCAAGCTGCTGAGCCGCAACGAAGCGACCCGCGCGGACGCGGTGGAAGCGGCGAAGAAGGAAATGTCGGATATCGCCGCGCTGGGCGGACGGGTGCTGTTCATGTGCCTCGTGCCGGAAGACCACACGCTGCCGCGCAAGGAAGGCTTCGAGATCTGGAAGGAGACGTTCCCGGAGATCGTGCGCCACGCGGAGCAGCAGGGCATCTACATCGCTATCGAGGGCTGGCCGGGACCGGCGCCGCATTACGCGACGCTCGGCTGCACGCCGGAGATGTGGCGGGCGATGTTCGAAGCGATCCCGTCGAAGCATTTCGGCCTGAACTACGATCCGTCGCACCTCGTGCGCCTCGGCATCGACTATATCCGGGCGCTGCAGGAATTCGGCGAGCGCATCAACCACGTGCACGGCAAGGACACGGAAATCCTGCATGACGAGCTGTACGAGTGCGGCGTGCTGCAGTCGACGTTCGGCACGAAGTACGGCTTCTCCGAAGGCTCCTGGCGCTACACGATTCCGGGCCACGGCGACGTCGAATGGCGCAAGGTCGCCGTTCGTCTGGATCGGCTCGGCTACTCCGGCGCGGTCAGCATCGAGCTGGAAGACCAGCGCTTCTGGGGCTCGATCGAGAAGGAGCGCGAAGGCATCGTGAAAGCGGCGGCGCATCTCGCGACGTATTTCAAATAAACGGCGGCACGGCAAACAAAGGAGCGGCCCGCGGTCATCTTCGGATGATCGCGGGCCGCTCCTTTATTTGCCGTGCCTGGATCGCGCTTTGCCGCCTAGCCTGTCAGTCGTTCACCGGTGCCGGTCCGGTAGACCCCCGCACGAGCAGCGACGTCGGCAGCAGCGTCTCCGTCATCGGCTGCTCCGGGTCATCCAGCCGGCCGAACAGCCGCTCGACGGCGCATTCCGCGTAGAGCGGGAGATTGACGTCCATCGTCGTCGTCGGAGGCGTCGCGAGCCGGGACAGATAGCCGTTATCGAAGCTGACGATGGAGACGTCCTCCGGCACCCGGCGGCCGTGCTGCTGCAATGCCGAGGTGACCATGAAGCCGAAGCCGTCGTTGACGCAGAACCAGGCCGTCGGCAGCTCGGGCAGCGCCTTGATCCGGGCACGCACGTGCTCGCTGTCCTCGACGGCATCCGTGATCAGCCAGGGCTCCCGCAGCTCGAGCCCGAATTCGAACGCCGCGAGCCGCATGCCCTCGAGCCGCTCGTAATAGCTCGGCGAGAGCCGGATGTTGCCCATGAAGCCGATGTCGCGGTGGCCGAGCTCGGCCAGATGGCGGATCGCTTCGTACGCGCTGTAGCGGTTGTTGGTCAGGATCGTATCCGCATGCAGCGAGGGATGGTGATGGTCGATCAGCACCGCGGGAATGCCCGTGTTCAGGATGGCCTGAATGTAGGGCGTCGTGATGTGCGAGAGGATCAGCACGCCGTCCACGGACCGGTCCTGCAGGAAGGAAGGCAGCGTAAGCGCAGCCGCCTGCTCCGGGCTGATGGATTGAATGACGAGACGGAAGCCTCTGCGGTTCAGTTCTTTATCGATGCTCAAGTAGATATCGCCGAAAAAGCTCTTCATGGAAAAGGCATAATCCGAGGCGATGAGCGCAACGGTACGCTTCGATGCCGACCGCGGCGGGGCTTCTTCGACGGTCTGCCGCTTGGCGTACGTATAGCCCATTTCGGCCGCCGTCCGCACGACCAGACGACGCGTTTCCTCGCTGACGCCGGGTTTGCCGGTCAATGCTTGGGAAACGGAATTTTTGGACAGATTAAGCTTGTCGGCCACGTCCTGCATCGTCACTTTCGTTCTCAATCGAATAACCTCCGTTGCCGGTCCGCATCCGAAGGCTCGGACGAAACCGTTTCATTCTTCATTGTTCCCAATTTCGCAAGGAATTGTCAAGGGGGAACGATGTCCGGCGCGAAAGGGGGTCGTCGTTCAAGGTTAAATTGTAACGTTACATATTACATTATTAACATTACCATAAAATCTATGAAACGGTTACATTAAAATTTGTCACTTGACTAACTTCATGACGAGGAGCATAATAAAAGCGTTCTCACGTTACTTGTTAGGTTGCGAATCACGTGATTTTGTTTGAGCTTCATTACACAATCTCAGCATGGAGGGGCACTTAATATGAAAAAGAAAACTTCGGCACTATCGGTGGTTGCGCTTTCAGCCGTACTGCTCTCGGCCTGCTCGACAGGCCAAGGCACGGCTTCGAATAATGGCGGCAATAACGCCAATGCGGGCGGCACCACGACGATCGAGTTCTGGGCGGCGCCGAACCCGACGCAGCAAGCTTACTGGACCGAGATGGCGAAAGCCTACGAGGCGGTCAACGATAAAGTGAAAATCAACGTCAGCGCGATGAAGGAATCGCCGACGTCCGAAGCGGGCATTCAAGCGGCGATCGCGGCGAAGAGCGCGCCGACGATGTCCGAGAACATCAACCGCGGCTTCGCGGCGCAGCTGGCCGACAGCCAGGCGCTCGTGCCGCTCGATACGATCGCCGGCTTCTCCGACGTCGTCTCGAGCCGCGACATGTCGAAGACGATCGAGCCGTGGAAGTTCGCGGACGGCCATCAGTACGTGCTGCCGATCTACTCCAACGCGATGCTGTTCGGCTGGCGCCTCGACACGCTGAAGGAGCTCGGCTACGACGCGCCTCCGAAGACGTACAGCGAAGTGCTGGAAGTGACGAAGAAGCTGAAAGCCAAATACGGCGACAAGAAATACCTGTGGGCGAAGCCGGACCTCGCGGATCCGACGGCCTGGAAGCGCTGGTTCGACTTCTACATGCTGTACGACGCGGCGTCGAACGGCAACAAGTTCATTGAAGGCAGCTCCTTCACGGGCGATCAGAAAGCCGGCGAGCAAGTGCTGACCTTCGTCGACAACCTCCGCAAGGAGAAAGGCCTCCTGGCCCGTCAAGCGACGGATCCGTTCGAGACCGGCGTCGGCATCTTCACGGACGTAGGTCCTTGGACGTTCACGACATGGGCGCAGAAGTACCCGAACTTGAAATACAACGACACGTACACGCTCAGCATGCCGCCGGTACCGGACGGCGTCGATCCGGCGCAAAGCAAAACGTTCGCCGACACGAAGGGCCTCGTCGTCTACGCATCCGCGACGAAAGCGCAGCAGGAAGCCGCGATCGGCTTCATTAAATGGGTGTACAGCGATGCCGTGAACGACGCGAAATGGTTCAAGGACACGAACCTGCCGCCGGCGCGCGACGACCTGTCCACGAACGAAGCGTTCAAGCCGATTCTCGACGCGAGCCCGCAGCTGAAGCCTTACGCGGAAAACGTGCCGAACGCCATCCCGCCGATGGACAACGCCAAGTATAACGATCTGCAGACGATCATCGGATCCGAAGCGTTCAACAAGGTCGTCAAAGGCGAAATCGCCCCTGCGGAAGGATGGGCAGCGATGAAGGCTGCGCTCGAAAAAGCCCTGAAGTAAGGGGGATTCCATTATGGATCAACGAAACAACAGATTGGGCTGGCTCTTCACCAGCCCTTATCTGATCTATTCAATCGTGTTCTTCTTCATCCCGCTGATCTGGACGTTCTTCCTGTCCATCACGGACTGGAACCTGATCAAGCCGGTATTCAATTTCAGAGGCATCAGCAACTTCACCGAGGCGCTTCAGTCGCCGAGCGTTCACGCGGCGTTCTGGAACACGTACCGGTTCATGCTCATCTTCGTGCCGATCGTGACGGCGCTCGCCGTCGGCGTCGCCGTGCTCGTTCACGGCCTGACGCGGTTCAAGGGCTTGTTCCTGATCGGCTTCTTCCTGCCGTACCTGAGCTCCGGCGTCGTCTCGGCCCTGATCGTCAAGGGCCTGCTGTCGTACACGAGCCCGGTCAATACCGCGCTGCGGAGCATCGGCCTCGACATCGACTGGCTCGGCACGCCGTTCACGGCGCTCCTGATCGTCGGCCTCATCCTGGCGTGGAAGTTCACGGGCTATTACGCGCTCATCATCACGTCCGGCCTCGAGAGCATCGATAAGGAAGTGTACGAGGCGGCCGCCATCGACGGCGTCAAGGACAGCCAGCGGTTCTGGCGCATTACGCTGCCGCTGCTGTACCCGTCGCTCTACACGACGCTCATTCTGGCGTTCGGCGTGACGTTCGGGATCTTCACCGAGGTGTACCAATTGACCGGCGGCGGACCGGGCAACGCCACGAACACGTGGCAGATGGAGATTTTCAAGCAGGCGTTCTCGAACCTGCAGAGCGGGTACGCTTCGGCGGTCGCGCTGCTGGCTTCGGTCGCGACGTTCATCTCCATCTACGTGATCCGCAAATTACTGGAAGTTTGGGGGAAACGCAATGGTTGGGTCTAAACGGCACAGCGGCGCAAGGCGGGCCGTCCGTTACGCGCTCGCCATCGTGCTTCTGCTCATCATGGTCTATCCGTACCTGTATATGGTGCTCAATTCGTTCGCGGATTGGACGCAGATCGACAAGACGCTCTTTCCGACGAAATTCACGACGCGGTCGTACGATTGGCTGCTGCACGGCGGCGAAACCGGCATCACGCGCCCGTGGTTCCATGCGTTCATGAACAGCGTGATCGTGTCGCTCTGTTCGACGGTGCTCATGATGGTGTTCGGCATCATGGTCGCCTACGCGCTGGCGAAGCTGAATTTCTTCGGGCGCAAGGCGATCGACAATTTCGTGCTGTTCCATATGTTTTTTCCGGCGATCATCCTGCTGATTCCGACGTTCCTGATCATCCAGCGCGTCGGCTTGTACGATACGTACCTCGGCTTGATCCTGCCGAAGGCGGTCAGCCTGTGGGCGATCTTCATGTACACGAACTTCTTCAAGGCGGTGCCGCAGGTCTTCATCGAGGCGGCCCGGCTGGACGGCGCGACCGACCTGAAGATCATGTACCGCATCATGCTGCCGATGTCGAAGTCGATCACGACCGTCATCTTCCTGTTCCTGCTCATGGAGCGGTGGACGGAGCTGCTGTGGGACATGATCGCGGTCAAGAGCGACTCCATGCTGACGCTGAACGTCCTGCTGTCGCAGATGTTCGGGCCGTACGGCTCCTATCCGGGACCGCTCTACGCCGCGTCGACGGTGCTGACGCTGCCGATTATCATCATCTTCATTTTGTTCAGCAAGAAATTCAAGGAAGGCATGCAGTTTAACCTGAAATAAACGCCAGACGGAGTGGGGAGAGAGAACGATGACAACAGCATTTCGCGGACAGCCGCAGACATGCGGGGAATTGGCCGGAGCGTACCGGGCTTCCGGGGCCAGGGCCGAAGGCGCGGAGCGGATTCATTTCGGCGGCGTCGCCGGCAAGGACGTGTACAATATCGCGGCGCCGTTCGAGGACCGCGGCGAAGCGGTCATTCCGGGCCGCGTGGAATCGCGCGACAGCGAGCATTCCGAGGTCGTGTTCTTCGCGGAGCGCGGCGGCGAGTGGCTGCCGCTCGCGGACGCGCCGGTGCTGACGCTGCAGGATCCGTTCCATACGCGGATCGGCGGGGAGCTCGTGGTCGGCGGCGTGGAGATCTATCCGCATCCGATGAACGAGGGCGCGCTCATGTGGCGCACCGTCTTCTACCGCGGCGCGGACATTCGCAGCCTGAAGCGGTTCTTCCAAGGGCCGGACGGCATGAAGGACCTGCGGCTCGTCGAGCTCGCGGACGGTTCGATCGGCGTGTTCACGCGGCCGCAGGGCGAGAAGGGCGGACGCGGCAAGATCGGTTATACGCGCGTGAAGTCGCTGGATGACCTCTCGATCGCGGTCATCGACGACGCGCCGCTGCTTGAGGGCCAGTTCGCCGAGGGCGAATGGGGCGGCGCCAACGAAGCGCATCCGCTGAAGGACGGCCGCGTCGGCGTGCTGGGCCATGTGGCCTGCTTCGACGACGCCGGCGACCGCCATTATTACCCGATGGCGTTCGTCTTCGATACGGCCGGCCGCTCGTTCACGCCGATGAAGCTGATCGCAGAGCGCAGCCGGTTCCTGCCGGGGCCGGCCAAGCGGCCGGATCTGCAGGACGTCGTGTTCAGCGGCGGGCTCGTCCGCCGCGCGGACGGCAGCGCCGTGCTGTACGCGGGCATCAGCGACGCGGACGCGCAGCGGATCGTAATCGACGATCCGTTCCAAGGCCTGTAACGGCCTCGCCGGCCGGCCAGCCGGACGGCGAACGGCCACAGGCTGGCCGCAGGGACGGGGCTGCACCGCGCGGCGCCCGTTCAACCTGTTAACCATGAATCGCGGGGAAACCATACTGTTCAGATAAATAGAGCCATACAGAGGAGTTATACGCCATGAATATTTACCGCTATGAACAAAATCCGCTGGTCACGCCGGCGGACGTGAAGCCGCACCGGGACGATTTCGAAGTCATCGGCGCGTTCAACGCCGGCATCGCGGAATATAACGGCGAAGTCATCATGCTGCTTCGCATCGCCGAGCGCCCGATCAGTCCCGACCCCGAGGTCGTGCTGGCGCCGGTCTACAACGTGGAGACGGGCGGTCTCGATCTCATCCCGATCCGCAAGGACGACGAGCGCTACGACCTGTCGGATCCGCGCGTCATCGTGCTCAAGGAGAACGCGCCGGCGTTCCAATACTTGACGTCGCTGTCCTATCTGCGCATCGCGCGAAGCAAGGACGGCCACCACTTCACGATCGACGAGCAGCCGTTCGTGTATCCTTCCCAGCCGCTCGAGACGTTCGGCATCGAGGATCCGCGCATCACGCAGATCGGGGACACGTATTATATCTACTTCTCCGCGGTGTCGCCGGTCGGCATCGGCGAGTCGCTCGTGTCGACGAAGGATTTCGTGACGACGACGCATCACGGCATGATTTTCGGCCCGGACAACAAGGACGTGCTTATCTTCCCGGAGCGGATCGGAGGGAAGTATTACGCGCTGCACCGGCCGACGACGAAGAGCTGCGGCCGTCCGGAGATGTGGATCGCCGAGTCGGACAACCTGCTGTACTGGGGCAACCACAAGCATCTGATCGGCCTGCGCGAAGACATGTGGGACAGCGGCCGCATCGGCGGCGGCGCGGTGCCGTTCCGCACGGAGCGCGGCTGGCTGGAGCTGTACCACGGCGCGACGCAGGACCATCGTTACTGCATGGGCGCGGTGCTGCTGGACCTGAACGATCCGTCGAAGGTGCTGGCCCGTTCGGTGAAGCCGATCATGGAGCCGGAAGCGGATTACGAAGCGAACGGCTTCTTCGGCGGTGTGGTATTCTCCTGCGGCGCTCTCGTGGACGGCGACCGGGTCCGGATGTATTACGGCGCGGCGGACACGTCGATGGCGTGCGCGGAGCTGAGCCTGCAGGAAATTCTGGACAGCTTGGAAGAGGTATAAGCGGTTCGGCGCTTCCGGCGCCGGCATGATTCATAGGGAAGCACGAACAGCCTTTCGGAAACGCACCGCGTTTTCCGAAAGGCTGTTTGCATTGCTCCCATGCGGGCATCGGTACTGCGCTTGAGCGCTACGTGCGGTTCACCCGGCCGCGGAGCCGGATCGAGAGGCAAGCCAATCCGTTCACGAGCGCGAGCCCGAAGAAGATGATCGCGAGGCACATCAGCCCGTTGATCGCGGGATGGTCCTTGTCGACGCGGAGCCAATAGACGGCCATGCCGGCCGACAGCGCGAAGCCGAGGCCAAATGCGGCCGTAATCGCGGCGCGGATTCTCATGAGATGCTTCCACTCCTTCCGTTCGTGAGGCGTATCTACCTTAATCAACGACGGGGAAGCCGTCGATGGTTTCGCTTGCCGCCGATTTTTTTGGCCGGCGCGCATGCGCGCAATCAGGCAGGCAGGCTCAGGACCGTCCGTTGACAGCAAGATACCCTAGTGTTAGGATAAATATATCCTAACACTAGGATTTATAAAAATAGGGTGTATGGTTGGGCAGAAGTGGAAGGCTGTGAGCAATCGATGGCCGAGGATATGACTGCCGACTGTCGAAGAAGAACGGCCTTCGCGCCATAACCGTGAACGGAAAGGAAGGAAACTGTTATGAAAATCGGCATTTATCCGCCGGAGCAGCAGGTCAAGGAGCTGTTCGACGGAGGCAATATCGTCGTGCAGAAACCGATCGGCTTCCCGCATCAGGATTCCGTCGTCCGCCGCGTCGGCCCGCTGTTCTATTGGGGCTGGGGCTATACGAAGACGGAGGGCGGCGTCGGGCTGCACCCGCATCAAGGCTTCGAGATCATGTCGTACGTCCTGCACGGCAAATTGATTCACGGCGATACGCTCGGCACGGAGAGCGTCGTCGGCGCGGGCGGCGCGCAGGTCATGCAGACGGGCTCCGGCGTGTCCCACCGGGAACGGTCGATCGGTCCGGACGCCGAGGCGTTCCAGATCTGGCTCGAGCCGGATTTGAACGCCGCGGTGCTGCAGGAGCCGACATACGCCGATTACCGGCATGAGGATTTCCCGTCTGCGTCGCCCGCGCCGGGCGTCAGCGCGAAGACCGTGCTCGGGGACGGCTCGCCGATCCAGCTCGTGACGGACGCGAAGATGTGGGACGTCGCGATCGAGCCGGGCGCGGCGTTCGCGCGGACATTCCCGCCGGCTATTCGTGGGCGGCACTCGCGGTCCGCGGCGACGGCGCCTGGGAGACGGAGGGCGGTACGGCGCCGTTCCGCGGCCGAGACTTCAGCGTGCTCGACGCGCCGCACGGCGGCCGAGCGGTCGTCCGGCCGGCGGGCGGCGCGCCGCTGCGGCTCGTCGTCATCGAGCTGCCGATGCGCGTAGACTATCCGCTGTACCGGAAATAATCGCGTAAGCCTTCGAGATATCGCGGCGGACGGGAATAACGAAAGCAGGCAGCAGTCCGAAACAACCCGGCAGAGCAAAAGCCCGACCCGCATAGCTGCATAGGTCGAGCTTTTTTGCTTTTGTAACCACAGCTTACTTCGCATTCTCGTCGGGCTGGTGAATGCCGATGATGTTGCCTTCCGTGTCGATGTAGTAGCCTTGCCACGCCATGCCGGGCAGGGCGTGCTTCGGCAGCGCGACCTTCCCGCCGAGCGCCAGGATTTTCGCTTCCGTCGCATCGTAGTCGCTTACGCCCATCGTGCAGGCGAAGCCGTTCACGGCCTGTCCCGGCGCCGGCGGCGGTCCCATGCGCTGCATCAAAGCGCCGTTGATGCCCATCGATTCGGCATCGCCCGTCACCGCTCCGAAGTAGGGCATGCCGGCATAACTGCTCCAATCCTCGAACGTCCAGCCAAAAACTTCGCCATAGAACGTCTTGGCACGCTCCATATCATCGACATGCACCTCGAAATGAACGACTCTTCCCATGAATAGCCTCCTCGTTTTTGGCTTCCATTTTCCAGTATACACCGCAACGTCCTCAGTGTGGGCAAGCCTTGGCGGATCTATTCCCGAAGCCGCCGGAATCTCCGCGTCTCATCCGGGCCGACCCGGCTGGACGCCCCATGCGGCGCGCGTTAAAATTGAAGCACGCGCACGGCGCGACATTATCCCGGAAAGAAATGATGGAGCATGAAAATCGAACTGGAGCACCGCGTCATTGACGTCCACGTGGCCTACGGGGCTAAAAATAAGCTCTCCGTCCGCGTCGATCCGAACGGCCTCGTGACGGTGAAGGCCCCGAACGGGGCGAGCGAGGACGAGATCGCGCGGGCGGTGAGACAGCACGGCGCGCAGCTCTCGGCGCGGCTGGACGCCATCGAACGGGCGCGTTCGGCGCCGCGGGTGCGGGACTACGAAGGAGAACAAGGGAAGTTCCTGCATCTGGGCCGCTATTATAAGCTGAACGAGCTGATCGATACGGAGGGGCAGAGCGAGGAAGAACTCCGGCTGCGGCTCAAGAAATTTTATATGGCCAGCTGCAAGAAGACCGTCCTCGAGCGAATCCAAGGGTATCAGAAGCAGCTGCGGGTATCGCCGAAGTCGATCGACATCGTGGAGTCCCGCACGAAGTGGGGTAGCTGCAGCTCGACTAAGCAGCTGACCTTCAATTACCGCCTGGCCATGGCCCCGGTCGAAGTCATCGATTACGTCATTATCCACGAGCTCTGCCATCTGCTGCACATGAATCACGACCGGTCGTTCTGGCGGCGGGTCGGGAGCATCATGCCGGATTATAAGGAGAAGGAAGCGTTCCTGGACCGGTACGGATACGCGATGGAGCTGTAACCGCCGAAGAAGCCGGTGAGGGGTTCTGGTTCCGGTTCGAAGCCGGAGCGGCCCCGGGCGCCGATCCCACTCCCCGATACGACGACCACTCGAGAGCCTTCCCGCGAAGCCCGCCTTCCGGAGGCTCTTTTTCTGTTCGCTTCCCCGTTTCCGCCGCGCCGCCGCCCCGATGAAAAAGCGTTTTCAAAAACGCCCCTCGTTCCTCGACGAAATCGCTAACAATTGCGATAGAAATCCAACCGTTGTGTTCTACCTCGGCCTTCGCCCTGTCCGTATAATGAGCGTACAGAGGTGATCCCATGCTCGAAAGACTGGCAAAATACCGCGCCCAGTACGTCATGATCGCGCCGGCCATTGTGCTCTTGTTCCTGTTCAGCTACATCCCGATGGCCGGGATTCAAGTCGCGTTCAAAAACTTCCACATCGGCTACACGATCTGGAACGCCCCGTGGGTGGGGCTGGAAAATTTCTCGTTCCTGAAGGACAGCCAGTTCTGGATCGTCGTCAAGAACACGATCATCATCGCGCTGCTGAAGTTCATCTTCGGCTTCCCGGCGCCGATCATTCTCGCGCTGCTTATCAACGAGGTGCGGCACAGCGGGTTCAAGCGGTTCGTGCAGTCCGTCAGCTACCTGCCGCACTTCTTCTCCTGGATCGTCGTCGCGTACATCCTGCAGTCGCTGCTGACGCTGGACGGCGGCCTCGTCAACCAGTTCGTGACCAAGACCGGGTCCGAACCGATCTTCTTCCTCGGCTCGACGGAATGGTTCCGCCCGATGATCGTGGCGAGCGGCCTCTGGAAGGAAGTCGGCTGGAACACGATCCTGTACCTCGCGGCGATCACGACGATCGATCCGCAGCTCTACGAAGCGGCGAAGGTCGAAGGCGCCGGCAGGCTGGCAAAGATCCGGCATATCACGCTGCCCGGCATCATGCCGACGATCGCCATCGTGCTCATCCTGAGCATGCCGAGCCTCATCGCGGTCGGCATGGACCAGATCTACCCGCTCATGAACCCGGCCAACCAGCCGGTCGCGGACGTGCTCGACACGTACATTTTGCGAAGCGGGCTGCAGCAGGGCTACTTCGGCATGGCCACGGCCGTCGGCCTGCTCTCCTCGGTCATCAGCCTGATCCTCGTGCTCGTCACGAATCAGCTGTCGCGCAAATTCAACGGGGAGGGGCTCTGGTAACGCATGAAACGTTCGGCAAGCGATAAGGCGGGGCAGCTCGTCATCACGGTGCTCCTGTCACTCCTGTGCTTCTCGGTCATCTATCCGTTCCTGTATATGCTGGCCATCTCCCTGAACGTGGGGAGCGACGCGGCCAAGGGCGGCGTCTACCTGTGGCCTCGCCAATTCACGCTCGACAACTTCCGGATCGTGCTCGGCAACCAGATTATCCGGCACGCCTACTGGATCACGATCGCCCGGACGCTCGCCGGCACGGTCGCCGGCCTGCTCGTCACGCTGCTCGCGGCGTTCGGCCTGTCGTACCGGAACCTGCCGCTGCGGGGCACGCTGCTCGGCTACGTGCTCGTGACGATGCTGTTCAGCGGCGGCCTCATTCCGTTCTACATTCAGCTGCACGACCTCTCGCTGCTGAATTCGTTCTGGGTGTACATCGTGCCGAGCGCGTTCTCGGCCTGGAACATGTTCGTCATGCTGAAGTTCATCCAGGGGATTCCGGAGGCGCTGATCGAATCGGCCGAGATGGACGGCGCGCATCCGTTCCGGGTGCTCTGGTCGATCGTGCTGCCGCTCTCGAAGCCGATGCTCGCGGCGCTCGGCCTGTTCACGGGCGTCATGCATTGGAACGATTGGTTCGCCGGCGCGTTCTTCGTCTCGAACCAGAACCTGATTCCGGTGCAGACGTTCCTGCAGCAGCTGCTGTCCGCGCAGGATATGTCGGCCGTGCTCGGCTCCAACAACAATGTAGAGGCGATCGCCCGGGGGTCGAGTCTCACCAACGTAACGCTCATGTCCGTCAAGATGGCGACGGTCATGGTGAGCGCGATTCCGATCCTGTGCGTCTATCCGTTCCTGCAGCGGTATTTCGTCAAGGGCGTGCTGATCGGCTCCGTCAAAGGGTAAGCGGCCGGGGAACGGCCCGCAGGGGCCGCCCGAAGGGGCTGCCCGCGCGGCCCGGTCATGGGTTCCATTTTCAAGCGGGTGTACGGAAACACCATATATAATGGAGAGACAGAAAGGGGAAAGCAGCGCATGACAAGGCTTATGGGAAGAAAGAGTATGGCGGCCGCTCTGACGGCGCTTGTGCTCGGCCTGACGGCGTGCTCGAGCGGCGGCAATTCCGGCGGCAACGCGGCGGACGAAGCGCCGGCCGGCCAGAACGGCGGCGCAAGCGCGAACCAGACGGCGGGCGCGGCTCCGGACGCGGGCGATTCCAAGGTGTTCAAATTATGGCTTGGCTGGACCGCGACGATCAACAACGACAGCATGGTCCAGAAGTATTGGCGGGAGCACGAGCCGGGCATCGACGTCCAGCTGGAGTCGACGCAGGGCGACGCCATGACGGCGCTCAACCTGAAGCTGAACACCGGCGGCTTCGACGACGCGGCGCTGTTCGGCCGCAGCGACATCGTCAACTCCTCGATGGTCCGTTCGGGCAGCATCATGCCGGTCGAGCAGTACTTCGACATGCCGGATAAGTACCCGGGCCTTGCGTCCATTCCGAAGCTGTACCTGGACGCGATGAAGGACAAGGACGGCCACATCTGGTCGATCCCGACCTGGTTCGACCAGAATCCGTCCGATCCATGGCCTGGCTGGGCGTCGGGGGGCTGGTTCGTGCGCAAGGACGTGCTCGACAAGACCGGCATGACGATGGACGACCTGAAGACGATCGACGGCATCGAGAACTTCCTGCGCGCTGCGGCCAAGCAGAAGGACGCGTCGGGCAAGGCGCTCATCCCGCTCAGCTTCCTCTCGGACGCGAACGACGAGAACATCATTCTGAGCACGTTCGGCGTGTCGACCGCGACCGCTGGCGGCGTCATCCCGGTGCAGAAGAAGGACGACGGCAGCTACGAATTCATCTATGACAATCCGCAGTACAAGACCGCCTATCAATGGATGAACAAGATGTACCGCGAAGGCCTCATCGATGCCGAGGCGATCACGGACAAGTCGGAGCGCTACAAGGAGAAGACGAAGTCCGGCCGGATCGCGATGAACGTCGGCGGATTCTTCAACATGGACGCGCATATCTGGGAGATCCTGGACGGACCGACGGAGCCGGCTTGGTACATCGACACGATCCCGTATCCGCAAGTACCGGGCGTCAGCAAGATCGGCTCGAACCAGATCGTCAACCCGTATCCGGGCAACGACCTGTACATCAGCAAGAACACGAAGAACCTGGGTGCGATTCTGAAGTTCGTCGACTACATGCTGACGCCGAAGCCGGAGCAGCAGCAGGTCGCGAACGAAGGGCCGGCCGGCGTGTTCTGGGATTGGGTGGATAAGCCGCTCGGTCTGTGGAAATTCATCGACGAGAACTACCAGAAGCTGCACGATTCGGGCGACGCGGCGAAGATCGCGAGCACGAACCCGGCTCTGTACGCCATCTCGTCCTACAGCAACGAATGGTACCCGTGGTGGAACTACGCCCTGACCGAGCCGAAGGGCCGGCAGAAGACGATCGACTTCACGCAGGCGATCGGCAAGATGGGCGGCGTCCGCGTCGCGGAACCGTACGACATGGTGAAGGCGAAGCCGGGCGGCCTGTGGGAGAAATATTTGCCGGAGCTCGAGAACGTCCGCAAGGAGTACAAGGCGAAGCTGCTAATGGCCAAGGACGACAAGGCGTTCGAAGCGGCCTGGTCCGACTTCCAGTCCGCGCTCGAGAAGCGCGCCCACTGGAGCGAGCTCAAGCAGGAGTGGAATACGTCGCTGCAGGAGCAGACGGCCGCAGCCCAGGGCTGACGCGCCGCGATCCGCGGCGCCGGACCGGCAGTACCGGCGGGGCAATAACCGCATAGATGCGTTTGCTTCATTCAAGGGGAGCCGTCGTGACGACGGCTTCCCTTTCGGCACGATGGCGGAGGAATGCGCGGCAGGTGAGGCTTGCGGTTAACCGCTGCTTGAACGTATGCTATACTCCGTGGAGAAAGGGGAGGGAGCCTTGCGACTGCGACTCGGACTCGACAAATGGATACTGGGCTTCACCCGCAGCCTGAGCCTCCGCGGCAAGATCGTCGTGCTCTACGTGCTGATCCTGCTGCTGCCGACGCTTGTACTGAGCAGCGGAGCCGTCTATCTGGTCATCCGCAGCTTTCACCACAGCTACGTGAACACGGCGGAGGAAGCGGTGCGGCAGACGGCGCAGATCGTCGACTTCAGCAAGAAGAGCTACGACCTGCTGGCGGTCCGGACGGCGACCGACGGCGAGCTCATCGCCCGGCTCGGGCGCGAGTACGCGGACATGTCCGAGAAGGTGGACACGGTCAATTACGTGGACCGGACGTTCCTGATCACGAGCAAATATTTGCCCGGGATCGCGGATTTCCGCATCTATCATACGAACGGCACGCTGGTGGAGGACGGCCAGCTGCTGTGGCGGCCCGAAGCGGGACGGCAGCTGGCCGGCATGGACGAGCTGGCCTGGTATGAGCGCGCGCAGCGGTCGCCGAATCCGCTGTTCTGGAGCAGCGTGCCGGGCAAGCCGAGCCAGAGCGTCCTGACGCGCAAGATCATCGACAATTCGGGCGAGCTGCTCGGGATGGTGTATATTTTGCTCAATTACGACGCCGTCTTCGGCGAGCTGCTGGACCATCCGTTCAACGACGGCAGCCTCTATATCGTGGACGACAACCGGCGCATCCTGGCGGCGACGAGCCGCGCGGAAATCGGCAAGCGCTTGCAAATGAGCGATTGGCCGGAGGCCGGGACATCCGGGGCGGCCGCGGGGGCCGATGCGCTCGAGGAGCTTGGCGCGGCTGCGGGGCCGGATTCGCTCGAAGCGCCCGGCGCGGCTGAAGCGCCCAAGGCGGCACAAGGCAAAGGCGCGCAAGCACCGGCGGCTTCGGCAGCATCCAAGGGGGCCCAGGACGCCGGCACGCTCGATCTGACCGGCACGAAGGACATGCTCATGACGCAGCCGCTGTCCTCGCATTGGACGCTCGTGGCGCTCATGCGCACGAAGCATCTCGACGACCAGAACCGGCTGATCCTCATCCTGATCGTTGGCATCATCACGTTCTTCCTGCTGCTGTCGCTGTCCTTGATGACGACGATCGTCCGCAACATCGTGCGGCGGATCCGCAAGCTCGGGACGCGCATGGGCGACCTGTCGCGCGGGGAATTCGAAGCGGCGGTCCGCTACAGCGAGAACGACGAGCTCGGCGAGCTCGAGAACCGCTTCAACTTCATGTCCGAGCGGCTCGGCAAGCTGGTCGAGGACATCACGAAGTCGAGCCTCGCGGAGAAGGAGCAGGCGTTCAAGGCGCTGCAGGCGCAGATTAACCCGCACTTCATCTACAATTCGCTCGGCCTGCTGCGCTGGCGGGCGATGGACGCGAATGACGAGGAGCAGATCCGGATCATCGACGCGCTGACGACCTTTTACCGTACTACGCTGAATAACCGGATCGGCGTCATCCGCATCCGGGACGAGCTCGAGCACGTGCGGGCGTATCTGGACATCTGCCAGTTCCGGTACCCGGACAAGGTGCGCGTCGAGTGGGACATCGACGACGAGGCGCTCGATTGCTACACGATTAAGACCGTCCTGCAGCCGATCGTGGAGAACTGCTACCTGCACGGCGCGATCACGCGGCGGCCGGACGCCGTCATCCGCATCGCGGTCGTCCGGGACGGGGAGACGGTCCGGATGTCCGTCTTCGACAACGGTCAGGGCATTCCGGCTGCCGTGCTCCGGGAGATCGGGCGGGGCACCCATGCCGGCAAGGGCGGCGGCTTCGGCACGCCCAACATCAAGGAACGGCTCGCGCTGTATTTCGGCAGCGGCGCGGCGATGACGATCGAGAGCGAGGCCGGCGCGTGGACGCACGTGTCCGTCGCGTTCCCGGCCAGCGCCGAGGAGCCGGCGATCAGGAGGGAAGCATAGATGCTCAAGGTGCTTATCGTGGACGACGAGCCGTCCAATATCCAAGGCTTGGTCCGCTACGTCGACTGGCGGGGACTCGGGTACGACAAGCCGGCGACGATGGAGTCGGCCGAGGAGGCGCTGGAGGCGATGCGCGCGTCGGCCTTCGACGTGCTCATCTCCGACGTCTCGATGCCCGGCATGAACGGCATCGAGCTGGTGGCGGAGGCGAAGAAGCTGCACCCGCATCTGCAGGTGCTGATGATCAGCGGCTACAACGAATTCGAGTTCGTGCAGGACGCGATCCACGTCGGCGCGCAGGCGTATGTGCTCAAGCCGCTGAAGATGGACGAGGTGTCGGGCCGGCTCGCGGGCTTCCGCGAGACGCTCGAGAAGATGCGCAGCCTCGTCGAGCAGACGAGCGAGCTGGAGAAGAAGGTGTCCGAGAGCCTGAAGCTCGTGCGGGAGCGGTTCGTGAACGACCTGATCGCGGAGATCCCGCAGACGGACGAGATGCTCGCCTCCTGGAACGGCCTCATGGCGCTGCCGGACGTCGCGCGCGGCTTCCAGCTCGTCGTGTTCGGGCTGGACCATTTTCTGTCGTCGGGCAAGGACGCGAAGGACCGGATTCTGCTCGCGAGCGGCTTCAAGCAGATGGTCGAGGTCGGCTTGTCGGGCGCCAGCACCGAGCCGATGTTCCTCGCGCAGCTCACGCCGGACGAGATCGCCGTCCTGCTGTTCGAGCAGACGCCGGAGTCACGGGCGCGGACCGAGAAGCGGCTGCCGTTCGTCCAGAGCATGCTGCTCGAGCAGTACGGCGCCACGGCGACCGTCGGCTGCGGCCGGGCGGGCAGCCGATGGGAGGACGTGCCGCTGCATTACAAGGAGATCAAGTTCATGATGGCGAAGGCCCGGCTCGTCGCGGACGGGCAGATCGTCCGGCATGATTACGCGGACCGCAGCGAATTCCGGGATTTCCGGCTCCGAGAGGAATTCATGCCGACGATCCTGAAGCTGATGGAATCGGGCGATTCGGCCAAGGTCGGCGCGTACATGAACCGGATACTCGACGCGCTGCTGGCCCAGGAGCCGGCGTCGTTCTCGTACGTCCAGGCGTTCGGCATGAGCTTCTTGAGCGAGCTGATCCGGAACCTGAAGTGGAAGAACGACGCGGACGGCGAGATGAACATCCTCATGTGGCGGCGGATGCTCGACTGCGGCAGCACAGGGCAGATCATCCTGCTGCTGGTCGATTACGTGGAACGCTATATGACGGTCGAGAAGAAGGAGCGCCAGAACCAGCAGCACAATCTCGTCCGGCGGATCGCGGACTTCATCGAGGAGCGGCTGCAGGAGAACTGGACGGTCAAGCAGCTGGCGGAGGCGTTCAGCCTGAACGCGAGCTACCTCAGCGTCCTGTTCAAGCGCGAGATGGGCAAGACGATCTCCGAGTTCGTCCAGGAGACCCGCATCGCGCGGGCGCGCGAGCTGCTGAAGGACCCGGGGATCAAGGTGTACGAGGTGGCGGACCGGGTCGGCATCCAGACTTCCGCGTATTTCACGTATCTCTTCAAAAAGCTGGTCGGCTGCACGCCGCAGGAGTACCGGGATTATCATTGACCGGCGAGCGGTGCGCCTATGACGGCCAAGCCGCTGCCGCGCTCCGATTGCGAATCGATGCGCGGCAGCGGTTTTGCTTTTTCGGTTGTCGAGAATTCGGCGGCGTATGCACGCGAGATTGTTATGATTGCGAGAGGAGTCTGCGCAGTCTCTCGTCCCGCAGCCAGAACGCCGCCTAAAACAAAACCGCGACGTAGACCGGAAAGAGGATGTTCGACAAAAGCGGGGCATCCACTCTAATTTGGGCCGCCACCGCTCCGCCCAGATACCCTGTCAACAGCAGCCCGCCGATGAACGATGTCCGTGGAATGGCGCATAGCAGGGCCGATAGCAAGCCAAAACGCCCATTGCCGCCATATGCGTCTCCGTAAATCCAAGCGCGAGCGTACCTTCTACGGAGAACGCTTGCCCGGCGACTTTGCCGATTCCATCGAATAGCATGAACAGAATCACGATCCCGTTCAAGATCCTTGCCGTCCATAACCGGCCGCCGGCACTACCCGTCCCTAAGTTTTTCTCCCGTTCGATATTCATCATCATTTCATCCTCCTCTTCGTATGACGGGCGTCTGCATGGCAGAATCGGTCGCCCGTTTAAGCGGCTTTCACTTAGGCAACGAATAAGAAATGCCGCGATCGACATTTCGAACGGGGAATTTTTTTAAGAAGGCGATACCGGATGGAGAAGTCGCGGTTGTCCTCAGCCGGACGAGAGGCGGTCAGCGGCCCGCGCGAGCGGCGCCGAACGGCGTCAAACGGCGCCGAACGGCTGCCATTCCCTCCTGGGCGTAGAAAAGCCCAATCACGCGTAGCATGCGCGATCGCGGCGGCATTTATGACAAAAAGCGGCATCCCCGCAACGGGAATGCCGCTTTTTTGGCGCGTTCGCCGGCGCCGCCTCCTACAGGACGACGACCTCGACGTTCGCGATTTTGTTCGTGAACAGCGCGTCTTCGAGCTTCGATTTCCACTCCGCCTTCTGCTCGGCGTTCGCCGAGATGACGATCCGGCGGAGCTTGTCCGCTTCGAACGCGGCCGGGATGAATTTCTTCTGCTGGTTGAACTGCTTCTTGTTCTGCGGCAGCAGGATCGCGCGAACCTCGCGCGCCGCCTCGGACGCGTCGTCCGCGATCAGGGCGCTGCGGATATCGATCCAGGTCGCCTCGATCATGTCCGGGTTCTGCTTCAAAATCTGCTTGATCTCGAGCTTCGTCGGCGGCTTCTGGCCGGTCTCCGTACGGAACTTGGTCGTGTAGTCCTCGACGATGAAGTCGTGGATGAATTTGACCGTCTGCACCGTCTCGTCGAGCGAGTACAGGTCGAGCGCAGTGTAGCCGCCTTCGCGATTCTCTTCCATCAGCGCGGACAGCAGGTCGTGAATGACGTTGGTGTAGGCCAGCTGCTGCTTCTCGAGCTTGTCGATGTACGCGGCCAGGATGTCCGCGAACGTGGAGTCGTTCTCCTGCGCGACGCTGTCCATGAACTGCGCCATGTCGTCGCCGCTGTCCGCCTCGAGCTTCTTCAGCTTCTCGGAGTCGGTGTAATGCACTTTATTGAACAGCAGCTGGAAGCCGCGCGGCGCCGTCAGCGGGTTGCCGTCGAACTCGAAGGCGATCTCCCCGCGCGCCGGGCCGGCGAAAGCGCTCGCTTCCTCGTCGCTGAAAGTTGCCATGAAGCTGTTCTGGCTCAGGAGCCGGCCGAGGGAGCCGCCGAGCGAGACGCCGTTCTGGTACGCGACCTTGCGGAGCTGCGCCGCCATGAACGTATGCGTGAAGAATTGCTTCTGATCGAGGTTCGGCGTCTGGTTCATCAGCTTCAGCGCCTGCTTGAAGGTGGCGATCAGATCCTGCGTATAGTGCAGGCGGTTGAAGTCGGTCAAATGCTGCAATGCGTCGTTCGATTCGTCCAGGCCGCCGAGGCGCGTCATGTGCAGCTCGCCGGAGCTTATGATGCCGAGGGCGCTGGCGATATCTTTTGTGTAATGTACGATCATGGTACGTGCTCCCTTTTTCATGTCAAAAATAGTCTGGCACTCTTCTCATTATGCAGTAACGCGCTGGTTCTGTCCCCTATGAATTGATTGGGTATCACGACAGTATTCGACAGTTGTGGAAAAATTCCTGCCGGATGCCGCCAAGGCTCGCGGGATTCCCTTCGTTTACCTGAAGATTCTACCTTAAGATTCTACCACAAGATCGAACGGGGAGCACGTCGTTCGCCTTTGTGCCCGCTTCGGGTACATCGCAAGCCCGGGCGACGTACCGTCCGGGAGGGAATCGGCGGCGGCCGGCGAAAGGGTAACAATCGCCGAACCGGGCTTCGCGCCTGCCCTCGCATCGCGGCGGAGGCCCGATGCGGTCTTGCCGGATTCGCCGCCATGCAGGCTGCGCGAGAAGGTCCGGGTTCGGAAAGGAAGGGAGACAGACGGGACATGGACATCAGAAGACTGACGGTCGAGGACGCGGCGAGCTTTTGGCGGGTGCGGCTGGAGGCGCTGCGGCAGTATCCGCAGGCGTTCGGGTCGGCTTACGAGGAAGCGAAGGATACGCCGTTCGCGGACGTGAAGGCGCGGTTCTCGACGGATCCGGGCCAATTCATCCTGGGCGCGTTCACGGAAGCGGGTGAGCTCGCGGGGGTGGTCGGGTTTCGCCGGGAGAGCTCGCGGAAGGTCCGCCATAAAGGCATGATCTGGGGCATGTACGTCGACCCGGCGGTTCAGGGCCGCGGCGTCGGCCGCATGCTGATGGCGGAGCTGCTGCGGCGCGCCGGCGAACTGCCCGGACTGGAGCAGGCGCAGCTGGCGGTGGTCGAGACGAACGCGTCCGCGAAGCGGCTGTACGAGTCGCTCGGCTTCGCCGCGTACGGGCTGGAGCGGAACGCGCTGAAGCTGGGCGACGGCACGTACGCCGACGAAGTGCTGATGGCGTATCATTTCGGCGGTGGAGAATAGGGGAGGGACATGCATGCTGGCGGAGCGTTATGCGAATGAAGAGCTGGGAAACCTGCTGCTGCCGAAGGAGCGGTACAAGCCGTTTCCGGCGATCGGGGACCGCGCGGCGTGGGAGGCGCTGCCGGATAAGCTGAAGTCCTATTGGCTCGGCAGGGGCGAGCGCAGGCTCGATGAGGGCTGGGTGCCGCTGCCGGCGGCGGCGTACATGGCCTATGGCCGGACGGGGGACCGCGAGCGCTACGACCGGGCTTCCTGGGAGCGCAGGCATGCGCTGGCCGAGCTCGTCCTCGCGGAGTGCATCGAGCACCGGGGGCGCTTCACGGACGAGATCGTCAACGGCATCTGGTACATCTGCGAAGAGACGTTCTGGGGGATTCCCGCGCACGGCTATATGATGAAGCGGCAGGAGCTGCTGCCGGACGTATCGGATCCCGTGATCGAGCTCTTCGCGGCCGAGACGGCGGCCCTGCTCGCTTGGGCGCTGTACCTGCTGAAGCCGGTCTTGGACGAAACGAGCCCGATGATCGGCGAGCGCATCGAGCTGGAGGTCGGGAAGCGGATTCTGGAGCCGTATTTGGAACGCGATTTTTGGTGGATGGGCTTTCACGGGGAGCGGATGCTGAACAATTGGAATCCGTGGTGCCATTCCAACTGCCTGGCGGCCTTCCTGCTGCTGGAAGCGGACCCCGCGCGGCGGGAAGCGGCGGTCACCAAGGCGCTGCGGAGCTTGGACCGCTACCTCGAACGGCTGCATCCGGACGGCGGCTGCGAGGAAGGGCCGAAATATTGGCTGTACGCCGCCGGGGCCTTGTTCGATTGCCTGGAATTGCTGCACGGCGCCTCGGAGGGGGCGATCGACGGCTGCGAGGAGCCGCTGGTCCGGCGCATGGGCGCTTTCCTGTACGACGTATTCATCGACGAGGCATATTACGTCAACGCCGCGGACAGTCCGCCCCGGGTGGCGATTCCCGCGGAGCTGGTCTACCGGTACGGCCGGCGGACCGGCAACGACCGGCTCGCCGAACTGGGGGCGAGGGCGCAGCGGGCGCGGGGGGAAGAGGCGACCCGGCCGGAGTTCGCGAACCTGTTCCGCCTGCTGCCGGCGATTCTGCATTATGCGGAGGTCGAGCGGTATGCGGGCGCCTCGCCGTACGTCCGGGACGCCTGGCTGGACGGCATTCAGTGGATGGCGGCGCGGGAACGGGAAGGCTCCTCCGAGGGGCTCTATCTCGCCGCCAAGGGCGGTCACAACGACGAAAGCCATAATCACAACGACATCGGGCACTTCAGCGTCTATTGCGGCGGCTCGCCGATGCTCGTGGATCCCGGCGTCTTGACGTATACGTCCAAGTCGTTCTTCGCCGAGCGGTATTCGATATGGGCGATGCAGTCCGCCTACCATAACGTGCCGCTGGTGAACGGGATCCAGCAAATGAACGGCAGGGAGTACCGGGCCGGCGACGTCCGTTACGGGCAGGACGACGAGGCGGCTTCGCTCTCGATGGAGCTTGCGGGAGCTTATCTGGATGCGGCGGGGATCGCCGGCTGGACCCGGACGTTCACGCTCGTCCGCGGCGGGTCGCCGCACGTGGAGATCCGGGACGCGTATCGTCTCCGGGAGCCGTCGGATGCGATTGCGCTTCATCTGATGACGCCGCGCCTTCCCCGGAGCGAGGGGGGCGGCGGCTTCGTGCTGGAAGACGAACGCGGGAACCGGATTCGGATCGCGTATGACGGGCAGCGGTATGCCGGCGAGGCAGAGCGCCTGCCGCTGGAGGACGCCGTCATGCGGGAGGCGTGGGGCGAGCAGCTGTACCGGATTCGCCTGACGCTGCGGGCCCCGGTCGAAAGCGGCGAGAGCGTCATCCGAATCAGCCGCTGCTAGAAGACGCCGCTGTCACTCGCGGTGGAACGCAATTCCGCCTCGCCGGGGGCGGGGTTGTCGTATCGCAAGGCCCTGCACGTGTCGAGCAAACGAGACCTTTCTCGCCGAGGAGGGTCTCTTCGTCATGCGCCGAGTCCTTACAGTACCCGCGACAGCTTCCGGTACGCCCGCGGCGACACGCCTTCGAGCTTGCGGAAGACGCGGCTGAAATAATGCAGGTCCGTGTAGCCGACGAGCTCCCCGATCCGCTCGGCCGTCAGGGCGGTTTCCCGCAGCAGCCGGCGCGCTTCGCGGTGGCGGGCGGCGCGCACGAACTCGCTCGGCGCGAGGCCGGCGACGCCCTTGAACAGCTTGGCCATATGGTCCTCGTTCATCGCGAGCCGCTCCGCGAGCACCGGGTTGCTCCACCGCTCGGCAGGCCGGCGTTCGATCTCGGCCATCAGCTCCTGAATGCGGGCGGCGTGGACCGTCGCGCCGGGCCGGGGCTCGGCGTACTGCAGCCGCAGCAGCTGCGACAGGACGCCGAGCATGAGCGACTTGCAGGCCAGCTCGTAGCCGAGCGGCCGAGACGAGAATTCTTCCACGATCGCCTCCATGAGCGCGACGCAGGCCGGCGGCGGCGTCAGGACCGCGAATGCCGACAGCGGCGCGAACGGCTCCGTGTGCGCCTCCCGGCAAAATTTCGCCGCGTCCGCCGTCTCCTCGTTCACCACCAAGTCCGCGTCGGAATGGACTGCCAGCTCGTCGAAGTAATCGAAGTGGATGCCGAGAAATCGCGTGTTCGGGACGACGACGGCGTTCCGGTGCGGGACGCCCGCCGGCAGGAACGCCAGCTGGCCCGCCCGGATGGCATGGCGGCGGCCGTTCATCTCGGTCGCGGCCTCGCCCTCGTACACGTACAGCAGCTCGTAATCGTACAGGCGCCGCCACGCCAGCTCGGCCGGCTGCAGCACCTGGTATTTCGCGTAATGGATGCTCGGGCTCCACTCGCGGAACGCGGCGGTCCGGCGGAGCGGGTAGCGCGGTTCCACCTTCATCGCGGGCCTGCCTCCTTTCGTGAAACAATATGGAAAGAATTGCGCCGGAATCGTCCAACTAATGTCTCTATCGTCCAAATTCATTATACGTTCCGAGCGCTATAATGAATATACGCATAACGGAATGATGCAAAGCGGCAGCGAATCCGAAGGAGGAGCCAGGATGAAAAAAGGGATCAACAAATGGTCGTTCCCGGCCGGGACGCCGATCGCGGCCTGCCTCGATATCGCCGAGCGGGCGGGCTACGACGGCATCGAGCTGACGCTGGATGAGTCGGGCGAGCTCGGTCTGCAGACGACGGAGAAGGACGCGCGCGCCATCGCGGCGCAGGCGGAAGCGGCCGGCGTGGAGATCTGCGGATTGGCCACGGGACTCTATTGGAGCAGCAGCATGACGAGCGATTCGGAAGCCGTCCGCGTCCGTGCGATGGACATTTGCCGCAAGCAGCTGGAGCTGGCCGCCGCGCTTGGCGTGGACACGATACTGGTCGTGCCGGGCGCCGTCGGCGTGGCCTTCATCCCGGACTTCGAGGTCGTCGACTACGAATACGCGTACGACCGCGCGCTGGAGGCGATCACGCGGCTGGCGGACGACGCGCGCGCTGCCGGCGTTAACATCGGTCTCGAGAACGTGTGGAACAAGTTCCTGCTCTCGCCGCTCGAGCTGCGGGGCTTCATCGACGCCGTCGATTCGCCGTACGTCGGGGCGTACTTCGACGTGGGGAACGTGCTCGCGACGGGCTACCCGGAGCAGTGGGTCCGCATCCTCGGCAAGCGCATCAAGAAGGTGCACGTCAAGGACTACCGGCTGCAGGCCGGCGGACTTCACGGCTTCGTCGACCTGCTGGCGGGGGACGTCGATTTCCCGGCGGTCATGAACGCGCTCGTAGCCGTCGGCTACGACGGCTACCTCATCGCCGAGATGGGGACGTACAAGCATGATCCGTATCAGATGGTCTACAACACGTCGCTGGCGATGGACCGCATATTGGAAGGGAGACGAGGCTAATATGACGAACGCGAACGACAACCGGACGCTGAAGGTCGGTCTGATCGGCATCGGCGCGATGGGCGGCGTCCACCTGGACGTGTACGAGCGGCTGGCGCGGAAGGGCTATCCCGTCGAGCTGGCGGCGATCTGCGACCTGAAGATCGCGGAGCTGAAGAACGACCGGCTGGCCGCGTACGCGCTGTACGATTCGGTCGATGCGATGCTGCGCGGCGAGACGCTGGACGCTGTCGACATCACGGTGCCGACGCCGTTCCACGCGGAGCTGGCCTGCTCGCTGCTGGAGCAGGGCTATCACGTGCTGTGCGAAAAGCCGATGGCCCGCACGTCGGAGCAGGCGCTCCGGATGGCGGAGGCGGCGGCCGCGTCCGGCAGGACGCTCATGATCGGGCAATGCCTGCGCTTCTGGCCGGCCTATGAATTTTTGAAAGCCTGCGTCACGGACGGACGTTACGGCAAAGTAAGGGCAGGCTCTTTCTTCCGCGGGTCAGGCTACCCGCTGCCGTGGTATTTGAACGGCGAGCACAGCGGCGGCTGCCTGCTCGACATGCACGTCCACGACACGGACATCGTCAACTGGCTGTTCGGCCTGCCTGCGAAGGTGTCGACGTCGGGCCGGGTCGTCGCGCCGAAGGGCGGCTACGACATCGTCTCGACGAACTACTATTATCCGGAGGGCATGGTGCTGAACGCGCAGGCGGACTGGACGCTGGAAGGCGACATCAAGTTCGCGATGACCTACCGGGTGAACCTGGAAGGCGCGAGCATCGTGTTCGCGGACGGCGAAGTGAGCGTGCATCCCGTCGGCGAGCCCGCCTTCCAAGCGGAGCTGCCGGAGGACACGGGCTACTACCGCGAGATCCGCTGCTTCCTGGACGCCGCGGCGTCCGGGCAGCCGGTCGCCGTCTGTCCGCCGGAGTCGACGCTGGCCACGATGGCCATCATCGAAGCGGAGCAGCGCTCGGCGGAGCTCGGCGGCGAGCTCGTGGCGCCGCGGACGCGGACCGTCAACGCGGCGAACTGACGGCGCGGGCGCCGATTCCGGTTAGGGCTGCGTTAGAACATCGGCTGCGGCAGCTTGTCTGCCGGCCGCATTTCGTAGAAGCAAGGTCAACCAGGCTGTTCTGGTTGGCCTTTTTTTTGTTCCTTGCGGGCGAAAGGCAGTCCGGAGCCAGCCTGCTACAGCGTCCGCATCGGCATTCAACCCGGGACATGGACCTAGGGGGACCGGCGAAGCGGATGCGCGCGCGGCCTTGCCCGGCCGTCCCGCGGCGGCGCCCCGGGAGAGCTCGCCCGGCTGTGACGTTGGTCGGAGTCAGCGCGGATAGGGACGCATGAAATCAGGGAATTCTATCGGATTTGTCGAAGAAACCAGAAAAAAGAAGATAGTGATCGGTCCTGATTGCCGTCATAATTGCACGGTTCATGTTATTTCTCCTGGTTCTACAGGATTATTTTAGTAGATTTACCTGTTATTAACTGTTATTTTATCTTGCGTAAACAAACCGGCAACAAGATAAGAACCGATCCCGGATAAAGTCAAAAATGGGCGGAGGCCGTCGAAATTGCTGAGAAAATGGTCGTTTTTATGGATTGCGCTCGTGCTGTTGTGCACGGGCTGGCTGCCGGCGGCTCGGGCATGGGCGCACACGGATAACAGCGAAGGATTTTCCACGATTACTGCCGAGCAGGGCCGGCTAAGTTACGAGCTGATGCTCGATTACTTCGAGTTGGGCCGCGTCGTCACGCTCGACGCCCGCGCGGAACAGTCCGAGGGCGAGCTGCTGGAGCTGCTGCGGCAGCACAAGCAGGAAGTGGCGGATTACGTGCGGACGCATTTGCATATCTACGTCGACGGAGAAGAGGCGGCCGGCGAGCTGGGCGAGATGTCGCTCGTCTCGAAGCTTGGCCGTTATTACGCGGATCTCCGGCTGACTTACCCGAACGCCGCGCATGCCGGGGGCATCGAGGTGACGTACGCGATTTTCTTCGACGACAACGACTCCCTGCATCGCAACATAGCGGCTTATCGTTGGGGCGGCCAAGAGGGACAGTTCGTCTTTACCGGCAGCGACCGGGAGATGGAGCTCGGGAAGACGTGGGTGATCGGGCAGGCGTGGCGCTTCATCCAGCTGGGCTTTCATCATATCATGATCGGGCTCGATCATATTCTGTTCGTCGCCGCGCTCGTGCTGACGTCGCGGGATTTTCGCTCGGTGCTGAAGACCGCCACCGTATTCACGCTGGCGCACAGCGTCACGCTCGGGCTGAGCGCTTTCCGCGTCGTCGAGGTGCCGCCCGCGATCGTCGAGCCGCTTATTGCCCTCAGCATCGCGTACGTCGCGCTGGAGGCGTATTTCTTGAACGGCGGCAAAGCGCGTCCGTTCGTCGTGTTCGGCTTCGGGCTCGTGCATGGCATCGGCTTTGCCGGCGCGCTGAGCTTGACCGGGGCGTTCAAGGCGAGCTCGCTCCTGTCGCTGGGCGCCTTCAATATCGGCGTCGAGTTCGGCCAGCTGCTGATCATCGCGCTGCTGTTTCCGCTGCTCCTGCTGATCCGGAAATTCGACTGGGCACGGCCGCTGCAGGCGGCCGCGATCGCCTGCGTCTTCGTCTTCGGCATGATCTGGTACGTGGAGCGGATCATGGCGTAGCCCGGCCGCGGTCCGGCTGCCGGCCGCGAGACCCGGCCGCATGCCCCATGCGCGATTCATGAAAGGAGCCATTCCTGTAATGAATGAATTCGAGGTTTGAATGAAAAAAGCACCTTCTGTATACTGGGGAACGTTCCGACCAAAGAACAAATCCCAGCTCAGGAGGCACTCTACAATGAAGTATAAAC